>NZ_CP139301.1:1016209-1354946 GCF_034092395.1 Prochlorococcus sp. MIT 1307 | reverse complement strand
GTAATCCTTAGCCGCATCAACATCATGAACTGAACATGGGCCAACAATCACCAATAAACGTGAATCTTGTCCATGAAGAATTGATTGAATTCTTTTTCTAGCAAGAGCAACCGTATGAGTTGCATCAAGATCAATGGGGAAATCCCTATGAAGAGTGCCTGGTGGAACCAACGGCCTCGTCTCCACCACATGTAAATCAGAGGTGGTGGTCATCAAAATCCGTATTCAGCACTATTAAGACTAAGAAAATTTCAAGGTCAAGGCATCAAGAACTTGTATTTCAATATTGAAATTCCCTCAACATGGGAAAGTGGAGAAGAGAATTGGACAATTCTTGCCCACCCTATAAGGAGTTACTGGAATGCTGAGTGCTTATCGTGAGCTTGCTGCAAAACGTGAAGCCCAAGGTATTCCCGCGCTTCCTTTAACGGCAGAGCAAGTACAACAACTAACAAAACTACTCGAACATCCGCCTGAATCCGATAGTGAGGAACTGCTTTTTCTTCTCAGTAATCGCATTCCCCCAGGAGTTGATGAAGCTGCCTACATCAAAGCAACTTGGCTCAGTTCTATAGCAAATGAAATTACAAAAAGTCCACTCATAACACCCCTAGAAGCAACAAGGCTTCTAGGAACCATGATCGGAGGATATAACGTCTCAGCATTAATTGAGATTCTTACCAACAAAAATGAGGATCTTGCGCAATGTGCATCTTATGGACTGAGTCACACCCTTTTGGTGTATGACGCAGTGAATGAGATTATGGAACTTTCAAAAACCAATTATTTTGCTCAGCAAGTTGTAGAAAATTGGGCAAATGCGCAATGGTTCACTTCTAAAAAACCACTTCTAGAAGAAATAACTGTCTCTATTTTTAAAGTAGATGGTGAAACAAATACTGACGATTTATCACCTGCAACGCATGCGACCACAAGGCCAGACATCCCTCTCCATGCTCTCGCAATGCTGGAATCTCGTGACCCGCAAGGTCTTGCAACTATCGAATTATTAAAAGGAAAAGGACATCCAGTCTCCTATGTAGGAGATGTTGTTGGGACTGGAAGCTCAAGAAAGTCAGCAATTAATTCAGTGCTATGGCACATAGGAGAAGATATTCCTTATGTGCCAAATAAACGCGCAGGTGGAGTGATTCTGGGAGGCAAAATTGCACCAATCTTTTTCAATACTGCTGAAGACTCTGGTGCGCTACCAATCGAATGTGATGTAAGTCAATTAAAGACTGGTGATGTCATTACAATACGTCCTCTTGAGGGCACCATTACAAGGGCGAAAGGAGAAGAAAAAGAAGGAGAAATCGTTGCGAAATTTGAGCTCAAACCAACAACAATTAGTGATGAGATACAAGCTGGTGGAAGGATACCTCTGATGATTGGCAGAGCTTTAACTGACAAAGTCAGAGAAAAGCTTGGGTTACAACCCAGTCAATTATTTCTGCGTCCAGGTAAACCAAAAGATCTTGGTAAAGGATTCACACAAGCACAGAAAATAGTAGGTCGAGCTTGTGGCCTTCCAGGAATAAGACCAGGTACAAGCTGTGAACCCCTCATGACAACAGTAGGTAGTCAAGACACAACAGGACCCATGACACGAGATGAAATGAAAGAACTTGCATGTCTGGGCTTCTCAGCTGATCTTGTAATGCAAAGCTTTTGCCACACAGCTGCTTACCCAAAACCCATAGATCTAACAACTCACAAAGAATTGCCAGACTTCTTTGCTGAAAGAGGTGGTGTAGCACTACGACCTGGTGATGGAATTATTCATAGCTGGCTCAATCGAATGCTATTGCCAGATACAGTTGGGACAGGGGGGGATAGTCATACACGCTTCCCGTTAGGCATATCGTTTCCTGGAGGGTCTGGTGTAGTTGCATTTGCTGCAGCAATAGGAGCCATGCCACTGGATATGCCTGAATCAATACTTGTGAGATTTAAAGGGTCATTGCATCCAGACATAACTCTTCGTGATGTGGTGAATGCAATTCCATGGATGGCCATCCAAAAAGGCCTTCTGACTATAGATAAAGCCAACAAAATCAATGTT
Source organism: Prochlorococcus sp. MIT 1307 (assembly GCF_034092395.1). NCBI lineage: Bacteria > Bacillati > Cyanobacteriota > Cyanophyceae > Synechococcales > Prochlorococcaceae > Prochlorococcus > Prochlorococcus sp. MIT 1307. The sequence continues at coordinate 1,352,881 of NZ_CP139301.1, read as the reverse complement.
TTTAATGGCAGAATATTAGAAATAGAGGGTTTACCAGATTTAAAACTTGAACAAGCATTTGAACTGACTGATGCAAGTGCTGAACGTTCATGTGCAGGCTGCACTATTCAACTGTCTGAAAGTACAGTTGCGGAATACCTGCGTAGCAACATTGTCCTTCTAAAAAATATGATCGTACGTGGATATAAAGATGCAAAAACTCTTAGCAGAAGAATTAAAGCAATGGAAAAATGGTTGGCCAAGCCAAAACTAATTTCTGCTGATTCAGATGCAGATTATGCCGAAGTAATAGATATCAATCTCGATGAATTAACCGAACCAGTTCTTGCATGTCCAAATGATCCAGACAATGTCAAGTTACTCAGTGAAGTTGCTGGGAATGCAATACAAGAAGTTTTTATAGGCTCATGCATGACTAATATTGGCCATTATCGTGCTGCAGCTAAAGTTTTAGAAGGAGCGGGCAAAACTAAAGCAAAGCTTTGGGTTTGCCCTCCAACAAGAATGGATGAAGAAATCCTGAAAGACGAAGGTCATTATAAAACCTTTGAAAAAGCAGGAAGCCGAATGGAAATGCCTGGATGTTCCCTCTGCATGGGTAACCAAGCACGGGTTGAAGACAACTCAACTGTATTTTCAACCAGTACAAGAAACTTCAATAATCGACTAGGTAAAGGAGCACAGGTATATCTAGGAAGTGCAGAGCTTGCAGCAGTATGTGCACTGCTAGGTCATATTCCTTCACTTCAAGAATATCAATCCATTGCAGCAAAAAAAATCGCACCTATTTCAAATGAATTGTACAAATATCTTAATTTCAATGAAATCCCAGGATTCAAAGACCAAGGTCGAGTTATTAGTCAAGAAAAAGAAGCAGAGGTTCTATCAGTAAATAAATAAAATGAACAAAAGAAATGTTTTAGATAATAATCTTCGTCCAAGTAAAGCAAATTACAGCATCCGCAAACTACTCAAACAACGTTGGTTAATAGTAGTTATTGCATTAATGCTTACCGGTTTAGGTGCAGCACTTACCGGAGTGTTATTTAAAGCAGGCATTGATGTTCTAAATGATTGGCGATTTAGTCTTTTAGAAAAAATGCCTACATGGTTAGTTTTACCTGTCATGGGTGGCATAGGAGGACTTCTTTCCAGCTCTTTAATAACCAGATTCAGCCCAGCAGCCAGTGGTTCAGGAGTGAGTCACATCATGGCCTTTCTCCGTCATCGAAAAGTACCTATGGGACTACGTGTCGGGCTAGTCAAACTACTTGCAGGCATTATGGCTATCGGTAGTGGTTTTCCTTTGGGACCCGAAGGACCAGCTGTACAAATGGGAGGGTCTGTTGCCTGGAAAATGGCGCAATTATTAAAAGCTCCTATTTCCTTTCGAAGAGTCATTGTTGCTGCTGGGGGAGGTGCTGGCCTAGCAGCCATATTCAGTGCTCCAATAGGAGGATTTATCTATGTAATAGAAGAATTATTGAATTCAGCAAGACCAGTAGTACTCCTATTAGTAGTCGTTACAACATTTTGGGCTGACACATGGGCTGACATACTACAAGCTATAGGACTAGACCCTACAGCTGGAGGCTTTGACAGCAACTTAGGGTTTCAAGTGCAACGTGAATACTCACCCCAAGTCAGTTTTCTACCAATAGATCTTGGATATTTAATTGTACTAGGAATAATTATTGGATGTTTAGCCGAACTCTATTGCCGCTATGTTCTGATCATGCTGCAAATAGGAAAAAACTGGTTTCACAATCGATTAATACTGAAAATGAGCTTATGTGGTATTTGTCTTGGAGGAATATATGCCTATCTGCCAAATGAATTTCATGAAATAACGAAGCTAAAAACAATTCTTGCAGAAGGAAACATCAATATATCAATGGCATTAACTATCTTTGCTGTACTTTTTATTACCACAGGTTTAGCTGCTGCTTCTGGAGCGCCAGGGGGTTTATTTTATCCGATGCTGATTTTAGGAGGGTCAATTGGTTTAGTTTGTGGTGATGGGGTAGAGGCAATTACAGGTCATGTACCTAGCAGCTTCGTATTTGCAGGAATGGGAGCTTTTGTATCAGCCTGTTCACGCACACCAATAACAGCAATGTTTCTTGCATTTGCACTCACAAAAGATCTACTAATTCTTAAACCCCTTCTTATAAGCTGCATCACAAGTTTTTTAATTGCTCGCCTATTTAACGAACATTCCATATATGAACGACAAATAGATATAGACCTCAAACAAGAAAGTTCATAAACCTAATGAGTTACATCACAAAGGCATTGTTTAATCCTTAACAAGACACCCTTTTCAAATATTATCCTTCATCCCTCCAAACTAAAGCTGAACAACGAAACCCTACTTTTTACTCCTACCACGCCATTACCTGGCGCCCTAAAAACTGTACTTGCATTTCCAAGCACCTACTCAATTGGCATAACAAGTCTTGGCTATCAAGTTATTTGGACAACACTTGCACAAAGGTCAGACGTTGATGTCCGAAGACTCTTTACAGATCAACAAGAACGTCAATATCAAAATTGCGATCTTTTCGGACTCTCACTTAGCTGGGAATTAGATGGTCCTATATTGCTGGATCTTTTGGAAAAGCAACAGATCCCTATCTGGAGTCATCAAAGAAAAGATAAAGATTCGATTGTTTTTGGTGGTGGTCCAGTACTCACTGCAAATCCCGAGCCATTAGCCCCATTCCTAGATGTTGTTCTTCTAGGAGATGGCGAAAACCTATTGCCAACTTTCATTGACACAATTCAAAAAGTGAGACATCTACCTCGAGTAGATAAATTGAAAAATTTAGCTCGCATACCAGGTATTTATGTGCCTCAATTATATATTCCTAAATACACCTCTAATGGAACACTCAAAGCAATTCAACCAATTCAAACAGATATTCCTCAGTCAATTAGTAAACAAACATGGCAAGGCAATACTCTTAGTCATTCAACAGTAATTACTCCAGATGCAGCTTGGCCTAACATTCATATGGTTGAAACAGTTCGAAGCTGCCCTGAACTTTGCAGATTCTGCCTTGCAAGCTACCTAACACTTCCATTCCGAAGTTCATCACTAGAAGATGGACTAATTCCTGCAGTGGAAAAAGGGATTAATGCTACAAAACGAATAGGGCTACTAGGTGCATCTGTAACTCAACATCCCCAATTTTCTGACTTATTGAATTGGCTTAATCAAGATTCCTTTGATGACATTCGCCTAAGTGTGAGCTCAGTGCGTGCAGCAACAGTCAATTCTGAAATGACAAAAATTCTTTCTCGTCATGCATGCAAATCACTAACAATAGCGATTGAAAGTGGTAGTGAAAGAATGCGCAAAATAGTAAACAAAAAGCTATCAGAAGAAGAAATTTTTATGGCAGCAAAATATGCAGTCGATGGTGGTTTAAAAAACCTCAAACTTTATGGAATGGTTGGGCTCCCAAAAGAAGAGGAGGAAGATATTGAAGCAACTGCAGATCTATTGTTGCGAGTAAAAAGAAAAATCACTGGTCTCCGCTTGACCCTTGGTGTAAGCACATTTGTACCAAAAGCTCATACACCTTTTCAATGGCATGGAGTACGGCCAGAAGCTGATAAAAGGCTCAGACTACTTGCAAAGCGGTTAAAACCAAATGGTATCAACTTTCGTCCTGAGAGCTACAGATGGAGTCTTATTCAAGCATTAATTTCTCGTGGTGACCGTCGCCTTGCTCCTGTCATAGCTCAAGTACGAGGATCTCACCAAAGTTTTAGTAGTTGGAAAAATGCTTATCGAGCAATGCAAGAAGAGAATAAAAGCATTCCAGAAAATGAACAGCGCACATTACCAAAATTACCTACATGGGAGAATGTCATTCATGAGAATTGGGAAACATCAACAGTCCTCCCTTGGTCACACCTTCAAGGTCCACTGAAGCCAGAGATCCTTATTCAGCATCAGAAACAAAGTCTGAATGAACTGATTGTTTAATTGAATTTAAAGAAATCGCTAGACAACGTAAACCCGCCAAAAGAACCCAACCAGCCATATTAAGACGACTATCAAATAAAGGAATATCAAACCCATGCCAAAATATCAGAGCAAAAGTAGCCGCCCACCAAGCTCTATCAAAAATAGAAGTTCCTAAATAATGACTATTCTTATCCGATACAGTCAAAACACCTCGTCTCACCACTGTAATTAATAAAGCTAGGACTACACCCACGATCAAAAGCATTACTGGCCAACCATGACTTACAGCCACCTCAAGAGGCAAATTGTGAGCATGTCCAGGCCAATAGTTTCTTCGCAATGAATAAAGCACAGGAAAAGCAGCAGCACCCCAACCAAACCATGGTTTTTCAGCCAGAAGCGTTATGGCTTCCTTCCATATAGGCAAACGTGCACTCGCGACAAACCTCTGCTCGGCATGCTTTAAATCAGTTAATCGAGCCCAAATATTCTCTGGCACAATTCTTCGTGCCATCATCTGAAGCTCTGTCTCCACCCCAGGTATAACTGCAAGGCCCAAAGGAATAAAAATCACAAGAAGGAAAGGAAAAAGCCAAATCCATTGAGCAGGGCCTAAAACAAAAGGTATAACTAAAAACAAACCACCCCAAGCATTACGAGAATCAGTTAGAAATAATGATGCAACAATACTCACTGCCAATATGAATATGACATTACGACGTAGACGTTGTAAAAATGGTTGTAGCAAGGCTGCCAAACAAAATGGCCAAACGATCATTAACCAAGCACCAGTGATATTGGCGTAATCAAACAAGCCAGACAAACGTCCATTTGGTTGTCCACCTGGAGCTACAAACCAAACCACCAAACCATTCAACATTTGCCAAGGTCCATGCCAACCCAACCAAAGTTGGCCAAAACCTGTAATGACTACAGGTACAGTTCCTGTAACTAGCCAAAGTCCTGCGCGTCTTCTTGAGACAGAAGTTGTTAGATAAGGCTGAAAAGCCCAAAAACTCCAAAAGTATGGCAACCAATTCGCAAGACCTATCCAAGCCAACCATCCCGACTGAGCACGAAAACAACCAACAATCATCAAAATCGCAGTGCCCAAAAAAGGATAATTCCAGAAATCAGCCCAATAAGAATCCTTCCTTTTCAAACTCCCCAACACCAATGCAGGCAATAAAAACAAACCTGATATAAAGGCACTAGAAGGCAAAAAAAACAAGCCTCCCTGAAAACAAATCCATCCCAATGGATTTGAGGCAACCGGACGATATTTATGCAGCCAAGCAAGAACATGCATGCAAAAACAGCAATTAATCACCTATCATCTCAAAATAATCTCAACGTCTAGCAACGGTAAACCATTCTGAATAAATGAGCTGCAAAATTACTGTGACTAAGCTCAAGAAACTTCACTGAAAAAACTAATATCTTTTTAAAGACAAGCACTACCATTCAACTAAACCAATTGAGACGGATCATAATAAAAACAACTCAAAAATCTGAGGAAATACACTGACTAAAGAAATTGCTGTGATTGGGAGTGGTGCTGTAGGAGCGAGCACAGCATGGTATCTAGCAAAACATGGTCACAAAGTAGTAATCATTGATCCACTATTAAAAAAGCAACCAACCAATAGCCAACTTCCACTGAATGGCACCACCGCATCTCTCGGCGTACTAATGGGATATGTTTTCAGAAAGTCTAGTGGGCGGGGCTGGAGAATGAGAAAACGAAGTATGGAGCTATGGCAAGAATGGAGCACCTTGCTAAATACTCCAGAAACCCCTTTTGCTTTAAATAAACCATTGATGCAATTAGCTAGCTCAGAAAAAGAAGCATTCATAATGGAAAAACTAATAAATGAGCGACAAGGTCTAGGTCTAGAAATATTTCCAATCAGTCCTGAGAAAAAACTTGATAGATTATTGCCGACTCATAAATATGGAGGGTTGATTTCAACTCAAGATGGACGTATCAATCCGCTACAACTCCAAAAATGTCTACTAGGTGCATTAGAGAAGTTAAATGTACAAATAATTTGTAAGCGAGTAATTGAAATCAAACGAGGATCATCTACAAAACCTCGACAATGGTATCTTCATCTATCAAATAAAAAAAAAATAGCAAAGGAGATTATTATCATTTGTGCTCCTCTAAGTAGTGAAGCCCTATTGAAGCCTTTAGGTTATAACGTTCCTATCACCCCAATTCTTGGTCAAGTTATAGATCTAAAATTAAAATCAGATCAAAAAAATTGGTCAGGTTGGCCAGCAGTCCTTTCTCACGAAGGAATAAATCTAATCCCCTACAATCAGAATCGCCTCTTAATGGGAGCCACTCTAGAAATAGGGACTGTGGCAAGCAAAGAGAAGCTAGAGCAAATGAAATCGATGAATGGTACTGCTCCTGACTGGTTAAAAGAAGCAGAAATAATCAACCATTGGTCTGGTCTGCGAGGAAGACCACTCAATTGCCCTGCCCCAATCCTCAAAAATCTAGAACCTGGATTAATTATTGCCACAGGCCACTACCGGAACGGAATTCTACTTGCTCCAGCAAGTGCAGAATGGGTAGTTAACGAAGTCAACAAAATCCATAATTGATAAAGAAATAAAATCTCCAACAACCATACTTTAGTTAATTAAAAGTGACTCAATAAAATCCCTCGAATAGACAATTAATGTTCAAAGACTAGAAAAGTTATTTCGTTTCAGTAAATTCAGCATCAATCACATCATCTCCATCGCCAGTACTACTACTTGTGGAATCAGACCCTGAATCAGCGGTTTGTGTTGCAGCATTAGCTGCACCAGCTTGCTGATATACCGCTGCCCCTAAAGCATAAAGCTCTTGTTGAAGTTCTTCTAGTAAAGACTTCATCGTCTCAAAGTCATCTGTCTCAGTAGCTTCTTTCAGTCTTACTCGCTTCTCTTCTACTTTTGCTTTGGCGTCAGCATCAACTTTGTCACCGAGCTCACCAAGCTGTTTTTCTGTTTGATAAACCAATGTCTCGGCTTGATTCTTAATATCTATACGCTCACGCTTTTCTTTATCTGCTGAAGCATTCGTCTCAGCATCCTTAACCATCTTCTCAACCTCGTTGTCAGAAAGAGTGGAAGCCCCAGTTATTGAAATGCTCTGTTCCTTACCACTACCTTTGTCTTTCGCTGTAACACTCAAAATTCCATTCGCATCAATATCAAACGTCACTTCAATCTGAGGTACACCTCTTGGCGCTGGAGGAATTCCATCAAGACGAAAAGTTCCCAAACTCTTGTTATCAGAAGCCATCTCACGCTCACCTTGAAGAACGTGAATTTCAACATTGGTCTGACCATCCACAGCTGTTGAATAGGTCTCTGACTTTTTAGTAGGAACTGTTGTATTACGAGGAATCATCTTGGTCATAACACCACCAAGAGTTTCAACACCCAATGAAAGTGGAGTGACATCAAGCAAAAGAATATCCTTCACTTCTCCTGCTAATACGCCTCCCTGAATTGCAGCGCCCACTGCAACTACCTCATCAGGATTCACTGTCTGGTTTGGATCTTTTCCAGTTACACGTTTAACTAACTCCTGAACTGCAGGCATACGAGTTGAACCACCTACCATCACAATTTCATCAAGCTCTTCAGAAGACAATTTTGCATCTTTTAAAGCTTGCTCAACAGGCACTCGACAACGATCTATCAAGCTAGAAGCTAGTTCCTCAAACTTGACACGAGTCAAAGTAAGATCAAGGTGCTTAGGGCCCTCTGGAGTAGCCGTAATGAATGGCAAATTAATTTCACTTTGAGTTGCATTTGACAATTCAATCTTGGCCTTCTCAGCAGCCTCAGTAAGTCTTTGAAGAGCTTGCTTATCTTGACGAAGATCAATCCCTTCATTGCTTTTAAAAGTTGCTGAAAGATGATCGACAATTACCTTGTCAAAATCATCACCTCCCAAATGCGTGTCACCGGAGGTTGAGAGGACCTCAAATACCCCATCTCCAACCTCTAAAACAGAAACATCAAAGGTTCCACCACCTAAATCAAAAACCAAAATACGCTCATTGCTTTTTTTATCTAGACCATATGCAAGGGCTGCCGCTGTTGGTTCATTAATGATCCTAAGTACTTCCAGTCCAGCAATTTTGCCAGCATCTTTCGTCGCTTGTCGCTGAGAGTCATTGAAATAAGCAGGAACTGTAATCACTGCTTGACTGACATTTTCGCCTAAATATTTGCCAGCATCTTCGGATAATTTGCGTAAAACTTGCGCACTAACTTCCTCTGGTGAAAATTGCTTATCTAGAATTGGACATTTCAACTTTACATTCGAACCAGATTTCTCAACGCCATAACTGACTTCTTTTGATTCTTCATTCACTTCATCTACGCGACGACCAACAAATCTCTTAGATGAATAAAAAGTATTCTCAGGATTCATAACCGCCTGACGTTTAGCAATCTGTCCTACTAACTGATCTTGATTTTTTGTATAAGCCACCACAGAAGGAGTAGTACGAAATCCTTCTGCATTAGCAATAACAGTTGGCTTACCGCCTTCCATTACTGCCACACAGCTGTTCGTAGTGCCAAGGTCAATTCCAACAACCTTCCCCATGGATCACCAACTCCTAAATTTGTCTTTACATGAATAGGAACATCCTCGGCATTGAGCCCACTTAGAGGCGAGGGGTGGTTCCCGAACAGCAAGAACGGCACCCTGATAAATGAACAGATCTGAAAGATCTAAATGATTAGCGGAAACACCAAACTCGTTGGCTTACTCGGCCAACCAGTAAATCACTCACTCTCACCTGTAATGCACAACGCAGCGATGAAAGACATGGGTCTTGATTGGTGCTACTTAGCCATGCCATGTGAAGCAAAAAACTTAGAAGTAATCGCAAAAACATTACTCAACCTAAATTGCCAAGGTTTGAATATCACAATCCCACACAAACAGAATATTATAAAAAGCTGCAACAACATTAGTCCCCTAGCAAAAAGACTTGGAGCAGTAAATACTTTGATCCCAAATAAAGAAGGTGGGTGGGATGGAATGAATACCGATGTAGAAGGTTTTCTTGCGCCACTAAAAGGAAAAAATTGGAATCAAAGCAAAGCAATTGTGTTGGGTTGTGGAGGCAGTGCAAGAGCTGTCATAGCAGGCCTACAAAATCTAAATATCAGTCAAATCACTGTAATAGCAAGAAGAGAATATTCTTTAAATAATTGCTTAACTTATTTCAAAAAAAATATTTTAGAATCAGAGACTAATTCAACCCTTTTAAAAGGCTTGCTAACAACAAGCAAAAATATTGACCGCTTAGTAGAAGAAGCAGAGTTAATAATTAATACCACTCCTGTAGGAATGAGCTCAAGCAATATTTCAAATAACCATTTAAGTCAATTACCTCTTGGCGAAAAGATTTGGAACCATCTAAGACCAAAAACAATACTGTATGATTTAATATATACTCCAAGACCAACTGCATGGTTAACTTTAGGCAAGCAACACGGTTGTGAAATAATTGATGGGCTCGAAATGCTTATCCAGCAAGGAGCTGCTTCTTTAAGATTATGGAGTAAAAATGATAAAATCCCCGTAGATTTAATGAGATTAGCAGCAGAAAAATATTTAACGACTTAAGATTCAATATTTAAAGGACACGATATGCTCATTCCTATATGGCAAAAATTAATAGGGTTTTTGGTTTATATGCTGCCCTGGAGCGATGCTCTACCTTTCGGCAGATCTCTATTCACTGATTTCCCGTTTTTACAATGGCTAGCACTGCCAGCATTACCATTAATCATTCTTCAACAAGCAATTCCTTTTGGAAACTTGATTTTATTTTTTGTCCTCTTCCTTGCCGTTGCTAGAAATCCCAAAATCCCTTATTTTCTGCGTTTCAACACACTTCAAGCACTCCTAATAGATATCGCACTCATTTTAATCAGTTATGCATTTCAAGTCCTCATTCGTCCCCTAGGCTCAGGACTAATAGTTAATACCCTTTCAAGCACTGTATTGATAGCAGTTCTCAGCATAGTCATTTTTGCTTTTGGAGAGTGCATTCAAGGAAAAGAACCTGATCTACCAGGAATTAGTGAGGCAGTTCGAATGCAGATTTAATTAACAGATCACCACAAAGAGATATTGTGGATACTCCGTCGCTCATTTGAATGAGCCTTTAGTCCTAGTCGGAATCTTATGACTAATCAGCCTTACTACGAAACCATGTATATCCTGCGCCCGGATATACCTGAGGAAGAAGTTGACAGCCACCTCACAAAATACAGCGAGCTAGTCACTGAGTCTGGAGCAGAAGTTTTAGATAGCCAAATGCGAGGGAAACGTAGATTGGCTTACCCCATTTCAAAACACAAAGAAGGTATATATGTGCAGTTAAGCCATAACGGTGATGGCCAGCATGTAGAAATTTTAGAAAAAGCGATGCGGCTTAGTGAAGATGTAATTCGCTATCTAACTGTGAAGCAAAACGGTCCACTTCCAACTCCTAGAGCAGTCACAGGAACTGAGGAAAAAGAAGAAACCAAAGACAAAAAAGAAGAAACTAAAGACAAAGAAACTGTTAAAGAGAAAGAAGAAGAGAAAGAAGAAGAGAAAGAAGAAAAGAAAGATTAATTTATCTTCTGAGCGTTTTTAACTGCAGCCCAAATACGACTAGGCAATCCCCATATATATATAAATCCTTCAGCAGCCTTATGATCAAATTGATCATCCAAGCCATAAGTAGCCATACTTGGCCTGTAAAGACTATTTGTAATAGAACTACGTCCCAAAATAATTGCATTTCCCTTGTGTAAGCGAATCCTTACAAGACCATTCACATGACTTTGAGTACGTTCAAAAAAGCCATCTAAAGCTGTTCTCAAAGAAGTAAACCAGAGGCCTTTATAAACTAAGTCCGACCATTCTCTCTCTAATTGATGCTTGATGCGTAGAACATCTGCTGACAAAGTCAAGCTCTCTAGTTCTTGATGAGCCTTAATCAATAGAAGTAATCCAGGTGTTTCATAAATCTCACGACTTTTAATTCCAACTACTCTATTTTCAATAATATCCAGACGACCAAAACCATGGGTGCCCGCCAATAAATTGGCTTTACGTATCAAAGCTACAGGGTCTAAAGATTCTCCATCAATAGCTATTGGATTACCAGCATCAAAAAGGATTTCAATCTCTTGTGGTTTATCAGGGGCATTATCAATTGAAGATGTAATAGCAAAAACTTCTTCAGGAGGAGTCTGCATTGGATCCTCAAGAGAGCCGGCTTCAATGCTTCTTCCCAATAAATTTAGATCAATTGAATAAGGAGATTTTTTACTGACAGGTGCTGGAATTCCAAATTGCTCTCCATAAGCAATTGCCTCCTCTCTACTCATTCCCCATTCTCTGGCAGGTGTTAAAACCTTTAATTCAGGAGCAAGAGAAGCTATCGCCACATCAAAACGCACCTGATCATTACCTTTTCCAGTACAACCATGAGCAACTGCATCTGCTTTCACCTTCCTAGCGACATCAACCAAACTACTAGCAATAAGTGGTCTCGCTAATGCAGTCGAAAGTGGATAACGGCCTTCATAAAGAGCGTTAGCTCGAATTGCTGGAAATGCAAAATCCTCAATAAAAGGCTTTATCAAATCACCTACTAAAGATTCACTAGCACCTGCAGCTATAGCCTTATGTCGAATTGGCTCAAGCTCATCTCCCTGCCCAAGATCAGCAGCAAAGGTAATGACCTCCTCAACCCCATATTCCTTCTTCAAATAAGGAATGCAAACACTAGTGTCAACTCCACCCGAATAGGCGAGAACAACTTTCGTAGCACGTCCCATCAATAAACTCCTGGATAACAAGTTTTAAGGTCTGCCTATCATTATCTTGCCCAGAAAACAATTTGAATCCAAAATCTAGGAAGAAGGAACACTATGGCAGAAGACAAATTCAATAATGAAAACATCCACTAAACGATTACCTGGATAAGTGGCATAGGATAAAACTCTTTTTCGTAGTATCTGATTGATAAAAATCGTCTTTCCCTTTGTGAATTCCATCAAGTATCTCTTGACAGTACCCAAGAAAAAACGACTAAAAATAAAGGTGAAAAGTTGCGTACACTTACAATAGCCATTACTAAGCAAGCCATTATAAATTCTGCACAAAATAAAGTCAGAAGGCAATGCGTGTAAAAGCTGATTGCTTTTTTGAGCTAATTGAACGATTCTTATTACATCGAACATGGAGGTGTCCCAATGGACGACACGCCACCTGAGAATCAATAGAAGCAAACTGAATTAATGCTCCTGCTCCAACAGTCTTAACCTATTTGTAGGCTCTTCGTCTGGCAAGACAAATGAGTACGTCAAGCCAGTCGTAACTCCTCTGCATCGTTTAGGTGCCCTTAGGAGACAAGCCCAACACCTGAAAGCATGGCCCCAGGCGCTAAATCTCAGATGCTTCCAGCAGTATCAATCAAAAAAAACCGATCCCTTTAAGAAGGGATCGGTTTTTTTAATGACCCAAGCTATAGCTCAACCTTTCTAAAACCAACAAAATACAACCAAAAGCCTAAAACAATCGAAGGTCCAAAAAGAAGCCCAAAAACCAAATAAGGTCGAATAATAAAAGGGTCTGGATGATGTGCACCCCAAGCGCGCAAACCAAAGCTCAGCATCAAAGCAAACGCCCAAGTAAGCGTCATTATGAACAACTTAGAAGTCAACAGAAACATAAAAGAGATCTCAATGCATTATGTTGAGTAATTGGTTTTAAATCCTTACTAATGAGCGCCCTCGAAAAAGTGGACCTTAGTTCACTCGACGGCATCAACCCTGCCCTCACACGTTACGGAAGAACAGAACCCGCTCCGATCTTGCCATTAAGGGAGGAACCGGATTTATTGACCTGGCTAGAAGCCAGTGGAAGACTCATTGCGGATGAAGAATCAGCTTCTCAAGAAGTCAGCACTGTAGAAGAAGAAGAATTATCAGCTTTGATGGGAGAAAAAGAAGATTACAAGACTGATGATGAGCAAACCGAAGAAAATTGGGAAGACTAAGCTTGCTTAGTTATTTGTTAATCAACTAATTACTAAGACAACCTAAATCTTTGCCTTGAGGAATTCAAATAACCATACCACTAAGATAAAAATCAAAAAGGACAAGACTGATGGAAAAGTTTCTTCAGCCTTACTAACTAGCCTAATATTTGCAGCAAGTTTTTCAACAGACTACTATTTGTCAACCAATTTACTTAGCCTGCCACTATTCCTATCAACATTAATTTCACTAATAATCTGTCACTATGGAATCCCAAAATTAAGAGCTCTCAAATTAAAACAAATCATAAGAGAAGAAGGGCCACAAAAACATTACAAAAAATCTGGAACACCAACAATGGGTGGAATTTTAATAATACCTATTGCTCTAATAATTGGGAATTCAATCCCAATTAATGGGTCAAACAAGCAACAACTTTTAGCTATTAGTTTCTTAACTCTAGCCTTCATGCTAATAGGTGCTCTTGACGATTGGCGCAGCCTAACAATGAATAGAAACGCTGGGCTAAAAGCAAAAGAGAAACTTGCTCTTCAGGCCATTACAGGAATCCTTTTTCTAAATTGGGCAAGCTGGCAAGAATGGATAAATACCAAAATCTATTTATTTTCTGACATCTCTCTTGATATTGGGATTTGGGTCTGGCCTCTTGCACTTTTTGTATTGCTAGCAGAAAGTAACGCCACTAATCTCACTGATGGCCTTGATGGTCTTGCAAGCGGATGTAGTGCATTGGTATTTACTGGCTTAGCTATTCAACTGATACTTCGCGACAACCCAAATAACCCAATCATTATATGTTTTTGTATGGCCATGGCAGGAGCATGGCTTGGCTTTCTTTTTCACAATCGAAACCCAGCTAAAGTATTCATGGGAGATACAGGTTCTCTCGCAATAGGAGCAGCTTTATCTGGAGTTGCACTTCTATCAAATAGTTTATGGGCACTCCTAATTATGGGCGGTGTGTTTCTTATTGAATCCCTCTCTGTAATTATTCAAGTATGGGTTTTTAAACTGACAAAACAAATCGCTGGCAAAGGTAATCGAGTATTTAAGATGGCTCCACTTCACCATCATTACGAATTAGCTGGAAACAATGAAAGACTAATAGTGAGAAATTTTTGGTTAGTGACTTTAGGATTAGTACTCATTGGGCTGCTTTTACGCCCTACTCCCTAAAAAATATATACAATGAGCTACTTCACATGGAAAGAAACTGGACTTACTAGTGATTGTGCAAGTTTAGAAGCTATGGCTTCTCGTTTTGAAGAGTCAGCAAAACTTATGCGAAAAATGGCTCAACAGGGTTTTAGATTAAAAAAAAGAAAAAATATTCAACTCATTAGTCACCCAGATCCAAAAATCTTCAAATCATGGGGGTTCATAAATGAAGAGCCTCCTGTTCGACAACTTACTTTGATCTCTGAAGCTGAAATTGACAAATCTAATTACACCTTAGAAAGCAGTTAAGGAAATCAACACATATGTTTATGTTATTCCAATTTCCTAAAAGTAAAGTTATCTCTCTTTTGTCATGAACATACTTCCAAAAACATTAATGCTCCTTGGCAGTGGAGAACTAGGCAAAGAGGTTGCTATTGCAGCTCAAAGGTTGGGATGCAAAGTAATTGCTTGTGATCGGTATAAAAATGCTCCAGCTATGCAAGTTGCTGATCTGAAAGAGGTATTAGATATGAGCGACCCAAAAATCTTAAAAGACAAAATCCGTCAATACAATCCAGATATTGTTATTCCTGAAATCGAAGCCCTAGCAGTTGATTCATTAAAAGAACTTGAAGAAGATGGAATACAAATTATTCCAACAGCTAGGGCAACAGCAATCACTATGAATCGCGAGAAAATCAGAAACTTAGCATCTAAAGAATTAGGGGTAAAAACAGCAAAATTTGCATATGCTTCTAACAAAAATGAACTATTTAAGGCGGCAAAAAATATTGGATACCCAGTATTTATTAAGCCTGCAATGAGCTCTTCTGGTAAAGGTCAAAGCTTAGTAAAAAAAGAAATTGATCTTGAACAGGCCTTTCAAAATGCCATCCAAGGAGCTAGAGGAAAATCAACTCTTGTAATTATAGAAGAATTTATAAAATTTGAACTAGAAATTACTTTACTTACAATTCGTTTAAATAATGGATCAACAGTATATTGTTCACCTATTGGTCATGAACAATATAATGGAGACTATCAATGCAGCTGGCAACCCGCAGAGCTAAATGAAAAACATCTAAAAAAAGCACAATCAATAGCAAAACTTATCACAGATAATCTTGGTGGGGTTGGATTATTCGGAGTTGAATTTTTTATTTCTCAAGATGAAGTCATTTTTTCAGAATTATCCCCTAGGCCTCATGACACAGGCTTAGTAACTCTAATTAGCCAAAATATGAATGAATTTGAACTGCATCTTAGAGCAATTCTTGGGCTTCCAATTCCAGAAATTACTCATCAAAAAGCAGCTGCAAGTAGGGTAATCTTATCTCAAGATATTTATTCTAATGTTTCTTATAAAGGTATAGATAAAGCACTATCAGAAAAAAACACCAAGGTTTTTATATTTGGCAAGCCTAATGCAAGAAAAGGACGGCGAATGGGTGTAACAGTAGCATTCGACGAAACTATTGAGAAAGCCAGAAGTAAGGCAGACCGTGCAGCTAAAAACATTGAAGTAATTCAAGGAAACATTAATTCCGATTAATTTAAAAAAGCCGATAATATTTCAATCCATCTAAAAAACTATTCTTTGAACTAGAAGCAAAAAAAACACGCTGCTGTGAACGTAATTCATCTAAAGATGGATCATGTTCGAAAGGTACAACAGCAGAGGTTAAACCACGTCCTAATTCCGCATCGCCTTGTTGACTAGCTACAACAAAAATCTTCTCCAAAGGCAAACCCCAACGAATTGCAAGATGCCGAATAGCTTCTGTACGAGACGCCCTCAACGGAATAACATCTAAATACCAATGACATCGCAAGTAGGGAAGTGCAGCCTGACTTTGCTGTCTTAATCTCTTTCTAACCAAAGGTAGAATAGCGACATTAGGTTTTCTTAATAAATAACTAATCTTGTAATTACTTTGATGTTGTCTTTCTTGAGGTTTTAAATGATCTTTAAGAGCTGACAAAGCTAGTTCAACTCCAGAACGATCCCAATCAACTCCTATAGAAGATTGCCAAAAAAGATCGGATTGCTCTTCTTTGCCATAATAAATTTCTGTACCAGCACAACAAATCCAAACAGTAACTTCTGGTAAATGAAGTTCCGAATAACGTTTACGTGCTGCTTTCAGTGAGCGACCAGTCAAAACTCCTATTTTGTTTTGTTTTTCTAGGCCAAAAGTTTTTAAACTTTGCCTTAATGTTATCAAACTATTTGTATCTGCAAGCTCCAAATCGCTATCTAAATCAAGAATTAACAAGCGTTCTCCTAATGGACTATTCTTTTGATCTTCTTGGAGAACACGACTACAAGAATTAAACGATTTCAATTGGTCTTGCATCAATGCAAGATAATTACAAACATGAGCATCCCAACTGAAATGTCTACTTACACCCTCAATGCCATTTTGACTCCATCGCTCCCACTTATGAGAGTCTGAACCACCTTCCTCAAGCGAGTCTTGAAGTGATTCTAAATCAGTTACATCTGCTAATAAGCCATTTTTACAACGAGCTAAAATATCCCTTGGCCCACCATCATCAGTTGCCACCATAGGCAAACCACACGCTGCAGCTTCTAACAAAGTCAAGCCAAATGGCTCAGTAAGCGCAGAGTTCACAAATAAACCACGGCGATGAGCCGCCCATCTATAAATTGCAGGAATTTGATCCCGTCGATGATGTTTAGGATATGCAACCTGACCATAAAGGTCATAACGATCAACTAAATCAAAAATCTGCTGGAACACCTCACGTTGTTGCTTCTCTAACTGACGAGGATCTTCTCTACAACCAAGAACAAGCACAAGGTTATGTCTTTGACGTAGTACAGGTGATCGACCATAAGCCTCAACCAAAGCAGGAATATTTTTTCTTCGAACCGCCCTAGAAATAGTTAAAAGTGGTGGTAGCTCAGGGTGTCTCAAAAAAGAAGACAACAATTTATCAACAGTTTTAATTTCAGAATCAGATTGAATTGAATGAAAGCGAGTTGCATCAACCCCAGGAGGAACTACCTTGGCTTTCTCATTAACATAATTACCATATCTCTTATATTGATGTTCAGCTTCTTGACGAGTACTGGTGATTACTAAATTTGAATGAGCTAAGGCTAATTCCTCAGCATCAATTCTACGACTAATCGAATAAGACTGTTCAATTTGATCATGATCAATACCAGCAGCTATCAGCTGACGTTGTTTCTCCCGGCCGAGTGAATGTCCTGTAAAAACAAACGGTATGCCTAAACGTCTAGTTACCAAAGAGCCTACATATCCAGCATCTGCATAATGTGCATGTATCCAATCAGGACGTTGCTCTTCCGAAGAAAGCTTAGAAACTAACTGATCAGCTAAATCATCCAAATAAGGCCATAAAAGCTCCTTACGCAGATATCGTTTAGGACCAAAAGGAAACCTAAGAATATTGGCCCCAGGAGCAATGACTTCTATTGGCTGAGAATAATCAGCAGAAATTCGACGATCCTGAATCAACCTTGTTACTAAATCAACTTGATCAACTTCTGGACGAGAGGCCAATCCCTTAACCAGCTCTAAAACATAAAGTGTTTGCCCTCCTGTATCAGCATCTCGACCTAACTCCAAATCATGAGCCCTGATCAAACCATGTAGGTTCAGATGGAGAAGCTTGAAGCCCATATCATTCACAACCTCCTATGAGGAGTTGAAGGAGCTTTTAGGAGATTTTTAGCCTCACAAACCTAAAGAAAGACTTATAAAATCAAAAACAATTTTTTAGGATTTTGCCAAATTGACTGCAAGAAAAGGGCTTTTAACCTTTAAAGTCCTTAAATCTTCCAAACAAATTATGGAGAAATGCAAAGAAAACCACCCTCAAAAGGCTTGAAATATAAACAAATCATGAAATATATGTCCATTTAGGTTTGAGGAAAATCTTCTGCCAAACAAAAAATCTCTCTCAATCTACTTAAGAAACTTCTAATGGATCATTAGTAGAAGATTTACACAAATGGTGAGCTAAAACTTTTTTTAGATAACGAGCAGTATGACTCGTAGGATGCTCAGAAACTTCTTCAGGGGTTCCTTCAACAATAATTTCACCTCCACGATCTCCTCCTTCTGGCCCTAAATCAATAATCCAATCAGAGCATCTAATCACATCAAGATTATGTTCAATCACAATTATCGAATTTCCTTTATCAACTAACCGTTGAATAACATCCATTAATTTATGAACATCAAAAAAACTAAGGCCAGTAGTCGGCTCATCAATGAGATAAAGAGTTTTACCAGTCGCTCGACGTGACAACTCAGTTGCAAGCTTTACTCTCTGCGCCTCACCTCCAGAAAGAGTAGGTGCAGGTTGACCCAACTTGACATAACCAAGCCCTACGTCTACCAAAGTACGTAATCGATCAGCAGCTTGAGGTATTGCAGAGAAAACATCTGCAGCCTGTTCAACAGTCATCTCTAAAACATCTGCTATTGAAAAACCCTTATATCTCACTTGTAATGTTTCTCTATTAAACCGTGCACCTTTGCATACCTCACACTGCACATAAACATCAGGTAAAAAATTCATTTCAATTACATTTACTCCTTGGCCTCGACAAGCTTCACAACGACCTCCTTTTACATTAAAACTAAACTGTCCTACCTGATAACCCCTAGCCTTAGCTTCGATTGAAGCAGCAAATATTTGTCTTATTGGATCAAAAGCACCCGTATAAGTTGCAGGATTAGAACGTGGTGTCCTACCTATAGGAGATTGATCAATAACAATGACCTTATCAATTGCTTGTATACCTCTCAACTCACCAAGACCTTTTGGAAAAGGCACTTTTAATCCTAAACTATGGTTCAAAGCAGGGTGTAATAACTCATTAATTAAAGTACTTTTTCCACTTCCACTAACCCCTGTAACTGCAATTAATCTACCAAGCGGTAAATCAACATTAATATTTTTGAGATTATTCAAATCACAATCAATTAAACGCAATTTTCTCTTACCTCCCTCTCGTCGTTTTTTTGGAGTTGGAATAAAACGACTACCATTTAAATATTGACCTGTCAGAGAATTTTTAACAGTCAGCAATTGATCAAAAGATCCTTGAGCAACAATCTCACCACCATGCACACCTGCACCAGGCCCAATATCTACTAAATAATCTGCAGCCCGAATAGTTTCCTCATCATGTTCTACAACAACCAAAGTATTACCAAGGTCTCGCAATCGTTTGAGTGTGGCTAATAAGCGATCATTATCTCTTTGATGCAAACCAATACTAGGTTCATCTAATACATAAAGAACTCCTGTTAATCCTGCACCAATTTGAGTCGCCAAACGTATGCGTTGGGCTTCTCCTCCAGACAAAGTCATTGCAGGTCTATCTAAACTCAAATAATCAAGTCCCACATCTAACAAAAAGCGAAGTCTCAATCTTATTTCTTTTAAAACTAAATCTCCAATTTGCATTTGTCTTGATGTTAAAAGTGGAGCAGAGCCCTCCGCAACTCCAACGCCCATTAACATTTCTATCGCGTTAAGTGTTTCATCAACACTTATTGATGTTAGATCAGAAATACTAAACGGGCCTATTTTTACTGCTAAAGCTTCTGCACGTAATCTTTTTCCTGCACAACTAGGGCAAGGCACTAATTCTAAATATTTCTCTAATTTCTGACGAACTGATTCACCATTAGCTTCCTTTAATTGTCTTTCTAAAGTTGGCAAAATCCCTTCAAAAGGCCTCGAATATCCGGTAGTCTTTTTATATCTACTATCCGCCTGTATAAGAATGGGTTCAATACTTCCATGAAGCAAAATCTTTTGTTGTTCTTTGCTTAATTGATTCCAAGGAGTTTTTATCTCAAAACCAAAGGCTTCTCCAACAGAATACAATAACGAAAAATAATATGAGTTATCTTTATCACTCCAAGGAGCAACGGCAGAATACACAGGTAAAGATGGATCAGGAATAACTCTTTCCATCGTGAACTTTCTAAGATGGCCAATGCCATGACAATCAGAACAAGCACCATATGGACTATTAAAAGAAAACAATCTTGGAGAAAGCTCCTCAATTACTGCTCCATGTTCAGGGCAAGCAAAATTTTCTGAATACAATCTTTCGCGATCTACTCCATTAGGCAACATTTCATTTGCTTTAGGCACTACTTCAACAGATGCCAATCCTTCTCCACGTTTCAAAGCAGTGCGTAATGAATCGGTCAATCTCTCCTGAATACCCTCTCTAGCAATTAAGCGATCAACAACTACTTCAATAGTATGAGAATGGTTCTTATCAAGTTCAATATTATCTGATAAGTCTCGAACCTCTTTATTAATACGTACGCGAGCAAAGCCTTCAGCAGCAAGGCCTCTCAACAATTTACTGTGAGTACCTTTCTTTCCTCTTACAACAGGAGCAAGTAACTGATAACGAGTGCCTTCAGGGAGCGTAAGAATTTGATCAACCATCTCATCAATGGTTTGAGGTCGAATATGTCGCTCACATTCTGGACAATGAGGCTCTCCAGCTCTACCAAACAATAAACGTAGATAATCTTGTATTTCAGTGACAGTGCCAACAGTTGAACGTGGGTTATGGCTCGTAGATTTCTGATCAATGGATATAGCAGGAGACAAGCCTTCAATGGCATCAACATCAGGTTTATCAACCTGACCTAAAAACTGTCTTGCATAAGCAGAAAGACTTTCAACATACCGACGTTGTCCTTCAGCAAAAATAGTGTCAAAGGCCAATGAACTCTTACCACTTCCACTAACTCCTGTAAATACAACTAATTGATTTCGTGGAAGGGTTAAATCAATATTTTTCAGATTGTGCTGTCTCGCACCACGAACTCTGATGACGTCCTCTAACAACTCTCCAGTCAAAGTAGTAGAACCGCCCAAGCGCTTATCTATCTCCTTTCCTTTAGGGCGCACCATAGAAGATAAAGAATCAACCTATCAGTCTAAATAGATAGCGAACCTTTTAGGCAGCTTGCTGTTCCAACAAACTCGCTGCATAAAGTCTAGCTTCTTCAAAATTCCCACCTGCAAGCTCGGCTAATTCTGTTTGACGATCCTTTAAATTTGAAAGAGATATAACTTGAGAATTTGTTATTCCATTTTCTACAGATTTAACAACCCGAAAATGATGATCCGCTACTGCAGCTACCAAAGGTTGATGTGTCACACAAAAAACCTGACGAGAACCGGCTAAATCCTTTAAAACAGTTGCAATAGCTCCACTGACACGGCCACTAACTCCTGCATCAATTTCATCAAAAAACAAAGTACTTGAACCATCTACTTGGGATAAAACTGTTTTTAAAGCCAATAAAAAGCGAGACATTTCACCGCCTGAAGCAACATCCATAAGTGGCGCTAAATTTTGACCTGGATTAGCAGAAAATAAAAACTGCACAGTATCAGCACCTTTCTCATTAGGCATAGAAGGATTGAATTGAACCTCAAAACGAACATTTAACAGCCCTAGAAGCCTCAAATATTTCATTAGGTGATTCTCAAATTGAGAAGCTACATCTTGACGAATCTTTGTTAATGCACAATTATTTTGATCACGTTTTTCACGGGCTAATGATTCTTCTAATGCTAATTTTTTGAGTAATTTTTCAATATCATTAGACCTTTGTGAAAGACGCAACTCTTCTCTACGTTCCAACAATTCTGGCAAAGTAAGATTATAGCGACGCTGCAATTTCTTTAAAATAGAAAGTCTTACTTGAACCTCCTCCAAAGTGGAGTAGTCAGTCTCCAACATGGAGCTGTATTGCTTTAGTTCACTAATTAGATTTTCTAAATTATAATGCAAATCAAAAGTTTTATTTAAATAAACAATTAAATCAGAGTCCAATTTAGTCATGTCCTTCAGTAAATTTAAAGAGATTCCTAATTGATCAACTAAAGAAGGATGGTTGTCGGAACCTTCTTGAAGCTTGAAAAACAAATCTTCCAGACCTTCACGCAGTTTCACACCATGAACTAAGCGATCTTGCTCTTTTTCCAGTTTAGAATCTTCTAAAGGATCATCTAATTGTGCATCTTCCAATTCTTCTAATAAACTCTCTAAATCCTCTGATTCTTTTTTAAATTTATCCGAGTCTATTTTGGCTTTCTCAAGTGCTAAAAAGGCTTGATGCCAAATTTGCCAACTACATTTAACCTTGTCTGAAGCTTCTTTTACTCTAATAGAGCCCAACCTATCTAACCAAACAAGTTGATTAGTGGTAGAAGCTAACTGTTGAGTCTGGCCCTGAACAGTTAAATCAATCAATAAGGGTCGAAGAGACGCAATCTGATGACGATTAATAACAACTCCATTAACCCTGCACCGATTAATTAAACGCCCTTCCTTTAAACGCAATTCCCTGCTTATCAATAAATCACTGTCATCAGCATCAAAATCTTCATTTTTTAACCAAGAATCAATTGAATCATTTCTTGAAAAGGAAGCTTCTATATGACCGTACTTTGCACCAGGGCTTAACAAACGAGTTAACGCAACCGATTGACTACCTCCAAATAAAGCGTCTAAAGCATCTAAAAGAATTGATTTCCCAGCCCCTGTTTCACCAGTAAGAACTGTAAATCCTTCCTCAAAAGTCAGTTCTAGACAATCCAGTAAGGCGATATTCTGAAGGCGTAAACCGACCAGCACTGAAAGTACCAATAGCCAAATAAAGGCTAGCGGGTCTTAGCGTGGTTTAGAAGGGGTACTAAAACTAAAGCCATGATGCCTATGGCAGAAGAACTAAGTGATTTCATCGAGGCCGCAGGGTTACTCGAATATGATCCAAAAACGATTACTAATATCTACAAAGGACATCCATTACGTTTATTACGTAGACTGTGGCAAACATTAATACCAATAGGTTTGTTTCTAGTAGGAGTATTAATAGATAAATATACTGGACAATTAAATAATAAGGATAAAGCTAAGTCACGAGCTAAAGAATTCACAGAACTGCTTGTTGAACTAGGACCGGCTTTTATTAAAGGTGGCCAAGCCTTATCTACTAGGCCAGACATTATTCCAAAAGTAGTCTTGGAAGAACTGGCACAACTTCAAGATCAATTACCTGGATTTGATGGTGAATTAGCTATGGCATGTATTGAAGAAGACTTAGGAGTATCTGTGGAAGAAATATACAAAAATCTAGATAAAGAACCAATCTCAGCAGCATCTTTAGGACAAGTTCATAAAGGTACTCTAAGAACAGGAGAAAAAGTTGCAGTCAAAGTACAAAGACCTGGATTAAGAGAACAAATAACACTGGATCTATACATTGTAAGAAATATCGCATTATGGCTGAACAAAAACATAAAATTAATAAGAAGTGATTTAGTAGCTTTAATTGATGAACTAGGTAAGAGAGTTTTTGAAGAAATGGATTACCTTAATGAAGCAGCTAATGCAGAAAGATTTAAAAATTTACATAAATTAAACTTGAAAATAGCTGTTCCTATGATTTATAAAAAAGCTACAAGTAGAAGAGTATTAACCATGGAATGGATTGAAGGCGTTAAATTAACGAATTTAAAAGCAGTTAAAAACTTAGGTATTGACCCAGATGAAATGGTAGAAATAGGCGTCAATTGTAGTCTTCAACAATTATTAGAGCATGGATTTTTTCATGCAGATCCCCACCCTGGTAATCTTTTAGCATTAAATGATGGAAGATTATGTTATTTAGATTTTGGAATGATGAGTGAAGTGACACGAGAATCAAGGATTGGACTGATTCAAGCTGTCGTTCATTTAGTAAATAGAAATTTTAATAAGCTTTCAGAAGATTTTGTGGAATTAGGCTTCTTAGCAAAGGATGTTGATCTAAAACCAATCATACCTGCTTTTGAAAGTGTATTTACTACAGCTCTTGAAGTTGGAGTAAAAAAATTAGACTTTAAAGTAGTTACGGATGATCTCTCAAATGTAATGTACAAATTCCCTTTTAGAGTTCCACCATATTATGCTTTAATTATTAGATCCTTAATCACATTAGAAGGCATTGCGTTAAGTGTAGATCCAGATTTCAAAATTCTTGGCGCAGCATATCCATATTTTGCAAAAAGATTAATGGAAGATCCAGACCCACAATTACGTCAAAGTTTAAAGGAAATGATTTTTGATGGGAAAGTTCTAAGCTGGAATAACCTAGAAGGATTAATTAAAAGTGCTGGCAGCCAAGCAGACTTAAATATTGAAATTTTAATAGAACAAATATTAGATTTCTTATTTTCTAAAAATGGTGGAATTCTAAGAAAAGAAATTGTAGAAATAATAGTCAGAAAAATGGATGCTATAAGTTGGAATTCAATACAAAAATTAAATGGAAGATTACCAAAAATATTAAGGTCTAGAAGAATAGGTATTCGAGAAAATTTGAAAGAAAAGAAAAAATTATTATTACTTAAACAAGCACCTATAAAAGAATTAATAGGTATTGTTAAAAGCCTACCAGGCTTTAAAATACAAATTATATTGAAACATATACCAAGAATTATTCAAGAGCCAGAAGGACGCAAAATGGGAATCAAAGTAGCAAAAGGAATAACAGAAAAAAGTGTTATTCGTTTAATCAAAGTAGCAGCAGGAGTACCTCAATAAATGAAATATAAAGTATTGAATTTAGTTGGATTGTTTTTAGGCTTATCGATGAACCTTTTAATAACATTTCCATCAGCAAAATCAGCT
This sequence comes from Prochlorococcus sp. MIT 1307, assembly GCF_034092395.1. Classification (NCBI taxonomy): domain Bacteria; kingdom Bacillati; phylum Cyanobacteriota; class Cyanophyceae; order Synechococcales; family Prochlorococcaceae; genus Prochlorococcus; species Prochlorococcus sp. MIT 1307. The sequence goes on along the minus strand of NZ_CP139301.1, from coordinate 1,327,925 downwards.
GAAGCTTTATCCCTTGAATATGGAATCTTTAGTCGTACAATTTCTGTAGATTCACTAGATTATTTAGCTAATACTGGAAAAGCCAAAGGAACCTTAAAAAATATCATTAAATTAACAAATCAATCAGAAGAAGAGATTTCAAAAATTTTAAATGAGAATTTTGAACTTCCATTAGTCGTTACTACTAAATTAATGTACAGCAGTATAGGAAAAGTAATTATACTTAGAATAGCAAAAATTATACATCCAAAAAAAATAAAAGATCAATCTATATCTATTCCTGCTATTCGTTCTGGCGTAATAAAAGGAATAGTAATGGGAGAAGGAAAAATAAATTTAATACAATTTTTTAAATCTTATCCAAACAAAACAATAGCAATTAATATCCCTGCTCTGTTTAAAGTATTAAACAAAGTAGAATCCATGTCTGAATTAATCGAATTTTTCTCAAATTCACCTTTAAAAGGTATTCAAAGCACTAAAACAAAGATATGAATAGACTATAACCATCAATTAATCATTACCTAACACAAGATTAAAAGTATCCATGTCCTCATCATCACTCACTCCAAACTGGCCAGGTTTAATAGAAGCCTATAAAGATTGGCTTCCAGTTAATGAAAATACACCTGTTATTACACTTAAGGAAGGTGCAACACCATTAATTCGAATCAAAGCAATAGAAAAATTAATTCAGAAAGATATCAAGGTATATGCAAAATACGACGGATTAAATCCAACAGGGTCTTTTAAAGATAGAGGTATGACAATGGCAATAAGCAAAGCAAAAGAAAAAAAGTGTGAAGCTGTTATATGTGCAAGCACTGGGAATACTTCTGCTTCTGCCGCAGCTTATGCAAAAAGAGCAGGAATGAGAGCATTTGTACTGATTCCAGATGGATATGTAGCACAGGGAAAACTCGCGCAGGCACTAGTCTATGGAGCAGAAGTATTAGCTATAAAAGGAAATTTTGATTGTGCGCTAGATATTGTTCAAGAAATGGCAGAAAAATATCCAATAACACTTGTTAATTCTGTAAACCCTTTTCGATTACATGGACAGAAAACAGCAGCTTTTGAAATAATTGAATCACTTAATGATGCTCCCGATTGGCTATGTATTCCAATGGGAAATGCAGGAAACATTAGTGCTTATTGGATGGGTTTTGAAGAATATTTTCAAGCTGGAAAATCTAATAAATTACCAAAAATGATGGGTTTTCAAGCAAGTGGATCTGCTCCTTTAGTTTTTAATAAGATAATTAAAAATCCCAAAACAATTGCTACAGCAATAAGAATTGGTAATCCAGTTAATAAAGAAAAAGCTTTAGCCGCTAAAAAGAATAGTAAAGGAAGCTTTTTGGATGTAACAGACGAAGAAATAATTAATGCATATAAAATATTAGGAAAAGAAGAAGGAATATTTTGTGAACCTGCAAGTGCTGCATCAGTTGCAGGATTATTGAAACGTAAAGAAGAAATTCCAGAAAGCTCCACTATTGTTTGTGTTTTAACTGGAAATGGATTAAAAGATCCAGATTGTGCAATTAAAAATAATGATGCTGCTTTTTATTCAGGACTGAATCCTGAAATTAAAACTGTTGCTAAAACAATGGGATTTTGAAGATAAGCAACAAAAAAACCTTAGACAAAAGTTTTTCTGTCTGAGGAAATCAAGCCAAAAAGGGGTATCATCCCTGAGGAAAAACACTGAAAAAGATCAATAAAAATCTAAAAAAAGTACAAATAGAAAAAAAGAATAAAATTCAAGATAATTTTCCACTATTTCAATAGAGATTTCCACAGACGAATTATCCGAAACACAAGTTCCAACAAGGGATTTTTTAGTTTTCCTAGAATTCCTCAACACCTACTACTACTCTTTTATTTAATTCTTTCAAAAATTAGAAAAAACAGTAGAAAGTAATGATTTTAGAATTCTTGTATTGAAAAACCTGAGCTGAAAACGTAAGCTGACTTTCCCTTCGTTTTATCGTTAGGTTGACTCGGTGAAACTCATTTGCTCTCAGATTGAACTCAATACTGCTCTACAGCTTGTAAGTAGAGCGGTTGCTTCACGTCCAACGCATCCTGTACTGGCAAATGTTTTACTTACTGCTGATGAAGGAACTAGTCGTTTAAGCCTTACTGGCTTTGATCTTAACCTTGGTATTCAGACTTCTTTTGCTGCTTCAGTAGAAAAAAGTGGAGCTATTACTTTACCAGCAAGGTTATTTGGAGAAATTGTTTCTAAATTATCCAATGAATCACCGGTTGCATTGATATTTGATGGTGATAATGAACAAGTTGAATTAAAAAGTAAGGGCGGTAATTACCAAATGCGAGGAATGTCTGCTGATGAGTTTCCGGAGCTCCCTTTAGTTGAAAGTGGTACATCTTTTAAAGTCAAGGCTCAAGCTCTTTTAAAATCTCTTCGAGGTACCCTTTTTGCAAGTAGCTCTGATGAAGCTAAGCAATTATTAACTGGAGTTCATTTAGCTTTTGATGGAAAGTCTTTAAAAGCAGCAGCAACTGATGGACATCGTCTAGCAGTACTGAATATTAATGATGCATTAGATAATGATTCTTCATTTGATGAACAATCTTTGAATGAAAATTCAACTTTTGCTGTAACTTTACCTTCACGTTCTCTTAAAGAAGTCGAGAGGTTAATATCTGGTTGGAAAAGTGATGCTGTTGTAAGTCTTTTTTGTGATAAAGGTCAAGTTGTCTTTTTGGCTTCTGATCAAGTTGTTACTAGTAGAACACTGGAAGGTATTTATCCAAATTATAATCAATTGATTCCAGAAGGTTTTTCAAAATCAATTATATTAGATCGTAGAATATTTATTTCTGCTTTGGAAAGAATTGCTGTTCTTGCTGATCAGCATAATAATGTTATCAAAATAAGTACAGAAATTAATTCTCAAGAAATACACATTACTGCAGATGCTCAGGATGTTGGTAGTGGTTCTGAATCTATTCCTGCAGAATTTACAGGTGATTCTATTAAAATAGCGTTTAATGTTAGATATCTTTTAGAGGGTCTAAAAGCAATTGATTCAGATTCAATTAATTTATGTTGTAATGGACCAACAACTCCAGCTGTATTGTTGCCTTTAGATGAAAATCAAAGCTTTACTTATTTAGTTATGCCAGTCCAAGTACGTACTTAAAATTGACTTTATCTGAAAAATTATTATTAAGTGACCTTTTAAAACATCGTGTGAGATGTGATCAAGGATTAGACCATGGACCTGGTTTAATGGCTTGGATGCATCCTCCAGTTCATCGCTTATTAGGTTGGTCTTCTCGTCCTTCGCATTTGAATTTATCTAGACATGTTTGGAGGTTAGATCAATTAAGAGGCATAGCTACTACTGAAGTTTTTGTAAAAGGTAAACCTTCTATCCATGATCAAATTACACTTGATAGGATTCCTACTTTATTAAATTCAGATATAGTAAATTTACATGGGGATGTAATAGGATTTATAGTTGATTTGGTTTTTGATTCTAAAAGTGGAAATATTCTTCATTATCTAGTTTCACGTACTGATCCAAGAATTCCAGGAACTAGTAGATGGCGTTTATTTATTGATCGTATTCTTGATCAACAACCTGGTTTGGTTTCTATTAATATCAAGTCATTAGATGATTTACCTATAGCTCGTTCTAGTATTCGTCAAGACATTTTAAGACGTTCACGTGGTTGGAAAGAACAATTTCAAGTATTAACAGATAAGGCAGGAAATAAATTAGAAGGTTGGCTTGAAGAACCTCCATGGGAAGAACGCACTCCATATCGATCACCTATACAAAGTACTTTTGATGTGGATCCATTAGATGATTGGAATGATAACTTCCGAGATGAAGAATCTAAGGATGATTTAGACTCTTCTGAAGAACTCCCATATTCTTCAAGCTCTATAAAAAGTCTTGAAGAACAGGATGATCCTTGGATTTAATCTATGTCTATAAATTTCTCAGACATCAACTTTCAAAAGTTAATTGAAAGTCCTTTGTTTAAGGTTTCTTATGATGTTTCTTTAGCAATAGAAGAAGAAGGCTTAGAAAAAGAGGATTATATAGAAATATGTAGACGTCTTAATAGACCACCTAATCGAACAGAACTTGGTATGTTTGGTGTGATGTGGTCAGAACATTGTTGTTATAGAAACTCAAGGAGTCTATTAAAAAATTTTCCAATTAAAGGATCAAGAATTCTTGTTGGACCAGGAGAAAATGCAGGTGTTGTTGATATAGGTGAAGGTCAACAATTAGCTTTTAAAATAGAAAGTCATAATCATCCTTCTGCTTTAGAACCTTTTCAAGGAGCAGCAACTGGTGTAGGAGGAATTCTTCGTGATATTTTTACTATGGGTGCACGACCTATAGCTTTATTAAATTCTTTAAGATTTGGTCCTATTGATGATGAACATAATATTTCTTTAATGGAAGGAGTGGTAGCAGGAATAGCACATTATGGAAATTGTGTAGGTGTTCCAACTATTGGTGGTGAAGTTTCTTTTGATACAAGTTATTCAGGTAATCCATTAGTTAATGCTATGGCTCTTGGATTAATGGAAACCGAAAAAATTGTTTGTTCAGGTGCAGACGGGATTGATTATCCAGTTATGTATGTCGGTAGTACTACTGGGCGTGATGGTATGGGAGGGGCAAGTTTTGCTAGTGCTGAACTTACAAAATCTTCTTTAGATGATCGCCCTGCAGTTCAAGTTGGTGATCCTTTTTTGGAGAAAGGTTTAATAGAAGCTTGTCTTCAAGCTTTCAAAAGTGGTTATGTAGTTGCTGCTCAGGATATGGGTGCTGCTGGTTTAACTTGTAGTTGTTCTGAGATGGCAGCAAAAGGAGGTTTAGGTATTGAATTAAATCTTGATTTAGTTCCTGCTAGAGAAAAAGGCATGACTGCTTATGAATTTTTACTATCTGAATCTCAAGAAAGAATGCTTTTTGTTGTAAAACCTGATTGTCAAAATGAATTAAAGGATTGTTTTACTAGATGGGGATTACATGTTTCTGTTGTAGGTAAAGTTCTTAAAGAAAATATTGTTCGTGTTTTACATAAAGGCTCTGTAGTTGCTGAATTACCAGCTAATGCTTTAGCTGATGATACACCAATTAATTATCATGATTTACTAGAAGAACCTCCGCTATATATTCAAGAACATTGGAATTGGAATGAGAAAGACTTACCTCAATTTTCTAAAGTTGGAATTAATCTAGACAAAAGATTAAATCAAAAATTAACTTGGAATGAGGTTATTTTAAAACTTTTGGATTATCCAACAATTTCTTCTAAACGATGGGTTTATCGTCAATATGATTATCAGGTTCAATCTAATACTGTTTTATCTCCTGGTATTTCAGATGCTGCAATAATTCGAATACGACCTCAAGATGGGAATAAATCTCTTGAGTCTTCAAAGAGAGGAATTGCTGCTGTAGTTGATTGTCCTAATCGTTGGGTATCTCTTGATCCAGAGAGAGGAGCTGTTGCAGCTGTTGTTGAAGCTGCTAGAAATATAAGTTGTGTAGGGGCTGAACCTTTAGCGATTACTAATAATCTAAATTTTGCTTCTCCAGATACTTCTATTGGTTATTGGCAATTGGCTTTAGCTTGTGAAGGTATAACTAAGGCTTGCCAAATATTAGAAACTCCTGTAACAGGAGGAAATGTTTCCTTATACAATGAGACTCGTCTAGCTAATGGTAAGTTACAACCTATACATCCAACTCCTGTAATTGGAATGGTTGGATTAGTAAATGATTTAGATTTGATTTGTGGACAAGGCTGGAAGCATCCAGGTGATTCAATTTGGCTTCTAGGCTTACCTTTAGAGATAAATAATATATTAGATCCACGCATCACTTTAGGAGCTAGCAGCTATCTTGAAGTAATACATGAATTGTCAACTGGTAGGCCACCTGAGATTGATTTGGAATTAGAAAAAGTAACCCAAGCTTTTTTACGTAAAGCAATTATAGATGGTTATATTCTTTCTGCTCATGACGTCTCGGATGGAGGAATTGCTGTTGCTATTGCAGAATGTTGTATGACATCTGATCTAGGTGCTTATTGTTATCTTCCTAATAGTAAAGTACGTTTAGATAGACTGCTTTTTGCTGAAGGTGGTGCTCGTATAATTGTAAGTATTGATTCTAATAAAGAGAATGCCTGGAAGACATTTGTCAGTGAAGTTAATAAAAAGGATTCAGTATTACTTTCTGCTACTAAAATAGGAACAGTTCAATTAGAGAGTGAACTATTGATTACTCAGAGTGAACATGAGCTTATTCGCTTATCTCTCAAAGGCTTAAGAGATTCTTTTGAGAGTGCGATTCCTCGTCGAGTTAATTCTAAAAAGGAGATTTTCTCGTGATTAATTTTTTATATCTATCTTTTTTGGACTTTATTAATAATGGAGATGGATTTTAAATGTGTGGAATAGTTGGAGTTCTTGCTAAAGATCAAATTAATCAGCAAATATATGACAGTTTGCTGTTACTTCAACATCGTGGTCAAGATTCAACAGGAATTGCAACCATGGATGGCAGTGTATTTCATTTGCGTAAATCAAAAGGTCAGGTGCGTGAAGCATATCGAACTCGAGATATGCGAGCCTTAAAAGGTAATATAGGTTTAGGTCATGTCAGATATGCGACAAAAGGTGCTGCAGATAGGGAAGAAGAGGCACAACCATTTTATGTAAATGCTCCATATGGAATTATTCTTGTTCATAATGGGAACCTTACTAATACTCGAGAATTAGAAAAAGATCTTTTTATTAAAGATAGAAGACATACTAATTCTACTAGTGATACTGAAATGCTTTTAAATATATTAGCAACAGAATTACAATTACAAATTTCTGGAAGAGATATTTGTCCTGAATATATTTTTAATGCAGTTAAGTCTATGCATGAAAGAATTCAAGGTTCTTATGCAGCTATCGCCTTAATTGCAGGTCATGGAATTTTAGCTTTTAGGGATCCATATGGTATTCGCCCATTAGTGATTGGTAAAAAAGTTAATTCATCCAACAAAGTAGATTGGATTTTGGCTAGTGAATCATTAGTAATAGAGAACAATGACTATCAAATTGTTAGAGATGTAGAACCAGGAGAAGCTATATTTATAACTTCTAATGGTGAATTTTATTCTCAACAATGCTCTGATAATCCAAGGCTTTTTCCATGTTCTTTTGAGTATGTTTATTTAGCACGTCCGGATTCCATTATGAATGGAATTTCTGTTTATGAGGCAAGATTACGTATGGGTGACTCTTTAGCAGAAACTATAAAAAAACATATTTCATCTGGCGAAGTAGATGTTGTAATGCCTATACCTGATTCATCTCGACCAGCAGCGATGCAGGTTGCTCGTCAATTAGGTATTGAATATCGTGAAGGTTTTTTCAAGAATCGTTATATTGGTCGAACATTTATTATGCCTGGACAATTACAAAGAAAAAAATCAGTTCGACAAAAATTAAATGCTATGGGAACAGAATTTAAAAATAAAAATATTTTAATAGTAGATGATTCAATCGTTAGAGGAACTACTTCTAAACAAATTGTCCAAATGGCAAGGTTTTCTGGGGCGAATAAAGTGATATTTACTTCAGCAGCACCACCAGTTAGATTTCCACATGTTTATGGCATTAATATGCCTAGTAGAGCTGAGTTAATAGCCCATAATAGAACAATTTCAGAGATTGAAGAAAAATTGTCTATTGATCAAATGATTTATCAAGAAGTGCCAGACTTAAAGAACTCTATTATTAAAAAATCTATTGTATCTGAACTTGATTTATCTTGTTTTACTGGTGAATATGTTACTGGAACGGTTACAGATGAGTATTTAGACTGGGTAGAGCGAGAATATTTGTCATGATATTTTTTCTGGTTCAATGAGTGGAATAATTTTTTGAATATATTCATCTTCTTTTAATTGAATAAAATTATTAATAATTTCATTGTTCAACTGATTAGAACTTAATCTAGCATTTCTACCTTTGCTACTGATAATACTTCCTAATAGCTTGCTGTCATAGGCATCTACTACTTCGTCTATAAGATCTTTTGACTTTTTGAGATTTATGCAGATTTCACCAATATCTCCACGTTCACATTGTCTTAGATAATTAAGATTGATTTTTTTTATTTGTCCATACTTGGTTATTATAACTAATTGATTTTCAGGACTGTTTTTCCATGATACTCCTCCTATTATTACTTCCCCTGGAAAGGGTTTCATCGTTATTGGACCTTGCGCTAACTTTCCCATTAAAGGCATTGTTTTTTCATTAACTAAAAGCTTTAATATTCTTCCATAGGAAGTGCAAATTGCTATTTCACCATTTGGATGACATATAAAACCAGCTTTCAGCATTACTCCATTTTTGAGTTTTAAAACGGTCGCTGCTCTTCCAGAGAGCTCTAGTACTTCTTCTATTGGAATTCTTTTAAATCTTCCATCGCTACTTAATAAGCCGAGACTTAGGCTTTCATTTGCTGGTAAAGGAATTAAATTTATTATGGTTTCACCTTCTAAACCACCTGGTAGGAATTTCTCTAATAGGCCAGGTTGTTGGCCAGCAAATTCCCATTTAACTAATGCGACTCGTCCTGTTTTTGTGATTGCTAATATTTTTGGTTTGGCTTCTATAGGCCATATCAATCTTGCAGGTGCAGGTTCTTCGCCAAGTACGCAACTTTCATTTAAATGAAGTCTTCCAAGAATCTGGGGACTTACTATTTTTACCTGATTATCATTTTGAATGAGTAATCTTCCTTCATGTGGTAAGCCAGCATATGCTTGTTGTCTTTGGAGCTCAGCATTAGGTCTTTGATGCGCAATTTTGTCTGCTAATAGTTTATCTCCTCCTTCTACTAGTCGAGTTCGTCTTGGATTACCAAATTGTTTTTTTATTTGCTTTAACTCTTTAATTAAAGTTTCTAGAAGTTGTGTTCTGTTTTTCAGTAATAATTCTAGGCGGTTTTTATTCTCTATCAATTCTTTGATTTCTTTATAAAGACTTGCTTGTTCAAGGTTGGTTAACTTCCTGAGAGGCATTGCTAAAACAGCTTCTGCTTGCTTTTCTGTTATTTTTAATTCGATGACAAGCTTTGCTTTTGCTTCTAATGCATCTTTAGCGTTTTCTATCGTTGTTATTATAGGCCTTAAATTTTTTAATGCTTTAGTTAATCCTTCTACAATCTCTAAACGGTCTAAAGTTTTTGTAAGTAAATATTGGGTTCTTCTAATCAGTGTTAACTCTCTATATTCAAGAAATTTTTCAAGCAATAATTTGAGTGATAGTTGCTTTGGTTGTCCATCAACTAGAGCTAAAAGTATTGCTCCAAAATTACTTTGTAGTGCAGTTCTTCTTTGTAGGTCAGTTAAAACTTTGTTTGGTTCACTATCACGTCTGAGCTCAACGACTATTCTCATTCCTTCTCTATCACTTTCATCTCTAATATCTGCAATTCCATTGATTTTTCCTTCGTTAACTTGCTCTGCCAATTTTTCTATCCAACCGGCTTTACTAAGTTGATAAGGTAATTCAGTAATAATAATTGCACTTCTACGGTGTTTTCCTTTTCCAGGGTGAATTTCTTCTATATGTGCTAAGCCTCTCATGGGAATACTTCCTCTACCTTTGATATATGTTTCTCGAACACCAGTACCTAAAAGAACTTCTCCACCTGTCGGAAAGTCTGGTCCTGGAATTATTTTTAATAGCTGCTCATCTGATAGTTGAGGATTTTTAATTAACGCAATTACTCCATTGATGATTTCGTTCAGATTATGTGGAGGAATACTGGTTGCCATTCCAACAGCAATGCCTGAACAACCATTTAGGAGAAGAAAAGGTAATTGAGCAGGAAGAACGCTGGGTTCTTGTTGAGATCCATCAAAGTTAGGAGTAAAATCTACAGTTTTGGAGCCAATTTCGTTGAGTAATGCTTGATGAGCTATTGATGCCAGTCTGGTTTCTGTATATCTCATTGCTGCTGGAGGATCGTCATCTACAGATCCAAAATTTCCATGTCCATCAAGGATTGGATAACGGCTTGAAAAACTTTGAACTAGTCGGACAAGTGCGTCATAGACTGCTTGATCACCGTGTGGATGATATTTACCTAAAACATCTCCTACTACTCGAGCACATTTTCGATATGGGCGATCTGGCGTAAGTCCAAGTTCATACATCGCAAAAAGGATGCGTCTTTGAACTGGTTTAAGGCCGTCTCTCACATCAGGTAAAGCTCTCCCAACGATTACGCTCATTGCGTATTCGAGGTATGAGCGCTGCATTTCATGATGCAGGGAAATTGGCTGTAGGCGCTCCTCGGCCATCCAGATTAGGGATTAGAGGGCGAATAGCGCACAGCCTACTTAGCTATTTGACTCTTTCCAACTATTTAATCATGATCCATTCTTTTAGTTAGAGTTTGCCAAAGCTCTCTTTACGTCATCATTCAAATTTGGGTGTTTGAGAAGTTCCTGAGCAGCTTGTCTAAGCTTCTTTCCCCAAAGTTGCTCTGCTTGATGTTGAGATGAGACGTAATTTGGATTTTTACTAAGAGCTTTTTTTGCAAGATCTAATGATTCCTGACTTATGCTTTGCATTTGATTTAGTGCTGATGCAAGGGCAAGCATTGGCTCAGAATTCTCTTCTATTTTTAATACATTACGCCACATAATAATTGCTTTTTTTGTGTTTCCTAATTCATAATGCACCAAGGCTTGATTATTCAGTGCTTCCCAAAATTTTGGTTTGATTTTGGTTGCATTTTTAAATGCTTTTAGTGCAAGTATGAATTGAGACTGCATCATTCTTGCATTTCCTAGTTGGAAGTATGCGTTTGCATTATTTGGATCTATTGTTAAGCCTTTTGTGATCATTATTATTGCATTTTTTGGGTTGTTTTGTCGTAAATTTAAAGATCCATCTGCAAACCAAAGTTGTGCATTTTTAGGTTCAATTTTTTTAGCTTTTATTAGTGACTGACTAGCTTCTTTGAATAATTTGTTTCTAGCTTGAGCTTCAGCTAAAATCGACCATAGTCGTGAATCGTTTGGGTTTAACCTTACTGCTAACTTGGCTAACCGATTGGCTTCTTCTATTTGACCAAAATGAATTAATTGAGCCGCTGTTTTGCCAAAATTAATGCTTGCTTCTTCTAAATTATTAGCTTTAGGGTTGAAAACATAAGGAATAAAAGAATTAGCAGGTTTATGTATAAAGAGAGTTGCGTTGAGGCCTATCAGAGAAGCTAGTATCCAAAGTTTATTTCGAGTAAGAAAGTTATTTGTTAGCCCCATTTCATGGCTTCAAGTCTGCCTTAGCTTAGGACTAAATGTCGCTTTGTATTGCTTCGGCATTACGGCGCCACATCCAAGGTTTAATGCGCTTGAGGGCAGAACCATTAAGTTTTTCATTCCATTTGTTATCACTCCAAGAAAGTGCTTGTTCTTTTGTTAGCTTCAGCATCCAATCTTTTGGTTGCATTGCTGGATCTTTAGAACTTTGAAGTTCTTTTTGATTCCATGGGCAGACCTCCTGACATATGTCACAACCTGCGATCCAGTTCCCTAAAGATGCAGTAATTGTTTTTGGTAGTGCTGCACTTCTATTTTCAATAGTGTGATAAGCAAGACAAAGGTTGGAATTGATTACAAATGGCTCACTGATTGCCTTGGTTGGACAAGCGTCAATGCAAATTTGACATTTTCCGCAGAGAGGTTTTGTTGGCGTATCTGGTAGTAAAGGTTCTGTAGAGAGTAGATGACCTAAAACCATCCAAGAACCATGGTGTTGATTTATAAGATTGCTGTTTTTTCCAATCCAACCTAGTCCGGCTTCTTCTGCCCATGCTTTTTCAAGTAAAGGTGCTGAATCAACACAGATTTTCCAAGCTGTATTAGGTCTCTCTTTTTCGAGCCATCTTCCTATACGTTTAAGTCTTTGTTTAATTACTTTGTGGTAGTCCTTACCCCATCCATATCGTGCAATTGATAAGGCTTGAGCCTCTTTGTTTTCCTTGACGTAGTAATTCAGTCCGACTGACAAAAGGCTTTTTGCGTCTTCTAAAAGGGTTTCAATTTTTTGTCTTCGTGGAGCAGCCATCCACTTCATTTCTCCTTGATGTCCAGCATTAAGCCATCTTTGTAAGGCTGCTGTTCTGAGGGCTATGCGATCACTACCTGGAATGGTTGCAATCCCAACTAGGGTAAAGCCTTGGCTTTTTGCTTCTTTTTTAAGTGCTTTACTCAGTTCAGATGGGGTTTTGATCCTTGTCAAAACGAATCAGGGCATAAATGAAAGCTTTTGTATCTTGCCTTGTTAAAAATTCTTTGATTGAGTCTGAGGTAATTTTTTTACTTTCTCATAGCTATAAGTAGGGTTTTAAACGGTTGCTAACAGAATCAATTGCTTTTTTTTGTGTTGCTTAGCTGTACTAATGTTTTTAGAGATTTCTTTTGTAAAGAAAAATTGTTACCTTAGTTACATAAAATTGGAAAAGGCAAGAAAAGATTCTTGGTGCAATCCTCTCCCAGAACTGATCTTTCTCTGGCTTCAAGGCTGCAAGAAGATCTGAAAAATGACCTCATAGCGGGCTTGCTAGTTGTAATCCCGTTGGCCACCACTATTTGGCTCTCTACTGTTGTTAGTCGTTTCGTTTTGGCGTTTCTTACGTCAATACCCAAGCAATTAAATCCCTTTATCACGCTGAATCCACTTTTACAGGATTTAATCAATCTTGCTTTAGGGCTGACTGTGCCTTTGTTAGGAATATTGTTGATAGGACTAATGGCTCGTAATTTTGTAGGTCGTTGGTTGTTGGAGTTTGGAGAAGGAACTCTTTCTCGTATTCCTTTCGCTGGTTCGGTTTATAAAACTCTTAAGCAACTTTTGGAGACCTTCTTGAGAGATAACTCGACAAGGTTTCGGAGGGTTGTTTTGGTTGAATACCCTCGTGAAGGTTTATTTAGTGTCGGCTTTGTTACTGGTTTGGTCGGTCCTTCTCTACAACCTGAGTTGGATGAACCATTACTAAGCGTTTTTATTCCAACTGCTCCCAACCCTACGACTGGTTGGTACACACTGGTTCCAGAGTCTTCTGTTAAGGATTTAAATATTTCAGTGGAGGATGCTTTTAGAACTATTATTTCTGCTGGAATAGTTAATCCTGATGAGCGTGAGGCGTCAACAAATCGGAGTTCTTCCAGTCTGTTTGCTCAGTTGAGAGCGACTGCAGCAACCCCTTCAGCTTCATCTCAAAGTTGATTAGGTTTGTTGAATGTTTTTGTTGAGATGATTCAAACCAGGTCTATTGCTAGAGAAATGGCTCTTTTGGTTTTGGGTCAGATTCCTGAAAATAAGATTCAAGATTTAGAGTCCTTACCATTGGAAGGCCTTTTAAATAAGGCTTTAAATAGCTTGATGGAACATTGTCGTGAAGGATTGGATTCTTCTGCTGGACACCTGGAAAAAGCGCATCAACATTTGCTGGAAACTGGATTACAAGATTTGGATAAAAATTCAGTTGAACGAATACGTAATCATTTAACTACTGGTTTAAATGAGGCGGAACATGTTTTGAATGCTATTTCTGCAAGTTTGGAATTTCCACGCTTGTTAGTTCTTAGTGATCAAGAAGCAATTCGCATGAGTGCTATGCAACGAGTGAGCTTGGTCTTTGAAGAACGTATCAATATTGATGCTGGGCTTGATTCTGTGATGGAAGGGTGGAGATTAAAAAGACTGCCTCGTATTGATAGAGACATATTGAGACTTGCATTTGTAGATTTGAATCATTTGCATACACCTGCTGCTGTCGCTTGTAATGAAGCTGTGGAGCTTGCTAACCGCTATAGCGATGATCAAGGTCGGCGCATGATTAATGGTGTGTTAAGAAGATTACTAAATGCTTGCAATGTTTCTTTTCCAGAATGATTTACGACGAATTTAAGCGAAAAAATATTGAATCTGTGGATCATCCTGTTGAAAATGAAAAGGATGTTTCTAGTCCATTGATTTCTGCTGAGCAAGATTCACTGCAATGGGCAAAAGATGCTTTTGCCAAGTTGAAAGAACAGCAAGAGTTAGAAAAGAAGCTCGACTCTGATGTAATTGATGTTCATGATTTTTCAGCCCAAGTTTTTACAGAGTCATCCAAAAAAGTTTCAAAAGATTTGAATGAAGAACTTATTGATTCATCTAAAGAAATCGAGCCTTCTAATTCTTCTTTATCAACAGATAATTCAAAATCTGATGACTTTGAAGAAGTTTTTACATGGTCTGCAGAGGTGCTTGCAGCCCAAGGCCGTAAAGCAGAAGAAGTCTCTTTGGAAGAACTTGATTGGCTTGGTCGACTGCGCAAGGGATTAGAGAAGTCTCGTCAGAGTTTTGTTGCAGGTTTATTAGAAAAGCTTGGAGATGATCCTCTTACTCCTGAAGTGGTTGATGATTTAGAAACATTATTATTAAGAGCTGATGCAGGAGTTGAAGCAACTGATCAAATCCTTGAGGCTCTTCGACGGCGTTTGAATGAAGAGGTTGTAGATGCTAATGAAGGCTTACGTTTTCTTAAAGAAAAACTTTGTGAATTGCTAGATACTCCTATCAAATTAAGTGGTTCGGATTTGCTTGTTCCTGAAAAGGGGAATTTAAATATTTGGTTACTTGTAGGTGTTAATGGAGTTGGCAAAACTACGACTCTTGGAAAGTTGGCGAATCTTGCAGTTAGGAGTGGTTATTCTGCTTTGATTGCAGCAGCAGATACTTTTCGAGCTGCTGCTGTTGAGCAAGTCAAGATATGGGGTGATCGGAGTGGTATTTCAGTCATTGCAAATACAACTGCAAATGCAGATCCAGCAGCTGTGGTTTTTGATGCAATTGGTGCTGCAAAATCTAAAGGAGTTGATTTACTTTTTGTAGATACAGCTGGGCGATTACAAACAAAACATAACTTGATGGAGGAGTTGCAGAAAGTTAGGCGAATTATTGATCGTCTTGCTCCTGAAGCTAAAGTTGAATCCTTATTAGTACTTGATTCTAGTCAAGGTCAAAACGGACTTCGTCAAGCAATGGCATTTGCTAAGTCAGCAGATTTGACAGGAGTTGTTATTACCAAGCTTGATGGTACCTCTCGCGGTGGGGTTGCATTAGCAGTTTCGTCTGAAGCAAAACTACCTATTAGATTTATTGGTGCTGGAGAAGGAATAAGGGATCTGAGACCTTTTAAAAGTTTTGAATTTGTAGAAGCTTTATTAGCAAAACGGTGACTTATTTGCAGTGGGTGTCTAAAAATTTTTGCTACATTTTTACTTCTGCATTGAGGTTGCAGTGAGTAATAATCGATCAAGGTCACAATCAAAAGCGTCGATTCAAAGTAATCAGAAAGCTCATTCTGCCTCTGATTCATTTAGAGAATTGTTGGATAGTTTGTCCACTGAGCAGCGGTGTAATCAGGAATTGTTGTCTTCTTTGGGCTTTGCTCTCAGAAGTTTTACTAACTTACACAGATTTCTTGAATTGGTTCCAGTTGTAGCTTCTCGTTTGGTTGGCGTAGAAGGAGCTTTGTTGGTACCTTTTCAAGCTGATGGTCGTCTTTGGAGAGAGCAAATACAAGCGCTGCCTTTTGATCAAAATCAAGAGTTGTTGAGGCAAATTGCTTCTTTGGAAGGCGGTTTAAGCATTGGCTTTGGTTCAGATCCAACACAGTTGGTTGATTTGGATCGTTTAGTACAACGTCATATGTCTAAAGCCAACATTTTTGCAACTTCTTTAGTTGCACGCGGCAAACAAAGAGGGCGTTTATATGTTTTTGATACCCAGGGTGCTGTTTCATTAAGTGAAGTACACCGGCGCCATTTGCAATTGGTTGCAGATCTTGCGGGGGTAGCAATTGAAAATGATCAGACTCTTCAAGAAATTCGTCGCCATGAGAGTGTTGATAGGCAATTAAGTATTGGCGCTGAGATTCAAGCTCAATTGTTGCCTGATCGGTGTCCTGAAATTGAAGGAGTCCAATTAGCGGCTCGTTGTAGACCAGCCTTTCAAGTAGGTGGTGATTATTACGATTTTATGTCTACTCGACCAGAGCTGATTGGGAAGACAAGAGAAAAAGGGCGTTGGGCTTTAGTTATTGGTGATGTCATGGGCAAAGGAGTTCCAGCCGGGCTTTTAATGACAATGCTTCGTGGAATGTTGAGAGCAGAAGTTTTGAGTGGATTACCTCCAGATCGCATTCTTCATGATCTCAACCAATTAGCCCAAGTGGATTTGGAGCATTCTCATCGCTTCATAACCCTTTTTTATTCAGATTTCGATCCCTGTACGCGTAGGTTGCGTTATGCAAACGCAGCACATAATCCGCCCTTATTGTGGAGAGCGGAACAGAGAAGTATTTCTCGTTTGGATGCTCCTGGCCTTTTGATAGGTCTGCAATTTGATGCAAATTATGGGTGTGGTTCAATAACTCTTGAACCTGGTGATGTGCTTTTGTATTACACCGATGGTGTAACTGAAGCGCCTGGTATTGCTGGCGATCGCTTTGATGAACCACGTTTAATAAAAAGTTTGGAGGAATCTTGTAGAAATGGTTTAGGAGCACAAGAAATATTGAATAAGCTTTTTGCGCGACTAGATCATTTTGTTGGAATTGATCATCAGTTAGAAGATGATGCTTCGATGGTTCTTTTAAAGGTCAATGATGAATTGACTCTTCCTATTATTGAATAATTTTTTTACCTGACAATTTGGAAGCAAACTGCTTTATTAGGAAAGGTTGCTTATAGGTAAGTTGGTTAAGGCTTGGAGCGATAGGTTCTCAAATGGGTTAAACCCAGCTATTCAGCGTTTTAATGCTTCAATATTTTTTGATATCACTCTTTTAGAGGAAGATTTGGATGGATCGATTGCTCATGCAGAGATGTTGGGGGAATGTGAAGTAATTTCTCAAGACGAGACAAAAAAGCTTGTAGATGGCCTTGAAAGAATTCGTGCAGAAGCTTCTGAGGGCAAATTTAAGGTCAGCGTTGTTGATGAGGATGTTCACTTTGCAGTGGAAAGACGCCTAATAGAATTGGTTGGTTCTGTTGGTAAAAAACTTCATACTGGCCGGAGTCGTAATGATCAAGTAGGCACTGATATAAGGCTTTGGTTAAGACGCCGTATAGATGAACTTGATTTATCTTTAGAACGGTTGCAAGTTGCCTTATTGGTTCAGTCAGAAAATCATCTTGATACTTTGATTCCTGGCTACACACATCTTCAACGTGCACAACCTTTATCTCTTGCTCATCATTTACTTTCTTATATTGAAATGCTGCAAAGAGATAGAGAGCGTTTGTTAGATGTTAGAAAAAGAGTAAACATTTCTCCACTTGGGGCAGCTGCCTTGGCTGGTACTTCAATTCCAATAGACCGTCGTTCTACTGCAAAATCTTTAGGTTTTGCAAAAATTTATTTAAATAGTTTGGATGCTGTTAGTGATCGTGATTTTGCAGTTGAGTTTACGGCAGCTATTTCTTTAGTCATGGCACATTTAAGTCGTTTGGCTGAGGAAGTAATTTTTTGGGCTTCGGATGAGTTTTCATTTGTTCGTTTAACTGATCGATGTGCCACTGGAAGTAGTTTAATGCCTCAAAAAAAGAATCCTGATGTTCCAGAATTAGTTCGAGGTAAATGTGGAAGAGTGTTTGGACATCTTCAGGGTTTATTGACGATGATAAAAGGACTTCCTTTGGCGTATAACAAGGATTTTCAAGAAGATAAAGAAGCATTATTTGACACAGTTATTACAGTGAAAACATCTTTAGAAGCCATGTCAATTCTTTTTGAAGAAGGGTTAGAGTTTTGTTCCGAAAGACTTGCTTCTGCAGTTCGATCTGACTTTTCTAATGCGACTGATGTTGCAGATTATTTAGTGGCAAAAGGTGTGCCTTTTAGAGAGGCATATCAAAAGGTTGGTCGATTAGTGAAGGATTCTCTTGAGCAAGGAATTTTGTTAAAAGACCTTAGCTTTGAACAATGGCAAAAAATAGACGCTTCAATTAACGAGGATATTTTTGAAAAGCTTGCTCCAAAGCAAGTTGTAGCTTCAAGAATTAGTGAAGGAGGGACTGGCTTTGATCGGGTTCAAGAGCAGTTGGTGTATTGGCGTGATCACATTGATTCTTTAAAAGACTGAATAAATGGCTTTGGCGGGTTTACCCTACTGAGGCAGAGGTTAAATGATTCTTCTTTGAGTTATAAACTCTGAAATGTTATTTCTGGTCCAATTAGGTCCATTTCTTTAGGTCCAAAAGTCAAGTGAGTATTTTTGTTGGCAATTTGCCCTTCCGCGCTGAGCAGGAAGATGTAGCTCAATTGTTTGCTCCCTTTGGAGAGGTGGCAAACTGTTCTCTCCCTCTAGAACGAGACACAGGTCGAAAAAGAGGGTTCGCTTTTGTGGAGATGGCTGATGAGACAGCTGAAGCTGCAGCCATAGAGGCCTTACAAGGTACAGAGATGATGGGTCGTCCTCTCAGGATTAATAAGGCTGAACCACGAGGAAGTGCACCAAGAAGAGGTGGCTACGGCGGCGGCGGCGGTTACGGCGGCGGCTATGGCGGCGGTGGTCAAGGTGGCTATGGCGGTGGTGGCCAAGGTGGTTACGGCGGCGGTGGCTACGGCGGCGGTGGTCAAGGTGGCTACGGCGGCGGTGGTCAAGGTGGCTACGGCGGCGGTGGCTATGGCGGCGGTGGTCAAGGTGGTTACGGCGGCGGTGGCCAAGGTGGCTACGGCGGCGGTGGCCAAGGTGGCTACGGCGGCGGTGGTCAAGGTGGCTACGGCGGCGGTGGTCAAGGTGGCTACGGCGGCGGTGGCTATGGCGGCGGTGGCCAAGGTGGCTACGGTGGCGGCGGTCAAGGTGGCCAAGGGAGTGGAGAACGCACTTCAGGTGCTAAGGGTTGGGAGGATCGAAGTTATGGAGGTTCTTCTAATTCGGATTCTTCAGATCGTGATGATGGACGTAGTCGGAGGAGAAGGGGAACTGCGCCTGGAGCCAATGACTTTTCGGGTGATGAAAATACCGATTATGGTGGAGCAGAAGGTTAAATTTTTAAAGCCCAGCATCTTCTAGTTGTTGGGCAGCTTCTTCCAAAATATTGATTTCTGCTTTAGCTTTTTGGCCTTTAATGCCGAGCTCTCTCCTCCAAGTGCGAGCACCTGGTACGCCCTCAACTAATTGCAAGATATGTCTAGCAACATCCCAAAGTTTTCCTCCTTTATCTAGGTGGCTTTGGGTATGAGGTATAAGTGCTCGGATAACTCCTGATGCATTTATGAATCGAGGTGGCTCTTTATAGATAATTTCATCGATTTTTTTCCACAGTAAAGGGTGAGCATAAGCTGCTCTGCCAACCATTGCTCCGTCAAAAATTTTTAATGCTTTTAAGCAGTCATTTGGTGTATCTAAACCACCATTTAATTCAATTTCAAGATTAGGATTTTGCTTTTTGAGTTTGACAACTCGGTCATATTGAAGAGGTGGAATTGTTCGATTTTGCTTTGGATTTAAGCCTTTTAACCATGCTTTTCTGGCATGAACTACAAATCTAGTAGCACCTGCAGATGCGACTTTATTTACAAATCTTTTTAATAATTCATCACTATCTAAATTGTCAATTCCTATTCGATGTTTAACAGTCACTGGAATTTTGCTTCCTTTAGTCATTGCTTCAACACAACGTGCAACTTGATCAGGATTGGCCATTAAAGAAGCACCGAAATTCCCGGCTTGCACTCTTTGACTAGGACATCCCACATTGAAGTTTATTTCGTCATATCCCCAGGCTTCTCCAAGTTGGGCTGCTTCAGATAAGAGTTTTGGATCATCTCCACCAATTTGAAGCGCTAGTGGATGCTCGATTGGATTGAAATTTAGGAGCCGTTCTCTACGATTAGTGTGGTGCAAAGCATTCGCTACCACCATTTCTGTATAAAGAAATGCTTTTCTGCTGATGAGCCTCATGAGCACTCTGAAGTGACTGTCTGTACAGTCGAGCATTGGAGCAACGCTGAAGCGTTGTGCTTTGATACTTAGTAGTGAGGATTTATTAACCATCGCATTATTCTGTCTTCATAGGTGACTATTTCTTGATTAGAAAAGTACGAATAGAACTTTTCGTTTTTATGAAGCGTGTTTTGTTATTTGTTAATCGACGTTTTTTTGTGATGGGTTTATTTACCAGCATTTTTGGATTGTTATTAAAACCTTTCAATGCTTTGGCAGCATCGAAGGCAGGAGATGCTTCTTGGTCTTTGAGCAATGCAGATTGGCGAAAGCGTCTTTCGGCTCCTGTGTACAAAGTACTTCGTGAGGAAGGAACTGAGCCACCATTTTCGAGTTTGCTGAATGATGAAAAACGAGTGGGGACTTTTTTCTGTGCAGGTTGTGATGCTCCTTTGTTTTCTTCTTCTACAAAATTTGAAAGTGGTACTGGTTGGCCAAGTTTTTGGGACTCTTTACCGAATTCTATCGCTACAAAAGTAGATTACAAACTGATTGTTCCACGAACGGAGTATCACTGTCTTCGCTGTGGTGGACATCAGGGACATGTCTTCAATGACGGCCCAAGACCCACAGGTAAACGCTATTGCAATAACGGAGTTGCCCTTACTTTCCAGCCATCAAATTGATTTGATTGTTATTGGCGGCGGCCCTGCTGGTTTTATGGGTGCGATTACAGCTGCTGAAAATGGCCTTGATTCAGTGTGTGTGTTGGAATCCACTGCAAAGACACTTGAGAAAGTTCGTATTAGTGGAGGTGGCAGGTGCAATGTGACCCATGAGTGTTGGGAGCCTAATGAATTAGTGACTAATTATCCACGGGGGCATTTGCCTTTATTGGGATCTTTTAGTCGTTTTGCGACTGGTGATGTAGTTGATTGGTTTAAAAGAAAAGGCTTGGAATTAATTACTGAAGAAGATGGCAGGATGTTTCCTGTATCAAATTCTTCTTTTGAAGTGGTTTCGTGCTTAAGGAATGCTGCAGTAGCAGCTGGTGTTAATTGTTTTACTAAAAGTTCAGTTATCAGAGTTGAATATTTGCCTGAAAAAGGGTTTCTTGTTTACCTTCAAGATAGTCAGATTCTTGAAACACAAAGAGTTTTAGTTGCAACTGGTGGGCATCCAAGTGGACGAAAGATTGCTTCTTGCTTGGGCCATACAGTTTTTATGCCAGTTCCTTCTCTTTTTTCATTATCATTAGAGGAAAATTTTCTGAAAAATTGTTCAGGCCTTTCTTTAAAAAACGTTCGGTTGAAATTATTATCTGGAGGTAAATCTTTTTATCAAACTGGACCTGTTTTGATTACTCATTGGGGTTTAAGTGGCCCTGCAATTCTTAAACTATCAGCTTTTGCTGCTCACGAATTGAACAAAGACACCTATAAAGCTAGATTGCAAGTAAATTGGATAAATGAAAGTAGTGATTTTGTAAATGATTTGTTTAAGAAATTTCGATATAAGGCTGCTCGGAGCACTTTGGCGAATGCTAAACCTTTTAAAGAATTGCCAACACGCTTATGGCGAATTCTCTTGCAACAATCAAGAATTAACATAGATATTCGTTGGTCAGATGTTTCTTCTTTGCAACAACAGCGCTTATGTAATAATTTACTATTCAATTATTATTCTGTTTGTGGACGAGGCCCATATGGAGAAGAGTTTGTTACTGCTGGAGGTGTAAAATTGGCAGAAGTGAATTTTGCAACCATGGAAAGTCGTTTGCTTCCAGGTTTGTACTTTGCTGGTGAAATATTAGATGTAGATGGCGTCACTGGTGGCTTTAATTTTCAACATTGTTGGACTAGTGGTTGGTTGGCAGGTAGAGCTATTGCAAATAGTTGTTGTAATTAAATTTTTTATTAATCAAATAATATTTTGCGCTTTTTTATAATTTATTGTAATGTGATTTCAAATAAGCTTGAAGATCAAAGATTTTGATTGTTTCCATTTTCCATCATTTGCGGCTTGTCTAATTACTCAAATAGAAAGAAGGTGCGGGCTTCCGTAACTTGTCTGATAACCACTTTGCCCTTCAAGATGTATTGATAAGAATGAGTAACAGTGCCTTTCATGAGTGAAGAAGTCTCTGCCTCCTCTCAAGAATCTTCCAATCATGGCTCAGAAGCCTCAGAGGGGGCAGATATTCATTTGAATGCTGATGATGAGCCTGGAAATACTTCTGATGTGAAGATTGGGACTGAACAAGGACAACACAACAACATTCACGACTTGGGAGAGGACTCTTCCGCTGCTGATGCAGATAATTCTGACGAAAAGCTGAGTCAACCAGCTGATAACGAAGCACGTTTGCAGCAATTAGAGAAAGAGCACGACACGCTTAGAAGTCAGTACGTCAGGATTGCAGCAGATTTTGATAATTTTCGGAAGCGTCAAAGTCGTGATCAGGATGACCTTCGATTGCAGCTCACTTGTAGCACTTTGAGTGCAATCCTCCCTGTGGTTGATAATTTTGATAGAGCTAGACAGCAACTTGATCCACAAGGGGAAGAAGCACAGGCTCTTCATAGAAGTTATCAAGGTCTTTATAAGCAGCTTGTAGATGTTCTAAAGCAATTAGGAGTTGCTCCAATGAGGGTGGTTGGTCAATTGTTTGATCCCACTCTTCATGAAGCTGTTCTTAGGGAGCCCAGTGATGAGCATTCGGAAGACATAGTCGTTGAGGAGTTACAGCGCGGTTATCACCTAAATGGAAGGGTTTTGAGGCATGCTTTGGTAAAGGTTTCTATGGGTCCAGGCCCACAAGATGAAAAGCCTGATCCATCTGTTGAGACTTCCAAAGAAGTTCCGACTAGTTTGGACGAGGACTCTCAGGCTGAGGAGTCATGATTGATGCGTTTGGCCTTTACGGTGAAATGGGGTTGATGGGTTGATGGCAGATTTTTACGAGCAATTAGGTGTCAGCAGGGATGCTGATGGCGACACTCTTAAACGTGCTTATCGCCGTTTGGCACGTCAGTATCATCCCGACATCAATAAAGACCCTGGAGCTGAAGATCGTTTCAAAGAAATAGGCCGTGCATATGAAGTACTTGGGGATCCACAAACACGTGCTCGTTATGACCAGTTTGGAGAGGCTGGTTTGGGAGGAGGAGGAGGGATGCCCGATATGGGCGACATGGGTGGATTTGCTGATCTTTTTGAGACCTTTTTTAGTGGTTTTGGTGGTGCAGGCGCGAGTGGTGCTCGCTCACAGCGTAGAGGGCCTCAGCAAGGTGATGATCTTCGCTATGACTTGACAATTGAATTTCAACAAGCTGTATTTGGCCAAGAAAGGGAGATAAAAATCCCTCATCTAGAAACCTGTGATAGTTGCAGGGGGACTGGAGCGAGAGCAGGTAGCGGACCTACAAATTGCAGTACTTGTGGAGGTGCTGGTCAGGTCAGGAGAGCCACAAGGACACCTTTTGGAAGCTTTACGCAGGTAGCAGAATGTCCTGGTTGTTCTGGAACTGGCCAGGTTATTGCAGATCCATGTGGTGCTTGTGGTGGTCAAGGTGTTAAACAAGTAAGGAAAAAGTTGCGTATTAATATTCCTGCAGGAGTTGATACAGGCACGCGTTTGCGAGTTTCTGGTGAAGGAAATGCTGGAGTTAGAGGAGGTCCTTCAGGTGATCTTTATGTTTTTCTGAAAGTTAAGAACCATCCAAAGTTGAGACGTGATGGATTAACTATTCATACTGAAGTTAATATCAGTTACTTGCAAGCAATACTTGGAGATACAATTCAGGTTGATACTGTTGATGGTCCTGAAACTTTAGAAATTCCTATAGGTACTCAGCCTAATTCGGTTTTGACTTTAGAAAATAAAGGTATTCCAAAGTTAGGTAATCCTGTTGCAAGAGGCAATCAATCTGTTGTTGTTAATGTTACCTTGCCAAAACGTTTTTCAGAAGAAGAGCGGATATTGTTAGAAAAGTTGGCTGCACATTATTCAGCTAAAGGCCCACAAAATCATCATCATAACAGTGGTCTTTTTTCGAGATTATTTGGACAAAATGGATGATACCTTCAGCTCCTGCCTCTAGAGCAGTTCTTGATTTGCGTGGCACTCCTTGCCCTGTAAATTTTGTTCGCTGCAGACTTGCTATTGAAGATTTATCACCTAAAGATTGTTTGGAAGTTTTACTAGATATTGGAGAACCTGAAGAGATTGTTATGGCTGGACTTAAGAATGAAGGCCATTGTGTGGAAGTTTTACATAAGCAATCTACATGGGTAAGATTATTGGTGATTTGTGGCGCTAGATGAATTGACTCAATTTAAGGGTATTGTAGTTTCCATTAAGGCTAATTATTATATAGTTGAGATTGACTTCTCCAAACTTCAACCCTTTTCCGTTGATGGCTTGATTCTTGATCAGAATATTCGTTTACTTTGTACACTGCGTAGACGTTTAACCCATCATGGCGATACTATTTATGTTGGAGATATTGTTTTTGTTGAGTCAATTGATTGGAGTTCGCATAGAGCTGTTATTAGTAGTTTAGAGCCTAGAGAAAGTTTTTTAAGTAGGCCTGCAGTAGCGAATGTTACCGATGTTTTTGTATTTCTTTCAGTCAAAAATCCTTTATTAGATTTTGAGCAGGCTAGTAGTTTTTTGTTGACTGCTGAAAAAAGTTCTTTGCGTGTTGGATTAATTCTTTCTAAGAGCGATTTAGTCAATGCTGCTCAACTTAATCAGTTGATTATGCGTATAACAGGTTGGGGGTATAATGCAATACCAGTTTCTGTAGAAAATGGTCAAGGTCTTGATACTTTTAAAAGTCAACTTAAATCTACTAAACTGGCTGTTCTTTGTGGACCTTCTGGAGTAGGTAAAAGTAGCTTTCTGAAATATCTTTTGCCTAACGAATCAATTGTAACTGGTAAACTTTCAGTCAAATTGCAGCGTGGGAGGAATACCACTCGTAATGTTCAACTTTATGCTATAGAAAAAGATATTTTTATTGCTGATACTCCAGGCTTTAGTATGCCTAATTTATTAATTTCCCCTATTAAATTGCAAACTTTATTTCCAGAACTCCGATGTCAATTGAAAGGGACTATTTGTCGCTTTCGTGATTGTTTGCATAGAGATGAGCCTGGGTGTGGAATTGATAAGAACTGGGAAAGATATAGTCAATATAGGAAATTACTTGAGGAAATGATTAGTTCTCATCATTCATGCCGGGTAAGTTGAGGTTTAATCCTCCTGTGAGCTCTTCCATTTTAGTTTTCATGGTTGTAGTGGAATTCTCATATGCTGCTTGCAATGCTTCAAGAATTGCTTGTTCGGTGGCTTCTTGACCTTCCGTAAGAAGAGAAGGTTCTATTTGAACGCGAACTGGTTCCTGATTGCCAGATAGCCAGACACTCACCTTTCCGTTTTTACTATTGCCTTCTAATTCCAACGCTTCTAGTTCCTCTTGGAGTTTTTGTGCATCTTGCTGAATTTGTTGGGCTTTGCGAAAAGCCTCTGTTAACTGTCCGAAATTTGGAAGGCCGAATGCTGCCATGTTTTTTGTGGACCAATAGGCAGATTAGGTGTTTTTATCAAAACCGAGTTGTTTTACTTCGGGATGAAGTAAAAATCCATGTGCTTCTTGCACTGTTTTTTGGATATAAGAAATTAGCTGAGAGATATCTTGAGCTGTGGCTTCTCCTCTATTGACTATGAAGTTTGCATGAAGTTTGGATATTTCTGCACCACCAATACGGTGTCCTTTTAAACCTAAATTTTCAATAAGCTTTCCTGCTTTTAGTGGTTCTGGATTCCTAAAAACACTGCCACAACTAGGAATGTCATATGGTTGGGTTTTTGTTCTATGGTTCAGATTTGCATTGGTTCTGCGACTTAGTTCTCTTTGATCATGTCCTGGTTCCAAGTGGAAACGTGCTGCTAAAACCACTAGTTTTTCTTTTTGAAGAAGACTGTGGCGATAAGAAAATTGCAAGTCTTTTTTTTTGATTTCAAATACTTCTCCACCCTTGAGCGGAAGAACGGTCACAGATTCAAGCAAGTCCCCTGTGCAGCCCCCTTGAGCGCCTGCATTCATAACTACAGCTCCTCCAACTGTTCCAGGTATCCCTACTGCCCATTCCAGTCCTTGTAAGCCTGCTTTGGCTGAGTTTCTTGCTAAAGCAGGAAACGGCTCGCCACTGAATGCTTCTATCAATCCACTTTTTGCATTGAGATTAGAACCATGCATTTTTTTCATACATATGCTTAGTCCTGGTAGCCCGGAGTCATTGATTAAAAGATTTGATCCTGCCCCAATGACTTGGCAAGGAATTTTTGAAGTTTTAGCCCAGGAAATTAATATTTTGACCTCTTCGATGTTTTTAGGCTCTGCAAGCCACTCAGCGGCTCCTCCTACCCGTAGCGTTGTGAATTGAGATAGAGGTCTTAATGTTGTTAGCTTGAGCCCTTGTAAGGGGCTTAGGCCGCAAGAATTGAGGCCTGCCATGGATTAGGTGTTGTGTGATTTCGTAGGTTTTCCCAAAGCTGGTTTATGTCTCCCGCTCCTAGAGTCAAAACGAGGTCATCTGGGATGGTGTGGGTTTTCACGAAGTTAGTAAGTTCTTCGAGATTTTCAGCGACGAATACAGGCATGTTTGGAAAAGATTTTTTTATAGAAGTTGCAAGGGCTTGATGGTTAGCGCCTTTTATTGGCATTTCCCCGGCTGAATAAATTGGAGCGATGAAAACCAGATCTGAGTGACCAAGTGCTATTGCGAAGTCTTTTAGAAATTGGTTTGTTCGGCTATAACGATGAGGCTGGAAGATCACTACAAGTCTTTTAGGAGTTTTTGGTAAGGGACTTTGTTTGCTATCGATCATTAAACGAGCCATCTTCAGTGTTGCTTTAACTTCACTTGGGTGATGGGCATAATCATCCACAATTTGGCGTCCTTTCCAAACTCCTTGGAAATCGAATCTTCGACTAGGAGCTTTCAGATGAGAAATATTTTTTTGCAAAATGTGGAATGGAATTCCTGCCATGCGGCATGAAGCAATTGCTGAGATGGCATTGCTTAGATTGTGTAGTCCAGGTATTGGCAAGTCAATTTGGCCAATGTGTTGCCCTCTTTCGTAGATATCAGCAATTGTTTGATTGCCATTGATTTCAATTGGCAATCCTGCAAAATCAACACCTTGAGCTGTTTGTGTTGACCACCAAGTTGAGGCGTTGATGTTTTTTCTAAGAGTCGGGCAGTCGTAATTAGCCAGTAAGCGTTTGCAGTTCTTACTGAAAATTTGCATGGTTTTAATCAATGCATTTAGGTCTGGGTAATGGTCGATATGATCGAGCTCCAGATTTGTAATGACTCCAATATTTGCTTGAAATTTGATAAGGCTGCCATCAGATTCATCAGCCTCTGCTACAAGCATTTTCCCTTTACCGGCATGGCCATTGGATTTGTAGCAAGGAATAACACCACCAATGACAGCAGTTGGATCTTGATTGCTTTTAGCTAGCAAAGTTGTAATGAATGTGCTTGTGGTTGTTTTTCCATGACTGCCTGCCACTGCTATCGAAGGCTGTCTTTGAATTAGAGCAGCAAGGATGTCAGAGCGATGACAAATTTTTAATTTTGCTTCTTTGGCTGCTTGGAGTTCAGGATTACTTTTTGAGACTGCTGTACTAACAACTACAAGAGTTGGCAAGTGGTCTTTTTGACAAATTGCTTTGATATTTGAGGCATTTTGCTGTTGAAATATTGTTATTCCATGTGATGCCAATCGTTTCAGAGTGTTGCTGCTTTTTTGATCTGACCCTGAGATTGAATAACCACGTTTTACCAGAATCACTGCTAATGCAGACATACCAATGCCTCCAACTCCTATGAAGTGGATGTGCTTTTGATTAGCGAGGTGATTTGCCAATGAGGTTTTAGACGCTGAAAAGATAGAGCATTGATGTTGTTATCGCTTGTTCTTTGAATTTTTTCGAGGGTTCAGGCATGTTTTGTTGGGTATTGATATCAAATTTTTGGTAATAGGACATGCAAAAGCTTAAGGGTGAGGCCCAGGTCTGTATGATCAGCGGCCAATAACCCTGCGGTTTGCCCGCTTTTGATATGACCCTGCGCGTCGCGATAAATGGATTTGGCCGAATTGGGCGCAATTTTATGCGTTGTTGGTTGAGCAGAGGTGCGAATACAGGCATTGAGGTGGTGGGAATCAATGTCACCTCTGATCCCAAAACATGTGCTCATTTATTGAAATACGACTCAATTCTTGGGCAAATTAAAGATGCAGAGATTAGTCATACTGATGATACTTTTGTAATTAATGGCAAAACAATAAAATGTTTTTCAGATAGAAACCCTTTAAATCTTCCTTGGAAAGAGTGGGGGATAGATATAGTTATTGAATCTACTGGTGTTTTTAATACTGATGTAGGAGCTAGTAAACATATTCAGGCTGGAGCGAAAAAAGTGATTCTTACTGCTCCTGGAAAGGGTGACGGTGTAGGAACTTTTGTAGTTGGAGTTAATGCAGATCAATATCGTCATGAAGACTTTGATATTTTAAGCAATGCAAGTTGTACAACCAATTGCCTGGCCCCCATTGTTAAAATTTTGGATCAAACTTTTGGTATTAACAAAGGTTTGATGACAACTATTCATAGTTATACAGGGGACCAAAGGATTTTGGATAATAGTCATAGAGATCTCAGAAGAGCTCGTGCAGCGGCTATGAACATTGTTCCCACTTCTACTGGTGCAGCTAAAGCTGTGGCATTAGTTTATCCACAAATGAAGGGCAAACTTACAGGTATTGCGATGCGGGTTCCTACTCCAAATGTTTCAGCTGTAGATTTAGTTTTTGAATCTGGTCGACCTACAACTGCAGAAGAAGTTAATGCTGCTCTAAAGACTGCTTCAGAGGGCACAATGAAGGGAATTATTAAGTATGGAGATCTACCATTGGTTTCTACCGATTATGCAGGAACTAATGAATCAACCATTGTTGATGAAGCTTTAACAATGGGGATAGGTGGAAATATGATTAAAGTACTTGCTTGGTATGACAATGAGTGGGGCTATAGTCAACGTGTTGTTGATTTGGCTGAGATTGTCGCAAAGAATTGGAAATAAAATTATTTTCAGATTAGCCTCTTTTCTTTTATATACCCTCTTATCTTAAAATTTTAGGAGGGTATAAGAGGTTAATAAAAATGTTTGAAACCAGAATATTTAGAGTTGGTTATTTCTTTTCCATTGTTCCAATAAACTTTAGGCATGCCTGTTTGCATCCTGCCAATTTGTTTACTTGAAGGGAATACTTGAAGTAGTGCTTTTCCCCATTCTGGAGGCAAGCTTAGAACTAGCTCAAAGTCTTCCCCACCACTCATGCACCAATTATCCCAATGAGCGCCTAACGGCCAGTTTTTATCCCTAGGTAATTTGTTTGGATCTAGGATTGCTTGGCAATTACTGCTTGCGCAAAGGTTTTGTACGGCATCTAAAAGTCCGTCACTGCTATCAGTGCCTGCCGCTCTCCATGACAAGTGGTTAGGCTTACATGTTTCAAGAGCTCTTAGAGCTTCAAGTGGTGGTTGAGGTCTTTGATGAGCATAAATTGCTTGTGCTTTCAGCTCTTTAGATAATTGATTGGTGTTGATTAAAGGGTCTGAAAGTAATAGCGCTAAGCCCAATCGACTTAGCCCATGAGAGCCACTAGTGATCAGTAAATCTCCATCTATTGCTTCCGATCTATGAAGGCGCAGTGGACCCACTGTTCCAAATGCAGTTATTGCAACAACTTTTTGCTTGCCACTTGAACAGTCTCCGCCCAATATTTGGCCACCGAATTCTTTTAAAGCTTGTTCCAACCCTATATAAACATCTTCTATCCAGGTCCATTCTGTACTTGATGGTGCAATTATTCCGACCGTAACGCCAAGAATTTCTTTTACCCCACTACAGGCAAGGTCAGAGATATTGGTGGCTATTGCTCTCCATCCAACATCTTTTGGAGAGGTTGTCTCATTGCTGAAGTGGACCCCTTCGACTAGCACATCAGTATTGATCAGTACTTCTTTTCCGTAAGGATTGATCTGTGCAGTGTCGTCTTCAAGTTGACCGCTTGGTAAAAACTTTTTAAGGCGATTAAGAATTTCTCTTTCGCCAATTTGATTTAGCTTTTCTATCAAGCTTTATGGCTCCTTTTATGCATGGGGTTTCAGCAAATTTTCTCCATTGTCGATTTTGATAGAAATAATTTGATCATCGACTTCTAATTGATTGAGTATTTCGCTGCCTTCAGTGACATATCCAAAAGCTGCATTGTTGCCATCAATTAAATTTCGACCTGCCGGATTTAGTTCGGCATCATATAAAAAGAAAAAGAATTGAGATGATCCATCATCTACAGCTGTCCCTGAGTGTGACCAACCTAAAGCGCCTGGAGCAGCAAATGGGAGGACAGGAGTTTCTGTATAAAGACCCAATTCTTCAAATGTATTGTTATAAATAGTGTCTGCTTTTTTGGGAACTCTGATTTCTAATGGCACATGTCGCTCTTCATTGGTTTCAGGGTTTATATAGCCCGTGTTTGGACCATCAGGATCTCCAGTTTGTAAAACGAAAAATTCCTCTGCTCGATTAATTGGTAATCCGTCATAGAAACCTTTGAGCGCTAGGTCTACGAATGCTCCAGAAGTTAAGGGAGCATTGTAACCATCAATAACTGCCTTCATACTTCCTTTATTTGTTTTAATTGAAGCATTTGCTCTGCCAAGTAGGCGAGGAAGATTATCAAACTCTTTTGGAATTGAGTAAGGAAATTGATCACCTAATACAAGTGCTTCTAAATCACCGACTTGTTTAAGACTTTTGCTTCTCTCTTCAAGGAACGCTGCTTTGTTTTTGCTATTTGCTAATTCACCAAGACTCGTCAGGCTGATTTTTAGGTTATTGATAATATTTTCTCCTTTCTTTCTATCTCCAGTAGGCATAGAATTGAGAATTTCATTTTTGCGGTTACTTATTCGAAATTGACCAGATGAAACGGATTTGATTACAGCAGGCCAACGACTTCCTCGTACTAGTGCACCAGTATCTTCAATTTTATGTTGTATTTCTCGTAGATCTGTTTGCTGGATCGGTAAAGCATTACGCAAAATTTCATAAGGATCGTTAACTGCATTTCCTGGCGGCAATGCAGCGATTACAGGATTGATCCATGTCAGCCCTATTGCCGTAAATAGCGCTAAAAGGGTTCTAAAAATATGCTTCTTAACCATTGGAGGCCAAACCAAGGGGATGCATGACTTTCGCACAGTCTTATGATCACAGGGTATGAATCACAGAAATGATTTCCAGTAACGACTTCCGTACTGGGACCACCATTGAGCTAGATGGTGCAGTTTGGCGTGTTGTTGAGTTCCTACATGTTAAGCCTGGTAAGGGTTCAGCTTTTGTTCGTACCAAGTTGAAAGCTGTTCAGAGTGGAAATGTTGTTGAGAAAACTTTCAGAGCGGGTGAGATGTTGCAACAGGCTTTGCTTGAAAAGTCCACGCTGCAGCACACTTATATGGAATCAGGTGATTATGTGTTTATGGATATGTCCACTTATGAGGAAACCAGGCTTACAGCTGACCAAATTGGTGTTAGTCGTAAGTATCTAAAAGAAGGTATGGAGGTGAATGTGGTTTCTTGGAATGGAAAGCCTCTTGAGGTGGAATTGCCCAACTCAGTAGTCTTAGAAGTCAAGGAAACAGATCCAGGAGTTAAAGGCGATACTGCTACTGGTGGAACAAAGCCTGCGATACTTGAGACTGGTGCACAGATTATGGTTCCTTTATTTATTTCTATTGGTGAGAAAATTAAAGTTGATACACGCAATGATAGCTACCTCGGTCGAGAGAACTAATGTCCATACAGCTTGATCACGACGAACTCCATCGCTTATTAGCTGCTTTAGCTGATAGTGATATCCAGGAATTTCGCTTGGAAGGCGAAGATTTTCGCTTGGAAGTGAGGCGCAATTTGCCAACTTCTGTAAATAACCTCACTTCACCGCCTGTTAATGCAGTTGCCGAAGTGCAGGCTCCACAAACGCCTGCAATTAAAGTTGAAGCGTCTGTTCCTAGCAATCCCCCTCCTGCGGTCCCTGCTGCACGAGCAGATTTGGTTGAAGTCACTGCACCTATGGTTGGAACCTTTTATAGGTCTCCAGCGCCAGGAGATCCCTCTTTCGTGGAAGTGGGAAGTCGCATAGGAGTAGGCCAAACAGTTTGTATTCTTGAAGCGATGAAATTGATGAATGAATTGGAATCAGAGGTTAGTGGGGAAGTAATTGAAATTCTTGTTGAAAATGGGACCCCTGTCGAGTTTGGAGAAGTTTTGATGAGGGTTAAGCCCCTTTGATTATCCTTTTTCTTCTGTAAGGTCCCATGATGCTTTTAGAGCGGCAAGCATGCTATGGGCATCTGCCACGCCTTTCCCGGCGATATTAAAAGCAGTCCCATGATCAGGCGATGTGCGAATAAACGGAAGTCCCAGAGTGGTATTTACTGCTTGATCAAAAGCAATTAATTTCATAGGAATTAGACCTTGATCGTGATATAAAGCCAAAATTCCATCTGGGCTTTCTGATGAAGGCACTTTTTGCCATGCTTTTGCAGCGGAGAGCCAACAAGTATCTGGAGGCATTGGACCATCAAGCTTTATTTCTGGATGCTTGGCTTGCCATTCTTTCAGAAGAGGAATAAGCCATTGAATTTCTTCTGTTCCGATTTTTCCTGCTTCACCTGCATGTGGATTAAGGCCTGCAACAGCAATCCTTGGAGTATCTTTGAATCTTTTGCAGAAGGTTAAAAGTGTATTGAGTTTGGTATTAATAAGTTGTGAGTTGAGTTTCCTGTGAACTTCTTGGAGTGGAATATGAGTTGTAGCAAGTAAAGTATTGAATCGCCAATTATTTATAGGCGAAATTGCTGTGAATAGCATTGACGGATTATTGGTGCCTGCAATTTCAGCTAACCTTTCTGTTTGCCCTGGATATATATGGCCCGCTTGATGCCAAAAGTGTTTGGAAATAGGTGCTGTAACTAGAGCCCTTGCTTGACCTTGTATTAGTAAATTAGCGGCATGAGTTAACCATTGAAAACTTGCTTCGCCTGCTTGTTTGTTTGGTTGCCCTGGTTTTATTATTTCATTGATAGGTAAGTCTTCGATTTCTAAATCCTTTGGATTTACTAGTGATCTAATTCCTTGCGATTCGAGCTGTAAATAAATTGTTTCTACTGTTTTCTTGCAGCCAACTAATAATGGTTGCATCTTTGACGGTAACTTTTCTGAAGCCAAGGCTTTTAAGATGACTTCTATCCCAATTCCAGTTGGGTCTCCTAGGGAAATCACAATACGATTTTTGTTTTGAGAGCATTGATTGCTAATTGTCATGTTTAAGGTTGAATTGCTCTAGTTGAGAATGAGGAGTGTTGACTTAACACAATTGTTGGATTGGCTTAAGGTGCTGATGAGAAGTTAGATTTTGTATACAATGAGTTTAATTGGTTGAGCTTTTAAGAACTATTAATTGCTAGATAATACTTTTTATACCTCAAAAAGATTTTGTCAATTCATAAAGTAATTATTAGAAAAAATGTTTGATTTATTTTGTAGCCAACAGTCTTTTAGGCCAGACTTATAATCTGAGTGTATTAGGCGATAACCAAGTTCATTGCAGAGCTTATTGTTGCTAACCTTGCGATTTTCTTGCCAAAAGGATAAAGCCATAGAACTCATTGTTGGGGCTGCTATTTGAAATGGCTCTATAGGTGGCAATGAAATATTCATTAAAGATGCTGCATACTGCATTACTTCTATGTTTGTAGATGGAAGGTTATCTGCCACATTGACAATTGTTGGTTTTATATTTTTCTTGGTTGACAAGTTGATTAGGTGAAAGATCGCGCCAGCAATGTCGTCAATATGGATTCTCGAAAAAACCTGACCTGGTTTGTCAATCATTTTAGTTTTTCCAGCTTTGATGTTTTCTATTGCTGATCGTCCTGGTCCATATATTCCAGGTAAGCGAAGAATTTGTATTGGTAGCCCAGAAGTTTGCCATGCTTGCTCGCATCCAAGTCTCCTTGTGCTTCTGGCAAGTTGCGGCTTAGGCAGATCAGACTCTGTAACCCATTGACCTTTGCAGTCTCCATAAACGCCTGTAGTGGATAAATAACCCACCCATTGCAGCGGCATATTCTTGAGTTCCTTCTTAAGACTGATAAGTACAGGATCTTCGCCCTCGGCATCTGGAGGGATGCAACTAAGCACGTGAGTCACTTCGCTAAGTGCTTTTTCCGAAGGAATTTTTTGTTTAGTGCTGTCAAAAATGCAATCTGCACCTGGAGTTCCTTCTTTTCTACGGCTGCAGATTACGTTTGCTCCCATTTGTTTCGCCAGATTAGCTACATGTTGCCCACTGAATCCTGCACCCAAAATAAGCAGCTTGGAATTGCTGGGTAGCGGTTCGCATTGGTTGACAAGATCCTTGATCATGAGTACAAATGTATTACTAGCTGATTGAGATCATGGTCAGTACTCCTGTAAGGCTTCCTGTAGTTTCTCGCGTCATGTTGTCTTCTCAAGTGTGCACGAGGTCTATCTCTGGATTGCAAAGTGGATTTAGTTTTTTAATGGTTCTTACGTGTTTCACCTGTATTACCATTTTTGTGCCAGAGAGACCTAACGAATTAGCTTCCATTTGTGAAAAGCACAACTCAGCTATAGCTTGCCGCGTGTGGTGATTTATGCAGCTTGTATTTGCCAACTCTTGTTTGAATGATTTGCGGTAGTTTGTTTGTCATTGCTTATGTTTGGTTTTGCCCATTCAAGTAGTCTCAAAGCAAGACTTAGATCTCCATCCATCCAGGCACGTATTGCCATAGCACGGCGAGGATCATAAAAGCGTTGACGTCTATACCATTCAAATGCATCTGTGTCGGATTTGTCCCCATTGCAAGAAAGGCAGGCAGGCACACAGTTTTCTGTGATACTTAATCCTCCGTGACTGCGTGGAAACACATGGTCAATTGATTCAGAAGGCTTGCCACAGTAGATGCAGCTTTTACCAGTAAATGTGTGTAGGGATTTTCGCCAGCGCCTTACACGTAACTTGGGACAGAGATCTTCCAAGAAAACCGCATCCCTTTGGTGCATCGGAGTGTCTCGGTTAGTAGCAGTTTGCCGCGCCTTAAAATCTCGTCAATGTTTTTAAGGATGCATTGGTCCATTATTTTCAATGTTTTTGTAATCTCCAAAAAATTACAAATGGTTTCAAGTAAATTAATATTCAATTAGTTTAATTTTTAAATTTAAGGAGCGAAGCAGTTTCTAGTTGTTATTTGTGTTTAACTTCTTCAGGGCTGATAAAGGTTTCTTTTCCTTTTGATGCTGTTACTCAGGCACAACTCCAAAAAATAAAACCTCGAGGTTGCTGGCGTGGAATTAAGACAGGTTGGGAGTTTCCTCTATCTGCCGCGAAGGCTTTGATAGATCTTTTAGGTAGTCGGTTTGAAATTAAACAAGACCTTGCTGATTGGGTGCATTGGTTTCAATATCCTTTACCGCCTTTGCCTCCTCATCGTGAGTTGGTAGCCAATGCAGCTCTCGATAGTGTTTTGAGAGATGGGAGAAGTCCTTTCCCTCATCAACAAGTCGGTGCACGTTGGCTTTTGGCAAGAAGGGGAGCTTTACTTGCTGATGAGATGGGGTTAGGAAAAACTCTTACGGCATTGCTAGCAGCCAGAGCGATGGCTCTTGTTGCAGGTGTCCGTGTAATGGTTGTTGCTCCAGCTGGGTTGCATTCTCATTGGCTCAATGAAGCTAATGCACTTGATTTAGAGATTGATTTGCATAGTTGGGCGGCTTTACCGCACAATTTGCCTCCAGTTGGAACTTTGCTAGTTGTAGATGAGGCACATTTTGCAAAGTCTTTAAAGTCAAAACGAACTCAACATTTGTTGAGACTTGCTCGTCATCCTTGTTTGAGAGCTATTTGGATGCTGACGGGAACTCCTATTAAAAATGGTCGACCTATTGAGCTTTACCCTTTATTGGCTGCTATGAATCATCCGTTAGGAGAGGATCAGCGTGCTTTCGAGGAAAATTTTTGTCAAGGTCATTGGCGAGAGCATGGAGCTCATCGAATTTGGGATTGTTCTGGTGCGAGCAATATGCAGGAATTAAGAAAATTAATTAGACCATTAGTTTTGAATAGATGTAAGGATGGATGTTTTGGATTGCCTCCAAAGATTAGGGAAGAACATTTCATAAGTCTTTCAGCTTCTGAGGCAAGAGGTTTTGAGCATCGATTATCTTTAGTACTCGATGAATATAGAAGTCGAGTACAAAAAGGTTTAGTTAAATCTGATTCTGAGTCATTGGTAATTTTATCAGCTTTAAGACAGATATCTGCCGAATTTAAATTACCAAGTGTTAGTAATTTTACAGAAGAGTTAATCAAAAGAGGTAATGCAATAGTACTATTTAGTAGCTTTATTAAACCTTTGGAATTGCTAAATAATTATTTAGGTGGAGTCTTGTTGACTGGAAAAACGTCTTTAGAAGAAAGAGAATCTGCAGTTAATTCTTTTCAGAAAGGAGAAGAAAATTTGATACTAACAACTTATTGTACTGGTGGACTCGGATATACATTACATCGTGCAAGGCATGTCATTTTACTTGAAAGGCCTTGGACACCGGGTGATGTGGTTCAGGCAGAGGACCGTTGTCATCGGATTGGCATGAATGGTCATTTGATTAGTCATTGGTTTAAGTTGGGTCCAGCTGATGATTTGGTAGATAAGTTATTAACGAATAAGGCTCGAAATATTGATTTCTTAATGAATACTGAAATAGATAAGGAGCTGCCTTTTTCTAAGCTAACTTATCGTTTCTTGCAAGAATTATGACGGATTTGGCTTTGATATTTTACTAACGGATCTATACTTAACTTTTCATCTTGAATTATCTTTAATGCCTTTTTGATGTCTAAGCATGCCAGAGTATTTTGACCATTGATAGTATATAGTAAGGATCTTTCACTAAGAGCAGTAGCATTATTGGGGAATTTCTCAATTACTTTAGAGCAAGTGTCAATTCCTTTTTGGAGCTTTCTCCCATCAAGAGATTCCAAACAGGAACCAATATTAACTTCTGACTTTAAATATGCTTCATCTTCATCAGTTTTTAACATGCAGCTAAAACTAGAAACACTTAAAGTGAAAAGAATAAATTTTGCAAAGAAGCGATAATTAATAGCTATATCGATCACCTTTTTTAATTTCTGATGGAGTCTCTTTTGTTTCTGGTGGTGTTTCTTCTGGGATAGAATTTAAATTCGTTGATCCATAAAGATCTCCTAGATATGCACCACAATTTTTATATATATCTGGATTTTGAACTACTGTTTCAGTAATCATTACAGCAGCATGTTTAGGTGAGGTTTTAAATAAACTACTTTTTTGACGTTTGATAATTTGATAAGCTGCTTCCCAGCTTACTGAGTGGCTGTTTCCACTATTTCGCATAAAGCAGTAAACATTGGCTCCTTTGCTCCCAACGTCAGCTGGTGCTGCATAGGTAGCAAGCCCTAAGCAGCTTGTTACAAGCATTCCTATTGTTGTGAGGGGCAATAAGATTAGACGTTTATTTTTGGCCATGGCCTTAAAAGGAAGCATTTTTATAAATTATCGATTGATTAGTCTGTGTCCAGGCCTTTATTAGGAAATGCTTAGCTCCAAGGGTAACTTTCTCTTATTTATTGAGCATAGTCTAATCAGTAAAAATAATTTCCTTGATACCTAGTTGTGAACTGTACTTTCTGGGGATTTTACTAAGTGAAGCATATTGTTAAGAGTTCTCTAGTAGTCTTGATATATAAGGGTCCTAATTGATTTGCAAAGTTTGGAGTTAATTGAGTTGTAGTTAAATCCAGTAAAAAACACAGCTCACTAGAAGAAATCGAAATATTAGATGGAGTCGAAAAGTTGTTAATAGAATGCCAAGAGCATTTAAAAAGTGACGCAAAAGATAGCCATCCTCATGTGCAATAGTGGTGTGCGAACAAAATTGGGACCTATTTGCTTGTGAAAGGGATCAGAGAACTGTTCTATTAAAAATTCAGAAAGATGCAGGGCCTTCTTTTAGTAAGTCACAACACTCAACGCATGGTTTTTTTATAGTGACAATTATTTTGAGAAGCTTGTATTTCCTTTGGCTTTTTGCTCAGATTAGTGGTGATGAGCAGAGTTTTCTTTTGTTGCATCAGGACTTTGTAGCTTTAGGTGCTAAAATTTAGTTGCCAGTCACTTGAATTTTTTTCTTTAAATAATCAATATTTATTTTGTCAAATTGGATTATTGTTTATTTAAAGACTGCTTTACAAGCCAAATTGCGTTAATATTTAATCTAATGACCTTTCAAAGATAGGTAATCAGACAACTAGTTTTATTGTGAGATCACCAAAATGAACGCTTCGCATACGAAACGTGAGGCTTTTTTAAAAACAGCTCTTAAATTCTTTGAATCTGCTTGCATACATGCCGAAGCAGGTGATTTAAAAGCTGCAGCTACTTTAATTCTTAAAGCCCTTGATCAAGAAAGAAGAGCAGGTGTAATTGGCCCACAAGTTTTGCAACTAATAAAACCGAGATAAAGTTATTGTTTGAATTGGATTAATTTTTGTTGGCGTTTTTTACCTTTCAAGTAATACTTTAAATGTCCTTCTAGATGATTGTTAGGGCTTAATAAATCATGTCAAAATATCTATTAACTATGATCAATAATTTTTTAAGAAGCGGGTGACCGGACTCGAACCGGCGACGTTCAGCTTGGGAAGCTGACATTCTACCGCTGAATTACACCCGCATTTCAAATATTCTAATTTATTTTTCTTTGATATTGCATCAAGATTCTATTGAAGAATTTTCGCTGCTGCTGCTACTCCAGCTCCCATTGGAGTAGTTAGGAGATTAAGAGATTGGAGGCTTGCTTCAATTGATGAGATTGCTGTTAGGACATCTCGATCGCTAACAAAGCCTAGATGTCCAATTCTGAAGATTTTTCCTTTTAAATGATCTTGTCCACCAGCTAAGAGAATGTCAAACTTTTGCTTGACAATTTTCCTTATTGTTTCTGAATCAATTCTTTCTGGCAAAACTGCAGTAATGGCTGGACTACCGTGACCTTCTTTTGCAAAAAGGGTAAGTCCCATTGCTTTAATACCAGCTTGAGTTGCAGACCGGTGTCGAGCATGCCGAGTAAATATTGCTTCTAATCCTTCTTCTTGCATCATTTCTAATGCCGCTTCCAAAGCGAAGTAGAGATTGACTGCTGGAGTAAAAGGATTGCTGTTGTTTGCAGCTGTTTTTCGATAAGGCTCTAAATCGAGGTAAAACTTTGGGAGATCTGAAGTTTGTTGTGCTTGCCAAGCTCTTTCGCTCATTGCAATGAAGCTGAGACCTGGAGGAATCATGTAGCCCTTTTGCGATCCTGATGCAACAACATCTAGGCCCCATTCGTCCATGGGAACATTGCAAGCACCAAGACTCGTGACACAATCAGCGATTGTGATTGCACGGCCGTGAGTTTGCACATATTTGCTGATTGTTTGCAGATCGTTGATTACACCTGTTGATGTTTCAGAGTGAGTGAGAATTACTGCTTGAATTTCTTTATTTTTATCTTCATTCAGAGCTGTTTGAAACTTTTCAGGATCTAGTGGACACCCCCATTCTGCTTTCACCACTTCAACCTGGAGTCCGAAAGCTTTTGCAACTTTTACCCATCTTTCTCCAAATTTTCCATTATCTCCACAAAGCACTTTGGCCCCACGGCTCAAAGTATTGATTATTCCTGCCTCCATCGCGGCAGTGCCACTACCAGTGATTGTTAGCACTTCATTATTGGTTTGATGCAACCATTTGAGTTGTTCGGAAGTATGGCTAACTATTGATTGAAATTCTTTACTGCGATGTCCAATTGGGTGCTTACCTAATGCTCTGAGGACTTTTTCTGGTACTGGTGTGGGTCCCGGGATCATCAGGGTGAGTTTGTCCTGCATGGTCAAGGGATTCATAATGCGTCATCCTAAAAAACTAACTGAGCAGGTTCCTTTTATCGTCAATTTGTCTTCTGGCTCTAGCGGCTTAACTCTGCCTGTATGGGTCACAGCTGCTGCAAAGGCTGCAACTCAAGTGTTGGTTGGTCAGCAGTTCTTGCCATCACTAACTATTGTTTTGCCTGATCGAAAGGAATCATTAACTGTTCCTGTGAGCTCTGCTGCATTAATTGCTGGGGGTAACCAAGCGATTGGCATTAGCTATGCCGATTCTCATAAAGGGCTTGACATAACAAGGAATTTAGAAATTTGGGCATGTGTGAAATTACAGCAAAAGCCTGAAGACACAGATGGATTGCCCGACTCTTTTTCTGATTCGTGGTTAAAGCTTGTTGCAGGTATGGGTGTAGGTAAACATGAGTCCACTGGTGACCTTTGTTTATCTGGCTTTGCACGGGAGTTATTGCATTGCAATTTGCGATCTTTGGTGCCCACTGGGCATACTTTGAGAGTAGAGATTGTTTTTCCCGCAGGGCGTGAGTTAGCAAAACGAACTAGTAATGAGGCTTTTGGAGTGGTTGAGGGCCTTGCACTTATAGGGACACAAGCAGAGGCTCAAATAAGTGCTTCTCCTGAACAATTGCAAAGCACTATCGAGTCACTTCGCTCTAAGTGTGCTGTTTCAAATTTCGCTGACGTTTTCATATTTGTGATTGGGGAAAATGGTTTTGATTTGGCTTTGAAGCTAGGTTTTTCTCCTACACAAATTCTGAAAGTTGGTAATTGGGTGGGACCGCTGTTAATAGTTGCTGCTGAGTCTGGAGTAAAAAAACTTTTGTTATTGGGCTATCACGGCAAGTTGGTAAAGCTTGCAGGTGGAATTTTTCATACACATCATCATTTGGCTGATGGACGATTAGAAGTGCTTACAGCTTTAGCTGTGGCTGAGCGAATTCCATTGCACTTGATTCAATCCATTGGTGAGGCAGCTTCGGTAGAGGCAGCTTTATTGAGTTTGGAATTGACTGAACCAGAATTTGCTCAAAACCTTTGGGACAGGGTTGCATTGGTTGTTGAGCAAAGAAGTAATGCTTATGTTGCTCGTTACGGCTCATGGCCTATGGAGATAGGAGCAGCATTATTTGATCGTCAGCGCCAAATACGATGGGCTGGACCTTGTGGATGTCAACAGCTTGATGTTTTAGGGGTGACTCTCGAGAAGTAGATTTGATTTCTTCTCTAGTCTGAATGTTCTTAAATTTTTATTGAACGCGTTCTTTTGTTCATATGCCTTCTTTCTCTGTGGATACTCAGCGCAAACCGACAATTATCATCCTGGATTTTGGTTCACAGTATTCCGAGCTAATTGCCAGAAGGATCAGGGAAACTGAGGTTTTTTCCTTGGTGATGAGTCACCGAACTTCTGCAAATGAACTGCAGGAATTGTCTCCGAAAGGAATCATTCTTAGTGGGGGACCAAACTCTGTGTATGCCCCAGGAGCGCCGCTTTGTGATCCTTCTATATGGAATTTGGGCATTCCTATTCTTGGAGTTTGTTATGGAATGCAGTTAATGGTCCATCAGTTAGGCGGGGCTGTGGATATTGCTTCGGGGAAAGCAGAATATGGTAAGGCTCCTTTGCAAGTTGATGATTCAACTTCATTGCTAAATAAAGTTGTTAATGGCTCAACTATGTGGATGAGTCATGGAGATGCAGTTAAAGAGTTACCTGAAGGGTTTGTTCGATTAGCACATACAGCCAATACTGCTGAAGCAGCTATTGCTGCTGAAAAGCTGAGACTTTATGGTGTTCAGTTTCATCCTGAGGTAGTGCATTCGACTCATGGCATGACCTTGATTAAAAATTTTGTTTATGAAATTTGTGGTTGTCGGCCAGATTGGACTACAACGACATTTATTGACGAAGCTGTTTCTCAGGTTCGCGCTCAAGTGGGTCAGAAAAGGGTGCTTCTTGCTTTATCAGGGGGAGTTGATTCATCCACCCTAGCTTTTCTCCTTCATAGGGCGATTGGAGATCAGTTAACTTGCATGTTTATCGATCAAGGCTTTATGCGCAAAGGGGAACCTGAGTTCCTTATGCAATTTTTTGATAAACAGTTTCATATTAATGTTGAATATATTAATGCTCGTAAAAGATTTATCAACAAACTTCAAGGCATTACAGACCCTGAAGAGAAGAGAAAGGTTATTGGAGCAGAGTTTATAAGAGTTTTTGAAGAAGAGAGTGTTCGTTTAGGCCCTTTTGATTACCTTGCACAAGGCACTCTTTACCCTGATGTCATTGAGAGTGCGGGTACTAATGTTGACCCTGCTACAGGTGAAAGAGTAGCGGTAAAGATAAAGAGTCACCATAATGTTGGTGGCTTGCCAAAGGATTTACAATTTAAATTAGTAGAGCCACTGAGACGATTATTTAAAGATGAGGTTCGCAAGGTTGGTAGATCTTTAGGTCTTCCAGAGGAAATAGTAAGAAGGCATCCTTTTCCAGGGCCAGGTCTGGCTATACGTATTCTTGGTGAAGTAACGAATCAAAAACTTAATTGTTTAAGAGATGCTGATTTAATTGTTCGAGAGGAAATTCGACAAGCTGGTTTTTATAATGATGTTTGGCAAGCTTTTGCTGTTTTACTACCAGTTTGCTCTGTAGGAGTTATGGGTGATCAACGCACTTATGACTGGCCAATTGTAGTTCGTTGTGTCTCTAGTGAAGATGGAATGACAGCTGACTGGTCTCGTTTGCCTTATGAAACTTTAGAATGCATTTCTAATAGAATAGTCAATGAGGTTGAAGGGGTAAATCGAGTGGTATTAGATATAACAAGTAAGCCGCCAGGTACGATTGAGTGGGAATAAAAGCAATCAATTAATTTTTATTTTCTTGGAGCAAAGAAATTTTCTTTTGGATTGCTTTAGCTATTGCTCGAAGAGCAAAATATCTTCTTTTGTAATGATCTTTTGACTTTTATATAGAATATATTTTCGACCTCTTATCGTTGCTTTTAGAGGAAAGTAATTGTATTGCCAATTCATGCAATTAATTGATTTTTAGGAATGACCTTGCTTGCTTGGCTACAAGTTTAATTAGGAGATTATGACATTGCCAGTATTAATTAATTTGTAAAGCTTGATAAGAGGTATATGTGCTGATGCTGGAAGATAGCGTCCCTGTGCGATAGGAAAATACTTCTACGCTATAGTAGGTAAGCTAATCCCACTCAATCATTAGACTACTAATCTAGAAATCGTTAATGGGAATAGCTTTGAATTATGAGTTAACCGTGTCTATTGAATTGGTTTTTAAAAATGTTTTTATTAAAATCTTCTGTCTTGACGAATAAATATCTTTTCTCTTTCATACTTTTGCTACTTCAAACTTACTGTTCTGTCGCTTATGCGCAGAATGCTTCGTTATATATAAACTCTGGCATTGAAAAAGCAAAGCGAGGTGATTTTAAATCTGCAATTATTGATTTTAATAAGGCAATAAAAGTTGATCCGCAGAATTCCTTTGCTTACTATAATTTAGGTACTGCCAAAGGAAAAGGGATTGGAGATATGGAAGGTGCAATTAATGCTTTTACTAAAGCAATAGAATTAAATCCAACTTATGCTCTAGCATATAATAACCGCGGTAATGCAAAGAAGAAATTAGGTGATTACAAAGGAGCTACTTCTGATTACACTAAGGCAATAGTAATTAACCCTAACTATGAGATTGCTTATTATAATCGAGGTATTATAAAGAAGGATTTAGGTGATTTGAAAGGAGCCAATTATGACTATAATAAGGTTCTGCAGCTTAACCCAACTAATGCACTTGCTTTTGGTAAACTGGCAAATTTAAAGTATGAACTTTTAGATTATAAAGGCGCTATTGCTGATTATACAAATGCATTACAATTAAAACCTAATTATTTCAGCGCTTATCAGAACCGTGGAAATGCTAAGAATAATTTAGGTTATTATCAAGGTGCGATTGATGATTTTAGTGAGTTGATCAGGCTTAACCCTAATAGTGCTATTGCCTATTACAATAGAGGTAGTGTTAGGAGTCAAGCATTATTAGATAATGAAGGTGCGATTGATGACTTTAATCAATCTATAAAATTAAAGCCTGACTATTTTCAATCATATAATAATCGTGCAAATGCTAAAAAAAAATTAGGAGATGTCGATGGTGCAATTGATGACTTTAATAAAGCAATAAGTATCAACCCAAAGTATGCAATTTCTTATTATAATAGAGCTTTAGCGAGGTTAGAGTTAGGAGATAATCTTGGTGCTTGTATTGACTATAAACTTGCTAGGAATTTTTCGAACTTTGATTTGCTTCAATGGATTGACTCGCAAATGAAAAATTGGTGTGAATAATATAAGGATCAAATATTTACTCTCAAAAGGTTTTTCTCACATTAGTAAAAAGATGTTGTTTTATATTTATTTTGAGATGATACCTGTAGATAGGAATTCATTGCTTTTTGTGCTCGGCTAGAGATCAAGGGCTGGTGCAAAAGGGGATAGCTCGATATTCTGGGCCACTGACTTGGATTTCCTTGACCTCTGCTTTAGAACAGGATGTGAAGTTGCAACGTCGTTTGC
Source organism: Prochlorococcus sp. MIT 1307 (assembly GCF_034092395.1). Lineage (NCBI taxonomy): Bacteria > Bacillati > Cyanobacteriota > Cyanophyceae > Synechococcales > Prochlorococcaceae > Prochlorococcus > Prochlorococcus sp. MIT 1307. The sequence goes on along the minus strand of NZ_CP139301.1, from coordinate 1,283,129 downwards.
ACCAGGACAGCATCCAGCTTGCAGGTAAAACTATTTATATAAACCCTTTCCTTTATTGGCGGCGGTTTGATACCAATACTGATCGTTGGTTGAGAGAGCCAGGCCAACTTGGTGAGGACCAAATACAGCTAAATCGCAGTCGTTTTTATCCTGAATTGGACTGGAGTGCTTTAGATGAGGAAGAAGGTGCAATTAAGGATGCTTCTGTTGAGATGTTTCTTAAGAGTCTTGAGCTTATTAGCACTTTCAATCCTGAGTTGAGCTCTGGTCAGCTTCTGGAGGTAGAGCGAAAGATGGCTGTTACTAAAAAACGATCTTTTGAGCGGTGGGTTGAAAAATCATTTCGAAGAAGGTGGAATCAAGAATCTAGAGAAAGGAAGCGTTTTGAGAGGGAACGTTTTTGGCGTTCATTAAAGGAATGGGTCTGTCATGAGACAACTCAACAAGCTGTTGTGCCTTTTGTTGCGGTTGTCTTTTTGGCAGGGTTTACTGGCTGGTCATTAGGTGTTTCAAATGTGAATTGTCCACCATTTTTGATGCCTTCCGAGCAAACTGGAGTTAGGTAGATATTTCAGCCTCAGCTTCTGATGGCGGATGATCCAATAGACAAACTTCGTCTTTCTCTTATGCAGGATGTTCTGCCTATTGGAATGGCTATGGTTGAACGGGCCAGGCAGGGTGGTCCCAGCAAGGTTGCTGAAGTTTTTACTGCTTCAGATGCTCCTTTAGCAGATTTAAAAATAGAAGGAGAGCCTGCAGCAAAAATTTTGCGAGAACAATTGGATCAGGTCAGTCCAGGCCTTGGGAACCCTGTTGTGCCTGTAAAGGTTGCTATTGAGGTCACAACAAATCCTCAGAATGAGCAGACGTTGGATCAAGAGTCTTTAATGCAGTTTTTAGACATGATTGAAGATGATATGAATGAACTAGAGCAGTGCCTATTTGAAGATTGTTCTGATACGAAAAACCTTACTTCTGAATAAGGGTCTACTAAATGAAGGAAACTGTTCAGCAGGATGTAAGCAATAATCGAACAATTGGCCTGAGTAATCAGCCAAATGTTTTTGTTCTGCTTTTGCTTATTGTTTTTGGCGCAATGGCAGGACGTCTTTTTTGGTTACAGGTTTTGCAGGGCGCTTTTTATAGAAAGCTTGCAGATGAAAATCGAGTGCGCTTGGTTTCCAGGCCTCCAATTCGTGGCCGTTTATTAGATCGTCAAGGCAAAATATTGGCTGATAGCAAGCTGACATATTCCCTTTCTGTTCAACCAAGACTAGTGACTGACTCAAAATGGCCTTTACTACGTGATCGTCTTTCTGAGCTTCTTCAACTTCCTAAAGAATCTTTAGACACGCGTTTTCGGAGAGGTGTTTGGAATGATCCTTTTAGAATTACTTTGTCTAGAAACCTAAAACCAGAGCAGGTTTTGCGCTTTAAGGAAAGAGATCGCAGCCTTAAAGGTGCTCAGGTGGATGTGGAGTTGGTTCGTTATTACCCACATGGGACGCTCGCCTCTCATGTGTTGGGTTATACCCAACCAATTACTCCACAAGAATTCAAAGTTTTAAATGAGAAAGGTTATGAAATATCAGACCGGATTGGAAGAACTGGGGTAGAGGCAGCTTATGAAGAGATTCTTCGAGGGAAATGGGGAGGAGAGATGCTGGAAGTTAATGCTTCTGGCAATGTTCAGCGGAGTCTTGGTTTTAAATCTCCAAAAGCAGGTAAGGATCTTGTTTTGACAATTGATTTGGGCTTGCAATTGGCAGCTGAAGAGGCCTTGGCTGATAAGTCTGCTGGAGCAGTAGTCGTACTTGATCCACGTACAGGAGCTATTCGTGCTATGGCAAGTAGGCCAACTTTTGATCCTAACTTCTTTTCAAAACCTTTTACGCCTCAAAAGGAATATGACGAACTTTTTTTGTCGCCATCCATGCCTTTATTTAGTAGGGCAATTAATGCTTATGACCCTGGCAGTACTTGGAAACCTGTCACAGCAATGGCTGGTATGGAAAGCGGGAAGTTTCCATCTGATGTTCGTTTGAAGACGTCGCCTTGTATTAAATATGGTAGTCATTGCTTTCCTGAGCATAATCGTAAAGGGTATGGATGGATTGGATATGAGGATGCTTTGCGTTTTTCAAGCAATACTTTTTTTTATCAAGTAGGTGTAGGTGTAGGTGCAAGGGCTTTATATAACGCGGCTACTGCATTAGGGTTTGATGCTCTTACGGGTATTGAAATTGGTTATGAAGAAAGCAAAGGTATTGTTGGTAATAAGGAATGGGCGGCAAAAGGTCGTGGGTGGGGTAGACCTGGTCAAACCCCTTGGATTCCAGAAGATATAGCCAGTGCGTCTATAGGCCAAGCTGTTGTGCAAATTACACCTTTGCAACTTGCACGTGCCTATGCAGTTTTTGCGAATGGTGGTTATTTGGTTACTCCTCATTTGGCAGATTTAGATATTGATTGGACTTCTTCTAAGCATCGTAAGAAAGTGAATATTCAACCTACAACTTTGGAGACATTACGTCGTGGCCTTAGAAAAGTTGTAGAGGCAGGAACTGCCTCTACTCTCAATTTACGTTTGCCCAATCTTCCTCCAGTAGCTGGAAAAACTGGGACCGCTGAAGATAGTACTGGTGGTTCGGATCATGCTTGGTTCGTATGTTTTGTTCCATATCAAGCAACTGAGATAGTCATTGTTGCTTTTGCCCAAAATACTCCTGGTGGAGGCTCTGTTCACGCTTTGCCAATGGCGCTCAAGGTGCTTGAGGCATGGAACCAAAATCGTGCCATTCCCAGATGATATACGTTAGCTTGGCTTTCCTTATCTAAGCTTTAAGCGGCTTGAGGTATATCGATTGTTTGGGATAGTTTTTTTTCTAATATCTCTTTTACTTCTGCGAGTGAACAATTATGTGTTCTAAATGGAAGCAATAACATTGGGCTTCTTTCTGGTCTTACTAGCCATGTTTTGTTGGGTTGTTTGAGGAGTAGAAATCCTCGATAACGAAACACAACGTTCTTAGAGGGTTGAAATCCCATTTCAGAGGGGACTTGAATTATTCATGTAAACATTACATAACACTATATGTAGTGTTTGGCCACTATATATAGTGTTTGTAACGTCTAGTTTGTTTATTTGAAATTAAAATTTGCGGCAGTTCTTTCTGAGTTTTTAAAGTTGTAGTGGTTTCATTTGCAAAAGACGATGCAATAGGTCTTCTATTGACTCATCTTGGGCTGGTTTGTTGTTATTGCTCATTAGTTGACGTCCAACGACTTGTGCCCCTAAATGTGTGAGTTGTATTCGTAGTGAGAGTAATAATTCCATGCCACCACCTCCAGAAAAACTGGCCATAGCAATTGGTCTTCCATTAAATAAATTTCTAAAGTCGTCTCCTTGTACTGAGAGCCAGGCGAGAGCGCTTGTAAAAACTGGCGGAATAGATCCGTTGTATTCAGGTGCACATATGACCCAATGTGAGATACCCTCCATTTGATTAGATAATGATTTTGCTACAGGAGGAATTCCTTCTTGTGCATGAGTGCGGGGATTGTAAAGAGGCAGATCGAGGGTGGTTAGGTCAAGTAGTTCTGTCGTAGCCCCGAGCTTTCTCCCTGTTTGGATAAATCGTTGGGCCAGCTGTAGATTTTCGCCATTACTTGCTGTGATAACTAGGAGTTTTGTTGGAGAGCTCATTGGGATTTCTATTAAGATAATTGTGCAGGAAAAGTTGAGTTTGGAGTATTAATAATTGGCTCCACTGCGCCTTTGATGCACTGCTGTAATTCCTTGTAAATCTATAACCTTGCCATTAGTGATCTCTGCATAAATTAGCCAATGATCGCCACATTCCATGCGCTGTTTTACCGAGCCTTCTAGCCAAGCTAATGCGTCTGGGAGTATTGGCTGCCCTTGAGGACTGTTCTCGACATTTATATCTGCAAATCGGTCTGCACCAGGTGGAAAAGGCTGTAAGAATTTTTTCATGATTGAGGTATGTCGTCCTTGGGCAAGCACATTAAGCGTGAAAATATCTCCACTATGAAGCAGGCTCCCTACAGCTCGATCTTTGGCTACAGCAATACTTAGGCCTGGCGGATTAAAACTGGCCTGGCTGACCCAACTTGCGACCATGGCTCCACTTAATTGTTCTTCTTTATGTCCCTTTCGAGTAGTTAATACACTTAATGATCCAACGATTCTGCCTAGAGCGAGTATTGCAGGATCACTCCGACTTGTAGTCATACCACCAGTGGCACGACGTTGTTGACGCTTTTGTGTGTTAAGAAGGCCTCTACCAAACAGTGATCCTGTTTCTTCCAGGGTTTTGACCATTGCGGTATCTGGGCTGAATTTGATTTTGATTGGCGCAAACCCAAACTTGAAGCCTCCATTGCGAAGTTTGTTTTCTAGAAGATCCAAAGCTTCGCCACTCCATCCATAACTTCCAAAAATTCCTACAGGTTTTTCTCTATCTCCTTCTGCTAATAAAGCACCCAGGGCTGAGACGATCGGAGTGGGGGCGTGTCCTCCGAGTGTTGGAGAGCCAATGAGATATGCGTCAGCTTCTTGGATCGCCTGGTTTAGCTCCTCTGGGGAAATAAATTCACAATTTAGGCTTTCGACACGTACTCCAGTTTTGGCAATTCCATTGGCTAGTGCGTCAGCAATGGCTGCAGTATTACCATATGCGCTGGCGAATAATAAAATTACTTTGATTGAAGCTTGTTGTTGCCCTTCTCCCCATCTACGGTAGTCGTTAAGTAGGCTACGCCAACTTGTTTCTATCGTTGGCCCATGACCAGGTGCAATACTTTTGATATCTAGTTCTTCAAGTCTGTCCACAATAGAAGTTACTTGATTTTGCATAGGTGCCATCAAACAGTCATAGAAGTGACGTCGCTCTTCTTCAGTACTACTCCTGTTCGATTCTTCCCATTTTGGCGTACATATATGAGCAGCAAAGAGCTTGTCGCTCATTAATAAACCGAGCTGTTCTTCGAATGCCAGTAGACCTCCTGGCCAATGGGGTGTAGGTGCTGGTATCAGTTTGAGTTGGTAATTGTGATTGATATTTATTGTTTCTTCTTGCCTGACAATGTGGAGTATTGGGAATGGGGGACCTAATGAATCATTCTCCTGTTGTTTTCCAGGTGGTATAGGTTTGCGTTGATTCCAGAGTTCTTTTAGTAATTTTGCAGCTGGATTTGAACTGATTAATTGAAGATTTGGGTAAATTTCTTTTAATTGTTTGAGGAGTTTTACCCTGTTGGGATTGACATGGCCAACTATGACTTTTAATTGGCTGTTGTTATCCTTTAGGGCATTAGCAAGTGCTGGCAAGAATACTTGAGAATAGATCGCTCCTGGTGGATGCACCAGTATTGCAATTTGGTGATCTGTTTTGGATTTTTTGTCGCTAGTAAAAAGGAAGCTGTTGTCTGTGCTACCTCTTTCAAGTCCATATTCAAGTTCAAAACGTAAGCGTTTGGGGCTTAAGCCTCGAAGGCTTACTAGCCCTTCCTCTATAGGAATACTTACTAGCTGTAGCATGTCTGCTTGATTATCAGACTCTTGGCGAATAGGACTTTTCATTAGTAGTGATTACCAACCTTTCGATGATGTACAGCTGTATTAGCTTCTGTGTCTGCCACACTTCCTTCCTCGACAATTGCGTAAATGATCCAGTGATCTGGACCTTCCAGGCGTTGTGCAACCTGACAACCTAGAAAAGCTAATGCGTCTGACAGGACTGGACCGCCTTGAGCAACATCTGTCAAAATATTGACCCCAGCAAAGCGATCGGCTCCAGGTGGAAAGCGTTTTAGAAAATGTCGGAGTAGAGGTTGATAGTTGTCTTCTTTTAAAATATTGATGACAAAACGATCACCGACTTGCATCAAAGTTTCTATCGCTCTGTCTTTTGCAACAGCAACAGTTAGTCCAGGTGGTTTGAAACTGGCTTGGCTAACCCAACTCGCAATCATTGCACTACTTCTTTTAGTTGTTCCTTCTTCTTGGCTAGCTGTTACTACATAGAGCCCACCACTTAAACGGCCCAAAGCTTTATCTAGATCGCCATCTAGGCTTTTCATTGCGGCAATACTTTGTTTCTTATTGAGCAATTGACCTAGATCAGTTCCTGCTTCTTCGAAGCGTTGGAAAGTATTACCATCTGGGATTGTTTTGACTCGTAAAGGAGAGAATGCTTCTTTTTGGCCTAGTTTTCTTAGTTGACTTGCCAAAGTATCTATAGGCTCATCGTTACCTCCAAACGAGTCGTAAAGCGCTATCCATTGTTTTTGCTTTAAGGCCGCAAGGAGGGTTCCGATTGAACTTCGTAATTCTGGATTTACTTCGTTTGGCCATGTTGGCACTACAACTGCGTCAGCTGCACTGATGAGAGCACTGAGTTCCTGAACATCAGTTGCGCGTAGATCTACGAGTTGCACATGTGCATCTGCTTTGCTAATTCCGTGTGCAATTGCTTGGCTAAGTCGATCGCAAAATCCGTATTGACTTAGATAGCAAACGGCTGCATACCGTTCACCTTTACTTCGTTGGTTACTCCATTCACGATAATTATTTGTCCATAGGCTTATGTGATGATGCAAGAGTGGGCCATGGCCTACTGCGATTGTGTTAATCGTGGGCAATGTTTCTATGCGCTTTAACGCCTGTAAGACGCTGCGTGCATTTGGCCCCATTAGGCAGTCATAATAGAAACGAAAATCTGAGGCAATTGCTTCTGGCTCATCGTCATATAGATGATCCGAGCAATAATGAAGCCCAAATGCATCACACGTATAGAGAATGCCAGTTCCGTGATCGAATGAAAAAATTGTATCTGGCCAGTGAAGATTGGGTGTGTTGAAGAACTCAAAGCTGTGATCAACTCCGCTCAATGGGTTGATACCAAGATCAAGCTTATTACCATTTTTGATAGTTATTGATTTAAAAGGTCTGTGTATTTGATTTTTAAGGAATTGTATTGCTACTTTTGAAGCTACAATTTCGATTTCAGGATTTAGATTAAGTACATCGCTTATTAGGCCTGAATGGTCAGGTTCTGTATGACTAACTATTAGATAATCGATTTCTTTTGGATTAATTGTCTCTTTTAGTCGATCAAGCCATTTGCTTCGGAATTTGCTGTGACTGGTATCTATGAGTGCTGTTTTGGTTCCTTTGATCACAAAGCTGTTGTAAGTCGTTCCATTGCGGAGACCAAATTCAATATCGAAACGACTGCGGTCCCAGTCAAGTGATCTGATTGCACTAGTGTCTTTGCCAATGATTTTGCATTGCAAAGACAACCTGGCTACTTGGGTTTTTGTTGTAACCGTGGCAATGGATTCATTCGCTGCCATGGGATCCTGTTACCAATAGTGAGACTTTAAGAAAGAGATTTTGCAAAATGAAGGTGATTGCTTAAGACCAAGACAAACTTGGAAGCCAGTTCACAAGAGCTGGAGCAACTATTATTAAGCATAAAATGCCAATTTGAATTGCTACGAATGGTAGCGCCCCCATATATATTTCTTTAGTTGTAATCGATTTCGGTGCCACTCCTCGCAAATAAAAAAGAGCGAAGCCAAAAGGAGGAGTTAGAAATGATGTTTGGAGGTTTGCTCCGATGACTACACCTAGCCAAAGGAGAGCATCTGGTCCAAGGAGTTGACGCGCCGCAGGCAGGAGTAGTGGAACAGCAATAAAGGCAATTTCGAAGAAGTCAATAAAAAAGCCCAAAAAGAAAATAATGAGCATGCTGAATGCCATGAAACCGACTTTTCCCCCTGGAAGGTTGAGTAAAACGTTTGCGATTAGTTCATCGCCTCCTAAACCTCGGAAAACCAAACTAAATGCAGTTGACCCAAGTAAAATTGCCATAACCATTGATGTCGTTTTCAGGGTTTCGTCACACACTTTGGAGAGGGCTGTTCGACTGAAACCTCTGTGTATTGCAGCTAAGACAATTGCTCCAATTGCACCTAATGTTCCTGCTTCTGTGGGCGTTGCGATCCCGAAAAAGATGCTTCCAAGGACCACCATGATTAGGCCCAATGGTGGAATCATTATTTGTACAAGCTTTATAAGTTCAATTGGCGCAAGATCTATTGAACGTTCTTGGGGAGCAAGTTCTGGCTTAAGAACACTAATTATGATTACGTAAACTGCAAATGCGCTGGCCATTAATATTCCTGGGATCAGAGAACCGAGAAATAAATCTCCAACTGAAACTCCGAGTTGGTCTCCAAGTACCACTAGCACAATGCTTGGTGGAATAATTTGTCCCAGTGTTCCTGATGCTGCAATAACACCGGTTGCTAGAGAGCGGTCATAGCCTGCTCGTAACATTGCAGGAAGAGAAATTAGCCCCATAGTTGTTACGGTTGCTGCAACGACGCCTGTCGTTGCAGCAAGTAATGATCCAACGAGCACAACGGCAAGGGCTAAGCCTCCACGGAGCCTCCCTAAGATTTTGCCCATACTTTCTAGTAGTCGTTCCGCGATGCCTGAGGTTTCGAGCATCGCTCCCATGAAGATAAAGGCCGGGATAGCAAGCAATGTGAAGTTGGCCATGATCCCCATTATTCTTTGTGGCATGGCAGTGACAAAAATGGGGTCGATTACACCGAGTGCCATCCCAAATAATGAGAAGATCACTGCAATGCCACCTAAACAGAAAGCCACTGGAAAACCACTTAATAGGACGACTACTAGTGCCAGAAACATTCCTGGTCCAAGCATTACTGTTAGATTTAGACTGATTACATAACCAAGTAGTTCAATTTCAATCAAGATAATTCTCCTTATTTATGTTGTCTGGCGGTGTAGTTCTCGAAGATGAGTTTTTGACTTTTCCCCAGTTTTGAATTGCTTCTGAAAATCCTTGTAGAGCTAATAAAAGAAAGCCTATGGGAATCAGAGTTTTTACCCAATAGCGAGGCAGTCCATTTGGATCAGGTGAGACTTCAGCAATACTCCAAGAATGAAGGGTGGGTTCAATAGATATAGCCATGATTCCAAGTGCAAAAGGTAACAGCAGAAGCAGAGTACCTAATAGTTCGATTTTTGCTTTTCGTCGTTCACTCCAACGTCCTTGCAGTACGTCTACTCTTACATGCCCTTGATTTTGTAATGTCCATCCTAATCCCAACAAGAAAGCCAAATCAAATAAATACCATTGCGCTTCTATGAGTCTGTTTGAGCTTAGATTGTGACCTATAGCTACACCTACATACCGACCAATTACATTCCAAAGGCCTAATCCAAGCATTAAGAATATGGACCAACGTGCAATTACTGCAACCTTCTTGTTGAGATTGTCTATCCGCGTGCTAAAGGCTAGCCATTGTTTCATCTTTCTGTATAACTAAAGCTTGACAATGAAAATTCATTGACTTTGTTCCATGAGGAAACTTCCTTACGGAATTTTTGCCATTCGTTAAAGAGCAAACGAAAGCTTGGATTTTTTGCAGAGAGGTCTGCATATAGTTGGAAGGATGCCTCTTCCGCAGCCTGAAGAATTTTTTGTTCATAGGGAACTAGTTCAGTTCCACTTTTAAGAAGTCGTTGAAGGGCAGCACCATTGAGAGTATCGTAACGGCTCAGCATAGTTAGGTTTGCTTCGTAGCAAGCTGTGGTGAAAATTGCTTTGTATTCACTAGGCAACTTGTTCCAAGCTTTTTGGTTTACTAGAGCATTGAGAGTTGGTCCCGGTTCCCACCATCCCGGGTAGTAATAGAAACGAGCTGCTCGCGCAAAACCAAGTCTTTCATCGTCATAGGGACCTGTCCATTCAGCTGCGTCAATTGCTCCACGATCAAGTGCTAGATATACCTCACCCCCTGGCAAAACTTGAACATTTACACCTAACTCAGCCATTACTTCACCACCAAGTCCTGGGATACGCATTTTGAGTCCTTGTAGCGATTGGAGGCCTTCAAGTTTTTGTTTAAACCAGCCTCCCATTTGTGCTCCTGTGTTTCCAGCTGGAAAACTGATTACCCCAAAATCGGCAAATATTTGATTCATTGCTTCTATGCCACCTGCTTCATAAAGCCAGGCATTTTGTTGTTGTGCAGTGAGACCAAATGGTACGGAAGTTCCAAAAGCAAAAGACGGATTTTTCCCTTTGTAGTAGTAACTGGCAGTATGACCACATTCCACTGAACCAGTTTGTACGGCATCTAGTACCTCTAGGCCAGGAACTATTTCGCCTGCAGCATAAGGTTTGATTTGGAAGTTCCCACCGCTTAATGCATTAACTCTTTCGCTGATGGTTTCGGCGCCACCATAGATTGTGTCTAGTGAAATCGGCCAGCTAGTTGCCATGCGCCATCTGGTTTGGGGTAAAGAGATGGCGTTTTTTGGGCTTTCTTGACGAATTGTGCAAGAGCTGAGGAAACCTGTACCTACTGCTGCAGTAAGGGCAGTAGCACTAGTTGCAAGTAGTTTTCTACGTTGCATGATCTATTAATTTGAACAGACTCTTCTCTATTTAAGTTCTGATTTGCCCAAAGAAGGGATTTTCTTTTAGTTGTTTTTTAGATTTTCTGCCACCAATCGAAGGTTGCGGCTTGACCACGGAGTTCACCATTTTCGTCAAAAATTGTCCATATACGTGCATTTTTTATCATGAAAACTTCGCCTTTACTGTTAATTCTGATGCCTTCATAATCTTTGACCGCATGTTTTGTAATTGCCTTATTTAAGGCATATTGTCGTTCTTCACGCTCTTCTATTGGGGCTGTTAGTCGAGAAGGCATGCCGATCATTTCGTCCCAACCTCTACCCCATAGTTGTAGCGCTGCAGCATTTGCATAATTTAAACAAGGATCTTTCTCATTGTTATGTGCGATGACAGGCTCTTTTAGAGCAAACAATATCTTGGCTTGTTGTAGCTGTGAACTCAACTCTTCAGGAGAGTTTAATAAACTTTGTTTAAAGGCATTTTGATATGAGGTTAATAGTAGATGTATCACCCTTAATGTCTTTTTTGTATGCCATGGGGCTTGAGCTTTATTCACCGGTTGCCATTGCTTGAAGCATTGCTTGCTGCGCGATTTTTGCACCTTGCTTATGTAAGTGATTAAGGAAGGTTTTGCGAGCTTCAGGGAAAAGTGGTTCCTCTGCAAGAGGGAGTTCTCCTGCGGCATCTAGGCCAGTTTCTCCATCCATTGCTGGTGTGATTACGACTAGATCGGAATTGAGACTGCCTTCATACTTCCACCAAAGACTTGGGTCTATTACGGCTGGATGAGGCGAGCTAGGAGTCTCATCGTTGTCATTTATTTTCTTACTCTTTGCATTCTCTTTTTCATTGGCTTTTGTGATATTTGCGAGTACCTCTAGACGTTGTTCTGCTAAGTCTTGCAGTAATTTTGTTCTGGTGCGTCCTCGTAATTGAAATAGAACAAAGGGATCTTCGCTGAAGCGATCTCCCATAAGGAAATAGATAGCACTGATATGTTTACAGGGATTAGCTTTATCAGGGCAATTACATTCACTACGAACTTCTTGTAGCTTGAAGGGGAATAAGCGACGTCCACTTGCAGCGAAAGCTCTTTCTATATCTGCTGGCATAATTCCTGCTAATAATTGGGCAGACCAACGTGCTTTTTGGGTTAGGGCTTCAAGAACGTAGCTCCAATCTTCGTCATTTAGAACGTCAAGCCAGAGTTTGACTTTGTATGGGTCTTCTTCAGTCCCTTGAACTCTTGCATGGACTCTTCGGCCCTCGAAACGGATCGAGGTTACGTTCCCTTCTCTCGCGTAAGTCCATGCTCTTTCGAGTCGTTTTTTAAACCTATACGAATTAATAAGTTCCATCCATTGTTCAACCCACCAGGGTTGTTGCCCTAGACCTTTTTCACTGAGGGCAGTTGTAATTTCTGAATTGTTGATGGACGAATTTGCCATGAAATTAATTGTCTTCTAATTGGACTAATTCACGCAATTCACTAACACCTAGACTTCCAAGCCAATCTTCACCAGAACCAATAATGTCTTCGGCTAGTCGAGACTTTTCTCGAATCATTTGATCAATTTTTTCCTCAACAGATCCGCTTGTAATAAATTTGTGAACCATGACTCTATTTTCCTGACCTATACGGTAGGCACGATCTGTTGCTTGATTTTCCACGGCAGGATTCCACCACCGATCTATGTGAAAAACGTGACTGGCTCGTGTGAGGTTAAGACCTATGCCTCCAGCTTTCAGAGAAAGTAAGAAAATTTGTGGTCCACGAGGATCTTCTTGGAATCGATCGACCATTGCTTGTCGCTCAGTTTTGGTGGTACTGCCGTGTAAAAAGGGGACATCAAAAAGCCATCTTTGCTGGAGATATGCTTGTAGTAGATGTCCCCACTCTGCAAATTGGGTAAATAGCAGTGCTCGATCACCTGCTTCGATAACTTCTTCCAAAATTTCTTCAAGTCTTTGAAGCTTGGCTGAGCGTGTTATAAAACCTTCTTCAACAATTTTCTCTTTAAGTGCTAAGGCAGGATGATTACAGATTTGCTTTAGACGTGTGAGTAGTCCAAGCACTTTGCCATGACGTTGACCTCTTGGAGCTTTTGCAATTGCATCTAGGGTGTCTTCAACTGTTTTGCGATAGAGACTTTGTTGTTCTTTGCTAAGACCTACCCATTCACTCAGTTCCACTTTTTCTGGAAGATCTGAGATGATTGCCTTGTCTGTTTTAAGTCTACGAAGGAGAAAAGGACTTACACGAGCTTTTAGATCTTTTAATGAAGACATGTCCCCATATCGCTCAATTGGTAGGCGATAGCGTTGACGAAAAAAGTCTTCTTCTCCAAGAACTCTAGGGTTAAGAAAATCCATGAGTGCCCATAACTCACTAACTCGATTTTCTACAGGTGTACCTGTTAAGGCGATTCTGAAACGGTTGCTTTTAGCAGCTCTTGCAATATCACGTGTTGCTTGACTTTGCTTTGCCTGAGGATTTTTTATGGCTTGAGCTTCATCGATTACCACTCCTTGCCAATCGACTGTTTCAAGTAGCTCACTATCTCGTTGCATGAGGCCATAGCTTGTTAAGACTAGGTCTATATTTTTTAGTGCTTGTTTGAGCTGAGGGTTAGTAGTAGGTCGTTTCGGTCCATAGTGTTCACGAACTTGTAGGTCTGGAGTGAATGCATGAGCTTCTCTTTTCCAATTTGTTAGTACAGAAGTTGGAGCAACAAGTAATACTGGTCGCTTGAGTTCTTGCTCGGCTTTCAGATGTTGTAAGAATGCAAGTAGTTGGATGGTTTTACCCAGACCCATATCGTCGGCCAAACATGCACCTTGATCGAATCGATGAAGAAAAGCTAACCATCCCAACCCTCGCTCTTGGTAAGGTCTTAATTGACCACTAAATCCATCTGGTGCAGGTAACGGATCGGGAGCTTTTTTTTGGTGATATTGCTCTAAGACTCCTTGAAGTCTTGGTCCAGACTCAAAGCGATGCACAGGAAGTTTCATCAGCGTATTACCTTCAGTTGCTGTAAGTCGCAGTGCATCATCGAGACTTAGTTCTGTATTACTACTGCAAAAGCGCTCTGCATTTTTTAGATCATTTGGCCGCAATTCAATCCAGGCGCCTTTGTGTAGTACAAGTGGACTTCGCTTGCCAGCCAGTCGCTCTAGTTCATGGAGAGTTAAAGTCACACCTCCAATCATTAGCTCCCATTTCCAGTCAAGGCTTTCACCAAGAGTGAAACCGCGTGAGGTCTCAGAAAGTTCTGCCTTAATTGCTAACCCAAGTCGACTTGCTAATCCACCTGAGAGGCTTTGTGGTAGCTCTACACCTACTCCAACATCACGCAGTTGAGACGCAGCGGTTCGTACCAGTACAAAAGCCTCTGCTGGAGATAGTTGCATTGAATTTGGTGTCGCGCTCTCAAGACCTCTTTCAATTGGTTCAAAAACAGTGAGTGCGCGCCCTAAACCTTCTAAAAGGACTTCACCAGGATGCTCTACTCGAATTTCTCCAAGTTGAAGAACTTGTGAGCCAGCTCCCCAGGCTGTGGCTGCAGGTACTTTGAGCGTTGGGTCTGCTTCAGCTTGTAATGCGAAGCGTAATTCCCAGAGATCTTCACCTTTAGAAGGTGTAAACAATTCCAGACAAGCTCTGGCTGCAGCAACATTTCCTGCCACCCCTTCTCGCCAGTGACTACTTGCTGTGGCTAGGCGCTTGGCTTCTTCATCGGGGAGTGTAATAACACCTGTCTCTGATGCAAGCGCTTCCTGCCAAGTAGCAAGTAATGGGTCAAGGTTCGGCGCATTGGCTTCAAAATCTTTTCTTAGTTGTGCATCTACGAGTTCTTCTAAAAGATTTGCCACTCGAAGACGACCACTGCGAGGTCTGCATGAGGCAATTGGATTGGCGGCTCTCATTGCCTCTGGTCTGAGTCGGGTTGTTCGATTGCTTCTTTTACCAGTTGGTTCTCGCCATGGAAGGGCACAAGTTGCGACGAGAGGAAGCCGTGCTGCCAGCTCTTCTAATCTGCGTCTATCATCTTCACGATTTAATAGTGGCACCCATCTAGCGCGATGGGGATAGCCTTCACCTCTACTTAGTTCAACTTGTGGTAGCCAACGTTCACGGGCAATGAGACTAAGAGCCCATCGTTGCAAATGGCTCCACCATCTTAGTTCTTCACCTAGATCTGGATGACGTCCGGATAGAGGAAGTTTTGCAAGCCAGGCTGTGGCTTCAGCAGGCTCTATAGCTAAGCCTTGTACTTGCCAGGGCCACCATTCACATTGCTTAGGAATAGGTTCTCCTGCTTGCAAGGGTAGACCAGTCCATTGTGGTTCGCTTATGCTTTCTTTTGCTTTTTGGGTTGTCTTTCCTTTGCCTTTGAATTTCAGAGCTCTACTTGGAAGAGTTAGACACGCAGTTGCATCAATAATGCCCGCTGGCAACAAATCTTTTTCATTCAGCCATGTTCGCAGATTTTCCGGCGTAAGGGTAAAAGGATGTAGCGCTGGAGTTGCGTTTGGACCTGCTGGAGTTGCAACTTGCCATTTATCTGCCCACACAAGAAGTGCTGGCCGACCTGAGCTGGTCGGGGTTCTAATGGCTGGAAGCCAGGTAGCGTGCAGCAGGCTCATGGCCGCGACGCAAAATTCATGACTTGGGTCTCTTGAAGTTGGAATGCGCTGCTAAGTAGCAGCAACCACCACTAGAGGGGTTCCATAACTAATGATGCCAGTAGATGAGCTTGCGAGTCAGTTCATTGAAGGTTTATTTCGTGAATATATGATCCAACAAACACATCTTTTAGGCTATAAGCCGTCTTGGGACAGGATCATTGAAGTGATATCGAATGTTATAAGACTCTGAGAAGATGTAGAGCAATTCTTGCAAGGAGGGTGTTCCCTGAGATTGCACGCCTATTTACTCTTACTCATTGGATTTAGTGGGATGATGATTAACTTCTGGACATCTTTAAAGGCCATCATGACTGTTGGATCTTTTTCTTATCTTCAGGTGCGTTATGACCGTTGAACGATCATCGCCTATTGAAATGTCGCAAACTTGGACTGGGGGCCAGATTCGAAATGCTTTTTTAGCGTTTTTTGCTGAGCGACAACATCAGATTTTACCTAGTGCTTCATTAGTACCTGAGGATCCAACGGTTCTTTTGACTATTGCTGGGATGTTGCCTTTTAAGCCTGTTTTCCTGGGGCAAAAGGAGCGGCCGGCAGCTAGGGCAACTACTAGTCAGAAATGTATTCGTACTAATGACATTGAGAATGTGGGTCGTACTGCTAGGCATCACACATTCTTTGAGATGCTTGGAAATTTCTCTTTTGGTGATTATTTCAAGAAGGAAGCAATTCAGTGGTCCTGGGAACTGAGCACTCAGGTATTTGGTCTAGATCCTAAAAATCTTGTTGTTAGTGTTTTTCGAGAAGATGATGAAGCCGAAGTGATTTGGCGTGAAGTAGTGGGTGTGAACCCTAATCGAATTATTCGGATGGATGAGGCAGATAATTTTTGGGCTTCTGGGCCTACAGGACCTTGTGGGCCTTGCTCTGAGATCTATTACGATTTCAAGCCTGAGTTGGGTGATATAGGAATTAATCTTGATGATGATACAAGATTTATCGAGTTTTATAACTTGGTATTCATGCAATACAACCGGGATGCTTTAGGAAAGCTGACACTTCTTGAGAAATGCAATATTGACACAGGTTTGGGTTTAGAGAGAATGGCACAAATCTTGCAGGGAGTTCCTAATAATTATGAAACGGATCTTATTTATCCTTTGATTCAAAAAGCTGCATTGCTTGCAGACATTGACTACAAAAAAGTTGATATTCAAAGAAAAACGTCTTTAAAGGTTATCGGGGATCATAGTCGAGCTGTTACTCATTTGATTTGTGATGGTGTGACTGCCAGTAACTTAGGCCGTGGATATATTTTGAGGCGATTGGTCCGTCGAGTTATTCGCCATGGACGTCTGATTGGTATTGCGAAGCCATTTCTTGTTGAGATGGGGGAGACAGCGATTAATTTGATGGAGTCTGTTTATCCACAACTATTGGAACGACGAGATGTGATATTGCAAGAGTTGCAAAGGGAAGAAGCTCGTTTTTTAGAAACCCTTGAGCGTGGAGAAAAGTTGTTGGTGGATTTACTAAGCGAGAAACCAAGTAGGATTAGCGGAGAAAAGGCCTTTGAGTTATATGATACTTATGGCTTCCCATTAGAACTCACGCAGGAAATCGCCGAAGAAAATAATCTTTCTGTTGATGTTGAGGGCTTTGATAGGGCTATGGCTGAGCAACGGCAACGTGCAAAAGCTGCGAGTATCAGTATTGATCTCACTGTCCAAGATGCGGTTGATCAAATGGCTATTGATTTAGAAAGTACGAATTTTTTGGGCTATGAATTGTTGGAGTCCCGCTGCACAGTTCAAAGGCTCTTAGTTAATGGCAAACCTGCTAAGATAGCTAGTATTGATGATAGTGTGCAGATAGCACTCGATACGACTACATTTTATGGCGAGGGTGGTGGTCAAGTAGGAGATTGTGGAACGTTAGTTGGCGTTGATTTTGGAAATAATAGTGCTTTAGTTGAGATTGAAACGGTTACTCGTAACGATAATGTATTTGTTCATGCAGGCCGCATTACACGAGGAACTTTGAAGGAGGGTGATACAGTTGATTGTCGAGTTGACCATATCGCTCGCCGCCGAGTTCAATCAAATCATACGGCTACTCATATGTTGCAATCGGCTCTGAAACAGGTTATTGATCCTGGTATTTCTCAGGCTGGCTCATTAGTAAATTTTGATCGGTTACGTTTTGACTTCCATGCCCCTAGAGAGATTAATCCTGCTGAATTAGAGCAGCTTGAAAAGCTTGTGAATAGTTGGATTGCTGAGGCCCATCCTCTTGTTATTCAGGAGATGGAGATAGAAGAGGCTATGGCGAGTGGAGCTGTTGCGATGTTTGGCGAGAAGTATGGAGATCTAGTTCGAGTTGTTGATATTCCAGACGTATCCATGGAATTATGTGGTGGTACACATGTTAAGAACACATCTGAGCTAGGTATTTTTAAGATTGTTTCTGAGTGTGGCATTGCTTCTGGTATTCGTCGAATCGAAGCCCTTGCAGGTCAAGGAGTTTTAGACTATTTGCAGGAGAGAGATGGAATAGTGAAGGAACTTGGTGAACGTTTTAAGGTTAAACCAAACCAAATAGTGGGGCGAGTTGCATCCCTTCAGAATGAAGTCAAGTCGACAATGAAGGCTCTTGCAGTAGCGCATGAGGAACTTGCCCTTGTAAAGGTATTGTCATTATCTAATGAGTCAATAACTATAAAGGATAGTCAATATCTAGTAAAACGTCTAGATGGAATTGACGGTAATGCGCTTCAAAATGCAGCTCAGAGTCTAGTTGATAAACTTGGTAAAAATGCAGCAGTAATTCTTGCTGGACAGCCAGATCTTAGTGATCAAAAGAAAGTTATATTTGTTGCTAATTTTGGCTCGCAGATTGTTACTGGAGGCCTCCATGCTGGCCAGTTTGTTGGCTCTATAGCCAAACTTTGTGGCGG
This sequence comes from Prochlorococcus sp. MIT 1307, assembly GCF_034092395.1. Taxonomy (NCBI): domain Bacteria; kingdom Bacillati; phylum Cyanobacteriota; class Cyanophyceae; order Synechococcales; family Prochlorococcaceae; genus Prochlorococcus; species Prochlorococcus sp. MIT 1307. The sequence continues at coordinate 1,265,036 of NZ_CP139301.1, read as the reverse complement.
TGGTGGTGGTGGCAGATCTACATGTGCTCAAGCTGGTGGTCGTGATGTAACCGCATTAAATAGCGCACTAGATTTCGCGCGCGAAGAGTTTATCTCTGCATTGTCCTGATTGTGTTTAGTCATGTAGGTATGTACTTTCCCTTAGACTTGTTTCAAGATGATCCATAAGGCGTTGTGCATCACTGATTTTTAGGCTGCCATGTTGGATTGCTTCTTCACTTGCTATACGTAACCGTTCGAGTAATTCTTCAGGGTCATGTTCCATGGCTTCTAGAACATCTGATTTTGTATTAGCACGTACTACGTGATCTAATTTATAACTACCAGTATAAGATAATCTGAGATGTACTGAGTTTGTGCTCCCAAATAGATTATGTAGATTACCCATCACTTCTTGATAGGCACCTCCAAGAAACATACCAATTACATATTGTTCAGCTTCTTTAAGCTTGTGCAGTTCTAGTAGTGGTTTAACTTGGCCATTATCAATAAACCGTGCAAGCTTGCCATCGGAATCACATGTAAGGTCTGCAAAATGACCTAGTTGGTTTGGTTTTTCATTGAGGCGGTGTATTGGCATGATTGGGAAGAGTTGTTTGATTGCCCAGGTATCTGGTGCTGATCGAAATATTGATAGATTTGCGTAGTAGGTTGCTGATAGTGCATAGCGAAGCGTTTTGAGCTCTTCGGGAATCAAATCACATTGAGGTAGGCGTTCAACTAGGGCTTTTGCACAAGCCCAGGTAAGTTGTTCAGCAATCGCTCTTTCAGGTAGTCCTAGATACCCGAGTCGAAAAGCAGTTAGTGCATCATCTTTGAATTTAATTGCGTCATTCCATGCTTCTTGAAGCTTTGAACTATCTACGTCAGAAGTTTTGGGTATTTTTTGAATATATTTTAATGTGCCACGCAAGTTCTGAACTATTAATGCTTCGTCATGCTTCGGGGGAGGATCCTCTGCGGGAACTGAGCCTGTACCCAGCACGTTGAAGAGCAAAACTGAAAAGTGACTTGCGATAGCACGCCCACTTTCACTTATTAATGTGGGCATTGGGGTGTTCTTACCTTCACAGCATTCTTTGATTGTTGCTACTACATCATTTGCATAGTTTTGAAGAGAATAATTAGTAGAGGCTTCAGTAGCTGTTTGACTTCCATCGTAGTCGATTCCTAATCCACCACCAACATCAAGGTATCCCATGGGAGCACCAAGACGGTTTAATTCGATGTAAATTTGCCCAGCTTCTTGTAAAGCATCTTTTAGCACTGCAATATCGTTTATCTGACTTCCTACATGGAAGTGGAGTAGTCGGACCTCATGAAGGAGGTTGGAGCTGCGTAATTGTTTGATTGATGTAAGTATTTCTGGAACTGATAGACCAAATTTGGCTTTTTCTCCAATGGAACTACCCCAGTGCCCGCTACTACGACTGGAAAGTTTTGCTCTGATGCCAATAAGTGGTGCTGCGCCAAGTTTTTGGCTGGCTGCAATGATTCGCTCAACCTCATCTGCTTGTTCAATAACTACTATTGGTTGACGACCTAGTTGACGTGCAAGAATAGTTGTCTCTATATATCGCTTGTCTTTATAACCGTTGCAAATTAGTAATGCTTCTGGATCGCTAAGAAGTGAAAGGGCGATTAGCAGCTCTGCTTTACTGCCCGTTTCCAATCCAAAATGCCATCGGCGTCCACATGCTATTAATTCTTCAACTACGTACCTTTGTTGATTGCATTTGACGGGAAAAACCCCTTGGTATCGCCCTTTGTAATGGTATTGAGCAATAGCTTTCTCAAAGGCTCCATGCAATCGAGTCAGTCTATCTTCAAGAATATCGTCAAATCTGATGAGTAGAGGTAGTTTCAAATTTCGGCTTTCTAGTTCTTTGACTAGCTCCATGAGGTCCAGTGCCCTACTTTGCTGACCGTTTGGATTTACTGTTATATGGCCAAGTTCGTTGATGGAAAAATAATTATTTCCCCAACGATCAAGTCCATAGAGGCCAGAGCTGTCTGTGACAGTCCAATTGTTTTGATTGTTCGCGAGGTTGTCTGTCGTCAAGACCTAGAGCGGAGGGTAAGTATTGAAAATTTGTTGGACTTTAGGCGAAATAGATAAAAGCCAAGGATTTTGACAAGTCAAACTTTTGATGACTTGCCAAGTGGGCCACTTCCAGATGACGATGGCTTTATTATTATGTTTTATTTGATGGCTGCCGAACGCACTTTCATCGCGATCAAGCCCGACGGGGTACAACGAGGCTTGATAGGTGAGATTTTGGGAAGATTTGAGCGTAAAGGATTCAAGTTAATTGCTTTGAAACAATTGATTCCAAGTCGTGAATTAGCAGAAAGGCATTATGGAGTGCATCGAGAACGTCCTTTCTTTTCAGGTTTAGTGGATTTCATTACTAGTGGGCCTGTGGTGGCAATGGTATGGGAAGGTGATGGAGTGATTGCGAGTGCAAGGAATCTAATTGGAGCAACAAAACCTTTAGAAGCCAATCCAGGAACTATTCGTGGGGATTTGGCTGTAAATATTGGTCGCAATGTTATTCATGGATCAGATGGCTTGGAAACGGCGGCTTTTGAGATAGGTCTTTGGTTCGATTCTTCAGAACTTCATGATTGGGTTCCTTCTGATCAAAGCTGGCGTGTTGAGAGTTAACTCTGCTGACTGTTCTTTATAGGTTGCGGTTGGCTTGGTATGTATTGACTATGGTTTTGGTTTTTATTTTTGTTCAAATCTATTCCATCTAAATTGAGTAATTAGCTCGTTTTCCTTGCGGCTGAGTTTGATTTTGCAGATACTTTTTGCAAGCAGTTCAGCTGTTATACCAGCAAGAAGTACACCATTGCGGTGATGGCCTGTTGCAAGCCATAAGCCTTTTAAAACAGATGATCCTAATAATGGACCTTCATCTGGACTGCAGGGTCGGAATCCCCACCACCGTTCCATTTGAGGCCATTGATTTGCAGCAGGTAGTAGAGCTGTGATGCCTTGATGGAGCTGCAGCTGTCCGGAAGGCGTTAGGCCTTCTTGAAAACCCGCCTTTTTTTCACTTGTAGCTCCAATTACGATTAATCCGTCTTCTCTTGGCACTAAGTAGGTGCCTGGTCCAAACAGAATTCGTTTCAGAGCATTTTTGGGCCCTTGTAGGGATAACATTTGGCCTTTTACAGGGACAATTGGTATTGCCTTAAAGATTTGCTTACTCCATGCTCCGCTGCAGAGAACGGCTTCTTTCGCTGGTAGTAATTGCAATTTACCTTCTGCGTTTCGGACCTTTACCCCTTTAAATTCTTTTTCGTTCTGCAACACATCAAGAACTTCAACACCTTCTTGAAAATGCACTCCTAGCCCAACGCATGCTTTCTCTAGAGCTCGCATTAGTCGACGACGATTGTCGATTTGTCCATCTTGATTGAAGAGCAGACCTGTTTGCCATTGAGGTGCAATGCCAGGAACTTCAATTTCTAACTCTTGCCGATTCAAATTGTTCCCAAAAGTGGCAGTGGGATGTGCATCTCTTGCCTCTGGGGTGCAAAAAGGTACAACTATTCCACAATGCTTGAGGCCGCAATTAATTCCACTATCTTGTTCTATGTTTATAACCCATTGTGGTATTCGATCGAGACTCAACTGTCCTAGCTTGAGTAAATTTCCTGTAAGGCCTTCAGCATGCGGAGCGAGCATCCCTGCTGCAACGAATCCGGCAGCTTCACTTCTCCTGCGGCTAAGGATTTCGACACAACGTCCTCTTTTGGCTAATTCATAAGCAACTGCTAGCCCAATGAGTCCCCCACCAATTATTAGTAATGGCTCTTTGGCCCTGGAAGCCATCTTTTTGGTTCTTATAATGCCTTTTAGTCCAGCTTATCGATTGTGGCTGGCAAGTTATTCCATAGGATTCATTAATCTATTTGTATTGTGATGTCAGGATCTAAGAAAGCTTGGGAACCTGTAATTGGACTGGAGACCCACGTACAACTTGGTACTGATAGCAAGATTTTCACATCAGCTTCTACCATCTTCGGTGATGACCCCAACACCCATATTGACCCTATCGTTTGTGGGCTTCCCGGTACTCTTCCAGTACTAAACGCAAAGGTACTGGAATTTGCGGTTAAGGCTGCTATGGCATTGAATTTGCACATTGCAGAACACAGCAAATTTGATAGAAAGCAATATTTTTACCCTGATTTACCAAAGAATTATCAAATTTCACAATTTGATGAACCTATTGCAGAAGATGGGTGGATTGAAGTAGAGGTTGCAGAAAAGGGTAAGGAGACCTATTTAAAGCGTATAGGCATTGAGCGTTTGCATATGGAAGAAGATGCAGGAAAATTGGTTCATGCAGGAAGTGATCGTCTTGCAGGTTCTACTTATTCGTTAGTTGATTACAATCGAGCTGGCGTTGCATTGGCTGAGATTGTTAGCAAACCTGATTTGCGATCAGGTAGGGAAGCTGCGGAGTACGCTTCAGAAGTACGTCGAATTATGCGTTATTTAGGAGTATCCGATGGCAACATGCAGGAGGGTTCCCTTCGTTGTGATGTCAACATTTCAGTTAGACCAGGTCCTAATGCACCCTTTGGGACAAAAGTAGAGATTAAGAATATGAATTCATTCTCTGCGATACAGAAGGCTTGTGAGTATGAAATACAACGTCAAATCAAGGCCTATGAGGCTGGTGAATCTATTAAGCAGGAAACTCGCCTTTGGGATGAAAGTAAGCAACTTACTAAGAGTATGCGTTCAAAAGAAGGCAGTAGCGATTATAGATATTTTCCAGATCCCGATTTAGGACCTATTGAAGTGAGCAAGGAACTGCGTGACAGTTGGTATGCAGAATTGCCAGAGCTGCCAGCGGCGAAACGACATCGTTATGCAAATGAGCTAGGCCTGTCGCCTTATGATGCTCGAGTGTTGACGGATGAACTGTCAATGGCAACTTATTTTGAGAGTGTTGTAGCAAAAGGTGTGGAGGCTAAAGCAGCATCTAATTGGATTACAGGAGATATAGCCGCTCATGTAAATGCAAACCGATTGAGTTATTCACAGTTGCCGTTCCAACCAGAACAGCTAGCTGAAATGCTGCAGATGATTCAGGATGGAAAAATTAGTGGAAAGATAGCGAAGGAGATTTTGCCGCAATTGCTTAAACAAGGGGGTTCACCAAATGCAATTGTTGATGAACTAGGATTGGGAATGATTAGTGATATTGAAACTCTAAGTGGGATAGTCGATAAGGTGCTTTCTGCTCACCCTGATGAAGTACTAGCTTTTCGTGGTGGGAAGAAAAAACTCCAGGGCTTTTTTGTTGGTCAATTGATGAAAGAAACAGGAGGAAAGGCAGACCCTAAATTGGCAAATCAAATCCTTAGTAAGAAGCTTCAGGCTTAATCATTGCTAACAGAGTTGGTTTACCTTTGCTATCCATTTTTGGAAATCTCCTTGGTTGTCAATGACCACATCAGCTAGGCCTATCTTTTCTTGTAAAGGCCATTGACTTTGAACTCTTTTTAGGGCTTCATCACTACTAATTCCCTCTCGTTTCTGCAGCCTTAAGCATTGTTGATCGGTTGTGCAATTGATGACCCAAACTTCACTGCAAAGATTATTAAATCCTGCTTCAAATAATAGTGGAACTATTAAGACAATAACAGGAGAGTTTTTCATTCTTTCTAGTTCTTTAGTAAAGTGCATATGTACTATTGGATGTATTAGCTCTTCAATCCAAAGACGTTCATTTGGATCGCTAAAAATAATTTTGCTTAACGCTGAACGATTAATGCTTGGTTGATGGTTTTGTATTTGACCTGCTACTGCATTGCCATACCGCTCTAAGATCACCCTGGTCGGGGTTTTCCCAGGGGCTAGGGCATTGTGTGCATATAAATCTGCATCAAGAATTGGAAAGCCTTTTATTTCTTTGAGATATTTTCCAACACTGCTTTTTCCGCTTGCGATACCTCCTGTGATTCCGATGCGCCGCTGTGGCCCATTCCATCGATGTAGAGATTTTTGATTGTGAATTTCGCCGATCATGGCGCAGGATAAGGAAGGATTCAGTTGCTTTTGGAAAATTTGAGCCATTCCACCACTTCTTTATGGTCTCCCATCTCCGGTGGAATAACTACTCCCAGTGGTTTTAAAGCGTCTGGTATTAAAGCAGGCTTGAAAACTTCAGGCAAACCAGATTTGGCTTTATTGCTTGCTCCTGAGGGTGCTGTTTGTGCAGGAACTTTTACCAAGTCTTTTGTGCGAGCTGCTTGCATTGATCTATGTATTGATCGTTTGAAGGCAAATCTTGGACATGCACGAGCCGTTTTAATTAATTCAGGGCAAGCAAATGCTTGTACTGGCAAACGTGGCTTGATAGATAGTGTGCGTGCAACCGATGCTCTTGCTGAGCTGCTTGGGGTGACGTCAGAAGAGGTTTTGATTTGCTCGACTGGTGTCATAGGTGAATCAATACCTCTTGAGACCTTACTTTTAGGCCTAGAGAGGCTTGTGCAAGAGCTGAGTGATCTTGGGGGCTCTGCCGCTGCTAATGCCATATTGACTACTGATTTAGTAGAGAAGCAAATTGCTTATGAAGCCTATTTAGATGGTCGATGTGTACGAATTGGGGGTATGGCTAAAGGATCTGGCATGATTCATCCCAATATGGCGACAATGCTCGGTTACCTTAGTTGTGATGTAGGGATCTCTTCAGATTTGTGGTCGGCAATGATAGAAAGAGTGGTCGACCGGTCCTTTAATTCGATAACTGTTGATGGAGACACTAGTACTAATGATGCTTTCCTTGCTTTTGCGGCTGGCTCTCCATTGCCTCGTGAGCATTTAGAGACTTTGGAAGTTGGATTAACATTAACATCACAATATTTAGCTAGGGCAATTGCGAGAGATGGTGAAGGAGCTAATTGTTTATTAGAGGTCAAAATCCTTGGTACTGAGACTGATTCTGAGGCTCGCATAATTGCTCGTACTATTTGTAGCTCTGCTTTAGTTAAGACAGCTATTCATGGTAGTGATCCAAATTGGGGCCGGATAGTTGCAGCAGCAGGTAGAGCGGGAGTCTATTTTCCTCAAAAGGCACTTTCTTTGTGGATTGGTTCCTATCAGTTAATTCAAGATGGAGAGCCTTTGGCATTTGATCGAACTGCAGCATCTGCTTATATGAAAGAACGTAAGGAGGGAGCGTATTTGAGGGATGATTCAATATCAATTTGTTTAAAAGTAGGAAATGGCCTTGGAGTTGCGACGGTGTGGGGGTGTGATTTATCAGAGGAATATGTACACATCAATGCCGATTATACAACGTAACCCCAGATCCCCTGTGCTGAAAGGGTTTTGAAGGATTAATGTTTTCAATATACCACTTTTATACCGATTTTGTTGCTTGTGCTTTTTTAGGTAGATTTCTTTATTGGACGCATTAAAATAAAAAAATAGCGAGTGAGAATTTGACTGATCAAAAACAAAACCCTGTCATGACAGTTTGTTGGACGTTGTTTGTCATCGCTTTATTATGGCGCTTGTTTCCATCAGAAAAGTCTTACCAACCCTCGCCTCGAGTACAAGTAACTCCTAAAGTTGTCCTACCATCTCCAGGTCCAGGGTTTAAGAGTTTCCAAGAAGTACTCAATATGGAAATAAATAATATAAGAAATAGTCCTACTGCAATAAATGCTATGTGCTATAGAGCAAAACAATCTAATCAAACTTTAGGTAGAAGTTATATGGATTATTTGAATCAAAAAATTCAAGAGAATCTAAATAATAAAAATATAGACATGGTTGTTCGGTATACAGCAGATAAGCAACTTTTCCCTACTTACTGCCCAGGTACATATTAAAGATTGATCAAATATCAACAAAGGTCTCGAATTCTCTTTATGGTAATTTGTTCTTGTTTCTATTTTGATTGCTTCAAATAATTGTGTTTCTTTATTGATGTTTATCTAAGAGAAATATCCTTTCTTAATTGTTATCTACATGAGTTGCTCATATACCACTTTTATACCGGTAGTTCTTCTATGACTGGGTTTTCAGCGACTGAGAAGACGATATACCACCAATATACCGGTAATTCACTTCCTGAGATCCATTGCTGTCACTGGGTTTTAGTGTCTATATCAACATCAATGCCGACTACACTACTTAAAGTGTGATTGTCTAAGTTCCTTTTATATGCAGTGGTTTTGGAGGGTGTGTAATACGCATCTAGAAAGAGTGCGACCATTTTGTGATTTTTCTTCTTTCCAGAGCGTGATTTATATATTTCTATAGGGGTGAATACATATTCACCCCTATAGAAATTTTTGATTAATTGGAATTCTATTCCTCATTGGAATCACCAATTGATACCTAGAACTATAAGAAGGTGTAATTAAGTTAATTCCATGACTCCCTTTAAATTATTTTTTGCATCAAGCATTTCTATTGTTGGAATTATGGGCATAATTCCTTCTGCTTATGCAGGGTATACATGTTCTCATAATGACTTTCTAGGAACAACATCTTGTTCTGGATCAATCAATGGACAGAGCGTAAATACAACTACTACTCATAATGAGTTTCTTGGCACGACTACAACAACAGGTACTGTTGGTGGAAGTTCTTATTCTGAGACATGTTCTCACAATGAATTTCTAGGAACAACATCTTGTTATTAATTCTTTTGTGAAAACGAAGCATCTCAAAAAGTTTATGTGATTATTTTTTGACTCAGTGTGATTATTATGTGATTATTTCCTATTGTCTCTACTCGAGTAGTGGCAAGGGGTTTAAAGGATGTTGTATATCAAAAAAGCGAATGTTGTATATAAATGCCGATTACACAACCTAATAGTGTGACAACCCAAATCCACTGGCAGGACTAAATAGTTGTTTATTTTTTATACGCACCTTTAGTAAATGTGACAACTATGTGATATTAATGCTCACCTTTTTATAACCCAGAATGCTTTTAAAAACGATATCTTATGCCTAAATTAACTCCGATATCTGTCAAAGGATCGTAAGAATTTGAGGCATACTTGAATTCATCTGTTCGTGTAATTACACCCTCAAGAAAAATATCAGTTTTTTCGTTTGCGAGATAAGAAGCACCAATTTTGCCGTGATAAGCAAAAACATCAACATCATCATCAGCAGTAGTGAGTGTTCCGCTAGATGTTGTTTCAGTAATGTCTCTGATCACAAGATTACCAAACCCCAAACCGCCGCCAAAATAAGGTTTAATACGAGAGGAGGTTTTGAGGTCGTAATAAGCACTGAGCAGATATAAATGAGCATCAACAGAACCACTTGCTGATGTTGTGCTTCCGAGGTTGCCTAGATAAGCGCTTTTTAATTCATTGTCGATTAATTTGTAAGTTAGTTCTGTTCTAATGTTTCCAAAATCATAACCAAGACCAGTTTCTATTCCATAACCTCCATCAAACTGATCGATTATTGTTTCACCCTCAGTTACTGAACTATCCGGACCTGCTTTTGCTTTTTCGTTCTGAAGATGATGATAACCGACACCGACAGTTAAATAAAAACCTTTATCATCATCTTTGTTAGCACTTCCATTAGACGGCAGGACATCTGCGAGTGTTGGACTTGCAGTTGTGGTTAGAAATATTCCTGTGCACAAAGAGACAACTTTGCTTGTAATTGACATCTCTAAAATTTACTAACAATCGATTGTCTCCTAGATGCTTTAGATATTCTAGTGGTCAATGATTGAACTGGTTTTCTAATGCAATGTATGGTTCGTCTCATTCCGCAAGTGTGACAACACTGAATGCCCACTGTGACAACTGTGTGATAAATATCCCTTGTTTTCTGTGCTCCCAATGACTTGGTATGACTGACTTCTAAAAAAGGTTTGTATTACACATCCAAAAGATCTGTATAAATGCCGACTATACAACTTGATTGAAATCCCTTGTCCTGCAAGGGGTTTGAGGCTTATTTATTTATAATATACCGCGCTCACACAACTGGATTCGAACATATTATTTTCTCAATAATATTTGATCATCTTAACACAAATTGATCTAGCTGCTTTTAATATTTCGACTCTGGAAAGTGTCGCCCATGATTCTGTAATGCTTTTAGGCCTTCTAAAAATAAACTTTAACTTTTGAGTTTAATTTTATATATGAGCAGTTCTCTAATTTCACGAAATAAATTAGTTGCATAAGCTTGAAGCTTAATTAAATGGATAATTAGTAGGCTCTTTAAAGCTAAAATTTTTTAATATTAATCCGAAGGGACGCTGAGATTAGTGGCCTTCGAATTCTTTCCATTCCTTAAGCCTTGTGTAAATTGATACTTGAAATTGTTGAAATTGTAAGTGAAAAATCAGGCTAGTCGTTTCATTTGCGCTGGTATTATCTCTTGTACTTGCATTGTGAATCCTGCATTAGCTGAGGAGAGTAATACCAGAAAAGGTTTTTACTTGTCTTCTGGTATAGGCAAGGCTCATTATCAATCAAGTGAAATCAATTTTGATTCTTCTGATGTCTTTGGTAATTGGGAATATGAAAGCAATGATTGGCAGTTTAAATTTGGAGTTGGTTATGACTTTGGAAATATAAGAACCGAATTTGAATATGGGAAAGACACTTTTGAATATGAAGACTATAGTCAAAACGGAGCAGATTCAACGGCTACTGGAGATTTAGACTTAACTACAAAGTCAATTCGTGCTTTTTACGACTTTAATTCCAACTCTAAACTTTCACCTTATGTTGGATATGGCTATGGAAAATCTACATATAAAAATAAAGGAGGTACAGCTGCTGGGGATACAACAAAAATCCACACAACCGATATGGATAGTCAACAGTTAATAATTGGAGCAACATATGAATTAAATCAGAGATCTGAAATTTATACTGAATTAAGCTATGAAGTTACTGATAACTTTAGAATAGGACAGAACGTACATACAGCTAACCACAATAGTTATAAACAGGATGGCTTTGAAAAAATTGCAATGTTTACAGGCCTTAGATATCGCTTTTAGTTTTATTCTTAATCGTTTTATACCGCTTTTATACCGCGGTATTGCAATAACTGGGTTTTGAGCTCCCAGAAAATATTTATACCGCGAAATACCGCCTGTCAATCAATTGATAACCCAGTAATAGCCTTGATTTTGCTCTTATGTACACATAAATGCCGACTATACAACTTGATGGAAATCCCTTGTTCTGCAAGGGGTTTGAGGCTTATTTATTTGTAATAAACCGCTTTTATACTACTTGTTTTAACATATTCATGTATTTCTTTTCCTGAGTAAGGTTAACGAGGAGATGTATGAGAAACTTATAGTCATTATTTAATAGACTTTCAGATGAATCCTTTGATTCGAATACTTTTAGGAATAGGGGCAATTGGATGTGGAGTATTTAGTGGAACGAATTTTTATGAAGCATCCAAAAGTGATGTCTCTAATCGTTGTTGGTATGACAATAAAGATGGAGAGATAAGGAAACCTGCTTGTTCTTTACCGATGCAACAAGGAACAGTAGGAACAGTGGCTTGTCTGGTTCTTCTTTGTGGATCAACGTGGGATCTTAATAAAGAAAAGTCAGAGAATAACTAAGGTCTATAAATAAGCAGTTTCGCATTTAGTTGTATTGATTACATAATAAATTTATTTTTTGATTATTAGCTATTGAATATTTTTAGATTATTTATGTCATATGAACTTCTTTACATAAAAAGAATCTTTATTTTGAAGCTTCTATATAGAGACTAAAACATGGAAGCTTCGCATCAAATAATGGTATATCTCTCATCGCAGGACTTTTGGACTGTCCGAACCTACTTTTGTAGACTGTTGAGAAGCCAGCGTTGCTTAAATAATCATATAGCTTGGTATAGTTAAGCCAATTCATATTACTTGTTGAACTTTTGACTTGAGAACTAATTAAATCAATCAAAAAATCAAAAAATCTTTCCTTATTCATTTCTTTATACGCTTTCCTAATTGTGCTTCCTGTCTTCGAATCAATCTTTAAATTATTGGGTTTATTTCCTGAAATAAATGAAGTAATCATTATTTCAAAAAAATATTCATTCTTTTCGAATGAATATTTTCTAGGTGAGATAATTTCAAAGAAATCTATTCTCTTTTCCTTATATGCTTCATAGGCAAGATCTGCATCTGGTACAACTACCCTAAAAATTCCTTGGCTGGATAATGCCTCATAAATATGACCTAAAAGTGACTCTAATAATGCATGAGGAATTAATTGAAGAAAATGAGAAGAATATGCCAATTTATAGGTATTTGGAAATTCTTGTATGTTTGAGAAATTATATTCTAAATAACTAGATAGAAATTTATGCCTCTTATCAGAATAAGGCACTAGACAGTCCCATTTGGGATGATAAAAATTATTATCTGGAGCTATATTTATATAATGATCCTTACTTTTATAGAGTTTATACCTATCAGACTCATTTCTATAAATCCAGCGATCTATAGAAAATTTGCGCAAACGCTTGTATGGCATTATCTTATCAAAGAAAAAATTAGCTAGTATCTTTGCTTTTCTTTTAATTAATTCTCTGCTTAGAATATTTAACATTTTGGCTTTATTTTTATTAATTTTAACATGTTACTTGATTGATCTGTTAGGTGAAATTCAACTTTAGTTTATTTTACTGCCTCTATATAAAGAGTCATACATGGTATAAACTCATCGAACAAAGGAACATCTCTCATTGCTGGACTTTTAGATTGGCCATATGCACTTCTATAAACTTTAGAAAAACCTTTATCTATAAGTAATTTCTCCAGCTTAGTATAATTAAACCAGTTGACATGGTCTTGCCCATCCTCAACATTACTATTTATTCCTGAAATCAACAAATCAAGAAACTCACTTTTGCTCAAGATTTTGTGAGCTTTACGAATGCTTTTAGCAAGAGCAGGAGTGAACTCCCATGTTTTAGATGTAGCAAAACAATGTAAGAGAAGAAATTCAAAATAATATTCTTTATCAACATTAATACCACTTTTAGCAATCTTATTTTCCCAAATTTGTAGAACATCATATCTTCCTTCAGAGTAAGCTTCGTAGCCTAAGTCAGCATCTGGTAGAGTCATTCTCAAGATACCTCCTGGCTGCATTGAATTAAATATATTATCTATAAACTTTTCACTTGACTGTTTGGGTATATGTTCAAATACATGAGAACAATATACAAGCTTATATAAACCTGGAAGAGGTTTTTCAAGTGTAAAGTCCCATGGAATATAATTCGGGAAGATTTTGTTCATTCCATTTTTATAGAAATCTAAGCAAGTCCATCTTGGATGATAGAAAGTTGAACCAGCTCCTAAATTTATAAACTTATCTTTAGAAGAGTAATTGCGATATCTTAGTTTGTCATCATTGTAAAATGCGTTATCGATAGATGATTTCTTATATGTCTTCCATGGATAATATATATTGGAAAAGTAATAATTGACCTTTACTTTAGTTTCTAAAGCTAATCTTAGTAAACTATTGAGCATATTTATAAACTCTTTAAAATGAAATTATACCATCTCTTTGATTCTTCATTAATTAGCGCGCTTAAAATATGATTGATGAGTTTCAAATATTAATTAAACTTCCTATGCCAGTTGCTTTTTTTAAATATGAGACTATCATGTTAGTGATTTTTCTCTTTCTTAATGTAGACATTGTGATACTAAGTTGTGTATAGCAAGGTTAATAATATTTTGCAAGCCCATATCTTTTATTTACTTATAGACAAAAATTTTAATTTCTTAGATTTATAATTACTGTTGATACAGCCCTTGAACATTGCTAATTTTATATCTTAATGTTTTTATTGATCTACTCATCCCGCTAATGTGTTATATTGCTATTATATTTTAATCCATAGCTTTACAATTTTATTAATTTCTTAGATGTTATTTTCGTTCCGATTGCGTATTAATCATATTTAAAAAGATGAATAATCCATTAAAAGATCCGCAAAAGAATCCATTGAAAAAATTCTACGAGAATTTCTGGGTCCCTGTATTTGGTCGTATATTATTTTTCTTCTCATCTTTTATTGAAGGAGAATTACCACAGGAGAAACAGACCTTTGATTTACGTGATAAGCCAAGGAAGTAATTTTTTCTTGCCTTTACCAAGATTAAAGACATTCGCTGATCAATTGATATTGCTAAACTTTACTAATTAGTTCATTAGAGAATTGTCTTTGATAAGCATTTTCTTTTGCTTATGCCTCTTTGAGCTCGAATTTTTCTGGTAATGAAGCACTTTTATTTTTAGTTTGTATCTTTTAATAGTTGCCTCGAAAAATAATTTTGCCACTACACCTTGCTTTATATGTAAATTGCGTAAAAATTAAGGAATCTAGACCATGTTTAATCATGGAGTTAAATAAACTTTTGGACAGTCTTCAATTTTTGGAGGGACTCTTAGATCCTATATCAGTAAAATTCAAACAGGAATTTGTCCGTTTTGGAAAATCTAATTCTTGGCCATATCTTTTTCTTGCTTTTTTGATCCTCTCAACAAATTCAGCTTATGCTCAGATTAAGCCATCAGAAAATAATTCCATTAAGACTACAGCTAGACAAACATTTTCAGTCGAATTAAGGGAATTTAATAAGCAATTAAGTCTCCTTGAGAAGACTATTTTGAAAAATAAAAGTTAGCATATAGCTAAGCATCACCATAATTATTGTGCACTCAAATTTAATGGGATTTATATTCTCTTGTTCTTGTTTAAAACAATAAAATATCCGAGCAGGATTAAAGCAAATAGTGGGAGGAGAAAAATTGTTGCCATGATACCCATCATTGTAAGCCAGAGTGCAAAAATAATAGTTACCCCTAAACCTATAAGTTTTAACAAATTCAAGATCTGCTTAGACCAATACTTTCCAGTTAATTTATCTAATTTTATTTGGAGAGTCCTTCTTTCTTGGTATAGGTGCAATATCTTTTCTCTATGCCACGAGGCTGAATTTTGAATATTTGACCAGTAAGCTTTCTTTTGCAATTGATCAATCCAATTGTTATTTCTAGATAGAGCGATTTTGATGCCTATTGTTTGAGCGCGTATAAGTTCAGATGTTGCGTTTGATAGTGATGCATCTACTTTTTCTATTTCTATTTTAAGCTTATTTATTAGCTCCTCTTTATTAGTAAAAGTCTCTAGCTTTTGTAAAGAGTAGACATTTGAATTTTTTTTGAGAAACCAGTTCTTCATAAAAGATAGTATTAATAGACATTTAAATCAGATTTTATAGAGGTAATCAGCACATTTGGTTCAAGACTTTTATCTACCGTGGGAGTCCGTATAGGAGAAATTGAAGATTAACAATATAGGTTAATTTGTTAAGGCTCCATTGATTTTATTTTGCTTTAGTAGCAGTTGGATCTGGCAGGATGAAGGGTGGACAATCATTCAAAGATGATTTTCCGTAAACTGCATATTCTTTATAACCACCCATTTTGCCATTGGTTTTCATTAGGGCACTCGTAAATACCATAATTAAAAATACTGTTGGTGCACCAATAATTAACGCTCCACCAAAGAGGTACCCAATTAAAAATTCTGCGAAACTATGATTTCCAAGAAATTCATGAGTTCCAAGAAGAAAGTTAATCATGTTCAGTTCGCATCCTTTTCTTAATCATAGTTCATGGTCCCTGATGCATCGCTCGGCAGAAGACGGCGCTTTCATCTTCGGCAATATAGATCCTTTCTTTAGATGGTGTCTAAAGCCTTTTGATGGGTCTAATGAAGGTGAGTAAACCAGACAATTTTGTGCTGAAGTATATAGTTGGAGTCTTTTCACCTTGGCGAACTAAGATTCAAACATATTAAAATTTTTTTATGTCAGAGGCCAAAGCTCTTCATGTCCTCATAGCCCCTGTTGGTCAGTTGAGTGCCAATGGTCAATTACGTGAAACAGTTAAGGAACGGCGGAAAAAACGTGGGCCTAATGTTCCTTTTTGGTACCTTTCTCCAGAACTCGTAAAAAAATTTGACTTACCTGGCACTGGAGTTGAAGCAGTCGTCGCAGAAGATCTGACGGCTATTAATTGGCTGAAGTTAAGATTTGGTGGTGAGAGTTCTATAGTACAAATTGATTTAGATTTGTTGCGCGAATATGCAACAGACTTACCCCCATTACCAACCCATAGAGATATAAGTGAGTAAATAGATACTGCTTGACTGACTAGTACCCAGTCAAAAGAATGATTTGCTTATAAAGAAGGTAATTTTTGATATTAATGTCTTTATCCAGGTAGATTTGCTTGAAAAGCACATTTAAATCAAGTAAATCCCTTTCTCATGAAGTCTCTACATAAAGTCACTATCCACTATAAAAAAGCTGGTCGAACTATTATTTTTGATGTTCCAGAGGGAGAATATATTCTACGCAGCTTCGAATCGCATGGAGAGCAATTGCCCTTTTCTTGTAGAAATGGCTGTTGTACAACATGTGCAGTAAGAGTTTTATCAGGAGAAATTGATCAAACTGATGGAATTGGCCTTTCAACAGAAATGATTTCTAAAGGCTATGCGCTCCTTTGCATTGCAAAAGCTATTGGACCTGTTGAGGTTGAGACTCAAGATGAAGATGAGGTTTATCAACTACAATTCGGTAAGCATGTGGGAAATCTAGATAGTCACATAGGTAGCCCATTTGATATATAGTTTAATTTCCAAACAGGATTAATCTCAATAAATTATTGTAATTGAAATTTTGAAGCAGTAAGAATATAAAACTTTATTCATTAGGTTCTTACTCTAGTTATTATCCATACCTAACTGCATTTGTTTTTTCCATAGGTAATGCAAACTGACGAATAATTAATGAAACAAATTTGGAGAGAGCTACTGGCTTTGCTAGTCCAGAGCTATTTCTCCAATTGCGGAATGCATTTAAAATTTGAACACGCATCTTGAGGAACTTTCCATCCTCAAACTTATATACCCAAGGAAATGCGTTACGCGTAGTGTTGTTGGTTTGGATTATGACCTCTTCATCAAAGAGAACAGGATCAATGCCTAAAAGCTCGTAGAAATCTCCTCGTTCGCAAACAGTGAGAGTGTGAGTTAGAAAAACACTCCACAGGAAAAAACGGCTTAATAATTTGCCTCGAAACCCTTTGGTCATACCTGGCCAGCAGCGCATCATTAGATTGATGCAGTCACCATGTCGGTTTTCGTCTTGGCACCAAGGCTCAAAGAAGTCAAACAAAGGAGCACAAGCTTTATCTGGATTAGCCTCGAGGTGCCTGTTGATCAAGATGTAGCGCCAATATCCAATTTTTTCTGACAGATATAAGGAGTAGAGCACCCAGCTGAGTGGGAAAAATGTAGCAGCTCGCTTATTTCCTAAGTTTGGGAGGTCTACATTGATTCCTTCTGCTTTTAGGGCTCGGCCAAGAAAACCAGCATGTCGTGCTTCATCTCTAGATAAAAATTGAAAAAACTCACCTAACTCTTTTCTCCCTGCCTTTTTAAATCGATTTGATATCTCTTTAAAAAGCAAGAAACCAGAGAATTCAGATACTACAGAACGGACCAAGTAGCTCTCATATACAGCCTTATCAGAGGGTGACAGTTCATTCAAGCGATCGAGTGATGCCTTGCGATCGAAATGCTTGAGGTTATAGTCGGCCTCCATTTCTTTGAACATTGCTTCAAAATCTTCTCTGGCAATGTCCAGATCTGTTTTGGCTGCCTTTTCGAATTCGGTTGTATAAAAACGTGGTGTTAGGAGATTCTCATTGAGATGAGGGGGAAGATCATTTTTCCCAGGAGTAGTATTGTTAGTAGCTGGGGCAGCAGAAGCAGTTGCTGTCATTGCCTTTATCTAAACCAGTAGCTGATTCTACGCTTGACCTAGTGGAATTTGATGGTTTTGCTAAGGAGAATGAAGTTTTGAAAGCATTTTTTACTTAATTCATTCAAAATTTGGAATATATGGATTAGTAGATATCTTGTTTGCCAGAAAATGCCTATATTGCGTGGAATGTGCTTTTATTTATACTCAAGAGAGCTAAAGTAAATTTTTTTCTTGGAATAAATTAAATTTATTGATCACTATGATATAAATTTGTGTATGCACGTCATACTTGCACGCCTGCTTGATGTTCCTTCCTTTAATTTCGAAATCTTAGATTGGCTTTAAAGTGCTATAAACCTATATAAAAAGGCTTTTATGAAGATAATAGATAATTAGTTTGGGCTTATGTGGCTCGTCTTTTTAGAGAATAAGTTAGACTAAAGGCATATTTAATTAACAATCAATCCTAGCATTGATACTGCATAGAAAGAGAAGAGTTTATGTGTTTAAACTTTAAATGTAAAAAAATATTTTTTTGATCTGCGGCTCACTATTGCTATAAATCAATTCATTATTGGCTAAAATTATTTGCTTAAAGCCTAACCTTGTTGAAAGAATTTTTATGAATTGTGCCCTGGCTGGCATCTCTTGGCAGTAAAATATATAAAAAAATATAATAATTATTGCATTAGTAGGTGCTTGGGCTTTAGCGTAAGCATACGATTGAGTCTGCTATGTAACTGCTAGAAAGTCAACTTATAGGATTTGAATTTAATCAAGAAAGTATGGCTTGCCTCATAGGAAAATGTAGTGGTCAACTTTCAAGGAAGTGTTCAATATCGTCTTCTCTTAATTTTGTTTTAGCGATATTTATCATTTCTTTGAAACTTTGGGATTTTTCTAAAAGTTCCTGATAATTACCAGCTGCTTTGACAGTTCCATGATCAAACTCATAAATATAATCTGATCGCATAATGGTGGATAATCTATGTGCAATTACTACAATCGTGCAACGCCTTCCGATTAGTTCAATTGCATCCATTACTTCTGCTTCAGTTTGGTTATCTAATGCACTTGTAGCTTCATCAAGTATTAATAACTTTGATTTTCTATAAAATGCTCTTGCTAAAGCAAGTCTTTGACGCTGACCTCCTGAGAGCCGTATTCCATTGTCGCCTATTTCAGTATAAAGGCCCATAGGTAACTCTGAAACAAGGTCAGCAATTTGTGCTGCTTCTAATGACTCCCAAACTCTATCAAGTTCAATATCATCAGCCTCTAGCCCGTAGGCAACATTTTCTACAACATTACTATTTAAAAGGTTGATGGATTGTGGAACATATGCACAATTTGATTGCCATGCTGAAACTTCTGATTCACTAACATTTATTCCATCAACTTGTAATGATCCAGAGGTTGGCTGCAAGAGACAAAGTAGCTGATTTGCAGTTGTTGTCTTTCCACTACCTGTTTTACCTACAAAAGCAACTCGTGATCCTACTGGTATAGTTATATTAATATCATCTAGTACTAGCTTATTGCTAGTTGGATATTTATATTTAACATGATTTAACTTAATATAATTACGTGGCTCAATACCTTTTGACGAGACGGTCTTTTCATTATCTAATAATTTTCGCTTGTGATATGGAAGCTCAATTAATTTCAATGCTACTTCTAAGTCTGGTATGCCAGCTCTTAATCTAGTAAAAGCGCCGAAGGCTTGTTGAAGTGGAGCTGTTAATTTTAAGGCTGAAACAGCAATTGTCGCTAAAAAAGGTACTATTTCGATCAGGTTTCTTGGTTGATTCCCAGACAGATAAGGTAGCAACCCTATAGTAAAAATTAAAGTAATCCCAAAAGGTTCTATTAAAGCTCTTGGCAGATCTGGCAGTACCCTACTTTTCCAAAAAAAAGGAAAGGACTCAGAGCTAATATCGGAATATTTTTTAGCAAAATATGATTCAGAATTTGTTAAGTGAACATCTATAATTGTTCTAACTGATTCTTGAAGTATATTTGATTTTTCTCGCTCAAGTAAAATTCTTTGACGGTTTGCAAATCTGATATATGGAGTAATAATAAAGGTAATTAAAGAATAGAAAGTTAATAATGATATAATTAAATAAGGTCCACTAGATTTTGAGATACTTAGTATCGTAATTGTAAGAAATGATACTACAAATAAACTACTAGTTAAATGCATAATTGGTAGTACTATTGCAGAAGAAACTCTTTCAATATTTATTAGTACGCTTGTAGAAAAATCATTATACTTTTTGTTTAGAAAGTATTCATAAGGTTGCGATATTATATTTTTCTGTGCGCGTTTAGATAAATCAAACCAGACCAAAACCCTAATTCTTTCTTGACAAATCTTCTGGAATATCTTTATAAAAGAAGAGGACCAATTCATTCCTATATATAGTATTATTATACTTATAACTTTGAGTTTAGGATCATCTGGCAAAAACTCATTGAATGGTATCGGAGCACTATTTGGTTGCCCGGCAACAAGTGTAAAGAGGGTCGAAATCAATGCAACTACAGCTACTTCAGCCAATCCGCCAATTGCGGCTAATGGCAAAAGAAATGCAAGGGACCACTTGCGTTTCCTTGGTAATGTCTTTACTAGACGCACCAAGAGATCTAATGTTTTGCTCGCACGCTTCATCAACTTAAATTACCTAGCAAGGGGCAAGACTTGTCTTTGCAATAGCCAGTTCGTTGGCTGTAAGACCATCTGCTTTATCCAGTTTTTTGATTGGTAGTTTTCTAATCAATAAGATGTTGTTAAGCAATCTCTTAAGAAGCCTTGAAAAGATTAGTTAAATTACACTAAATATCTAGAGATTTAGTTTCTCAGATTGCTTGTGAATGAATTAGAAAGAGTAAAAAAAAGATCTTGTTCCTCTTCCACTGCTTGTCAAGTGATTTAATTGGTTGGGACTGCTTACTCAAACCAAGTTATGCTTAAAGATTAATCTAATTAGGCATATATTTGGCCTCTATTGCCGATAATGTAGTGTTTAACCTATTATATCAATTATTGTCTTTTATAAATGTACCAATAGCAATGCATACATATCTACCTTTTCAATCCAGATTCATTACTCATTCTCATCCAAGAACTTTTCGCTTGCTGGGCAAAATAGCTAAAAGGCATCATATAACTCTATCTTCCCTTCATGCTGATCCTTCTTTGATTGATTTGACAACAAGAATATATGTAAGAATAAATGCCAATAAGGAAAAAGCTATTCATATTGACATTCCCAGTACTTTAAATGATAAACATAATAATACAAAGAGAATATACAATTGTTACTCCTTTTGGATTCCATATTGCATAGAAATATCTAATCAGCTGAATTATTCTTATTCATTAGCTTTAAATGCTAGTGATTGGGGAACTAGTAATTTTCTCTCTATGACTAGTGAAGACAAGGAGAATGTTATACCAGATGAATACTCAATGCTTGAAAGTAAAAAGTTGACTAAATTAGAATCATGGAATAGCTTTGAATCATTTAAAAAGAGTTGGCTTGCCAGAAAGTCAATTATGTTTTGGAGAGGAAGCACAACTGGGCCTCCAATTAAATCGACTTTTAACTTACAGCAATTAGAAAGAGTACAAATATGTTTATCTCATGTGGGAAAAGAAGGCTTTGATATGAAAATTACAAATATAGTCCAAAATGAGATCCCGAAGCAATTGATCCGACAATGGTTAATTAACAACAATTTAATTGGAAGGAAAATTAACGAAGACTTTTTCAAGCAATATAAATATTATCCTGACATTCCAGGAAATAATCAATTATGTGGTTCATGGGGTGCTATCCGAAAATGCCTAAGAGGAAATCTGATGTTCAAGCCAAATCATAAAAGTCATATGTATTATGATCGCTATATGGAACCCTGGAAAAATTATATCCCTGTTGAATCAAATTTTTTAGATTTAGAAGAAAAATTCCTATGGGCAGAAGCAAATATTGATCAAGCATCTAATATTGCTTGGCAAGGATACTGCGTAGCTTCCAATTATTTATTAGCAATTAAAAATCATTTTATTAAGGCCTCATTAAAAAAAATAATTCGCTTATAAAGATGGTACATTTGTAATTACTTTTCTTTAGCTATTAAATTAGCAATTTTTAGATCTTCTAATGAATCAATCTCTATATATGAATTCTTAGAAGAAACTTCAACAGGAAGGGGACGTGTACCAAATCTACATTTTGATTTGAGTAAAGCTTCTCTAAAGACAACATACACAGAGCCAAGTTCGAGATATTGCTTTATCTTTAAGTCTTGCCTTCTTTGTCGAGGTAAATCACTTTTATGATTAATACCACTGGCCCGTTTTTTGCTATGGTCATATTGCCATATAAATGAATGACATTCGGATACTGCAAACGCGGCATCATGGTACTCAAAATTTTCTTCTAAAGTATTTACGACTAAATCTATTTCATTTGAAGTGCTAAATGGTGAGGTGCATTGAAGTAAAATTAATAATTCAATCTTGCCACTATGATTTTCAATATTACTTAGTTCATTTAAAATTACTTCTTCAGTACTTGTAGTATCTAATGATAATTGATCAGATCTTTGAATGGCAATTGCTCCACACTTAGATGCTAGTTCTAATATTTCTTTTGAATCAGAAGAAACAAAAACTAAATCAATACTTTTAGAATCCTTTGCAGCTTGAATTGTTCTGCTTAAAAGACTTTTTCCATTGACCATTTGGAGATTCTTCTTTGGGATTCCTTTAGAGCCTCCTCTTGCAGGGATCAGGGCAACATTCATTTAATTGGTTTTTTATTACTATAGTAAGCTTTACTGCTTAAGACCTCATATTTTGAGCGAGTGATATGAATTCATTTATTTGAAATTATTTCACCTCTTTCTGAGCAGTATTGATCTTTGATAGGAATTATTATACAAATTAATTAGAATGATGTCAGCTTTTAAGTTAACTTAACCAAACACTATTTTTTTGATTCTAATTTAGGAGAACTATCCACTTATTTTGCAACTTATTGACTGTTAAGATACTTGCTCTGATATATATCTAGACATTCTTTCTAATGCTATTTGAAAACCTTCACCATTATTGTGATGTCCTTGCCAAACCTCCGGGATTAAAGAAATTGTCCTTTTTGAAAAATCTTTATTCAGAATGATGTTAAAAACATTTTCAAAATCGATACTTCCTTCATCTATATTCAATCCCTCATTGGATGAGGAATTACTATCTGAAATATGTAGATGTGATGTTATTGGCATTAAACTTTCTAATGCTTGATAAAAGTCGCATTTGGTATATAAGCAATCCATGTATGTATGTGAAAAATCAAGGCATATGTTTAGCCCAGTTTGTTGATTGAGGCTTATGAGAGACTCTGTTGACCGGAGCAGGTTGTGGTAAGAACGTCCTCCTTGATGCCATGGAAAAGGAGGCATAGATTGAGGTAATATTTCAAATTCAGAGAGTTTATTCTTAGCTAAGATTAAATTATCAATTAGCAACACTTCTCTTTGTTGAACTTCCTCTTTATTTAAAAAATTAGTTCTACTAAATCCTCCGCAATTCATTACAATCTTAATTTTCTGTTTAGGTTGGAAAAGAGTATTGATCTTCTTAGCATGTTCATTTAATTCATTGATGCGAAGAAAACTTTCGTCTATAATATCTTGACGATTAGAGGCAAGATCTAGAATAAAACCATCATGATATTGTTCTATTGCATGTAATATAATCGATTTATTTTTCATATATTTATGGTTCAGGTTCTCTAAGGGGAAGCCTAGGTCTTTGGAGCTTAAATGAATTTCAATTAATGGTGGCTTAAATAAGCTGATCATCTCTTCCATATCACGGTATCTTACTGGTACTCCCCATTCGAACTGTGACAGAGACTTCCTTTGATCATCTTGAAGCTCTTTTCTAATGTTAGTAGAAAGATTTACTAGATTTTCAAAGTCTGTAAAATCAACTTTATCTAGATAATTTACATCCTTAGTTAACTTCTTATTTATAAACTCATTTAATCTGGTTGATGTTATGCCATCACCAGGGGATCTAAGAATGAAATCTTTCTCAGTATTTATTATCGTACCTTTCTTAAGGTTTCTTTTGTAGCATAGACTTTTACCTAGAGATACTTTGTTGATTAACTCTCCCTGTGTAGGTACTCGAGGATTACTACTTCCTAGTGCTTTTGCTATCAACCTGGCTGACTTCACAAAGCTTTTTAGTTCGTCTATGACTAAAGAAGCAGCATGGTCAGTTCCTTTAGCCTTTTTATCTTTTGTTATGTGCAATTCTATTATTTTTGCACCAGCACCGATTGCTGCAAGAGGTATATACTTGTTCCCATCATGTGATGAGTAACCTGAAATAGCATTAGTTATATAAGCGAGGCGACCTATATATTTTAAACGTGCATCCTCTACTGGAGAAGGGTAGGTTGAATTACAATGTAGAAACGCGTGATCAACTTCCAGTTCTGTAAGATATTGTTTTGTTTGAATAATTTCTGTCTCATTGGACATGCCTGTACTTATTATTAAAGGAAGATTTTTATTGGCACAGTTTTTGAGAAGTGAATGGTTAGTTAAATCACAAGATGCAATTTTTATCGCATCAGGTTGATAGCTATATAAACGCTCCAAAGCATCATCATCAAAAGGAGTACCAATAAAGTCTATTTGCTTAGAACGTATATATCTACATAGTTTCTTTTCTTCCTCACTATTTAATGATGTCCTTTTAAGCTCTTCTAGAATATATTCTGTTCCAAGATCAATATTACCTGTCTCTTTGACATTGGAGTAGGTAGAATTAGATCTAAATTGTAATTTCACAGCATCAAAATTAGCTTCCACAGCAGCATCGACTAATTCATAGGCTTCTTTGAGATTGCCATTATGATTAACACCTATTTCAGCTATTAGGTAGATCAAATTATTCTGATATGTTATATCTTTCTGGTTAATATTTAAGCTTATATCTGTAAGATATGCTATTGATATTACTTTTCTATTCTTAGTTATAATTGGAACAAGACGAGTTTTTTCTGTAGAAAGCTCATGCTTTACGACACTAATATCATCTGTATCAAATGCGTAATGTGGACTTCTATTTAAAGCCTTCGATATGGGATCAGTTATTTTTGATTTTGGATCACTAAGAAATTTTCTTATATCTCCATTGCTCAAGGACCCTATCAATTCGTAACTTGCGTTTATTACTATTAGAGGTAGCCCCTTGCTAGCAAAAAATGCCTGAATTGCATCTGCAACAGTTTTATTTTTTTCGATGCAGAAATTCATTATAGACTTGTCTACTTTTAATATTTTCTTGTAGGAAATATCTTCCATACTTGGTTCAGATTTTTTTGATTATAGCTTAATTATACTTCCATTTTAATCTTTAAGCCCTCCTCTTGCTTTTCTTTGATTGTTCTGATCAATTCACCCTATAAATCTATATGCATTAACTAAGGTAACACTACTGTTAATTAATGATGTTCAGATTTCAGTCTAAGAAATTTGGATTACATTCAATAGTTAAAATTGGAGAGAAAAGCCCTCGAATTAATAAATTTGCAATAGCACCTTGAAACTTTCAACTTCTCTCAATTCTTGTTAGAAAATACCAGATAAAATTCATCTCGATTTGGCCGATATATATTTACTATGCTATAGTATAATATTAATCATGATAGGTTTATAAATTTTTGGAATTCACCAGAAGCACTATAGATACTTTAGCAGATAAAAAAATACTTGTTGTAAGTTTCTGTGGGACCACCCCACACTTAGAAGCAAGTCTAGAGATATGTCGAAGATTGTCGGCATCTAATGAGATATCTTATGCTCATCTAGGGAAGTATGTAACGCGTGCTACATTTTATTCAAAAAATATTCTTAAGAAGAAACTTCAATTACCTATTCGTGTCAATAGGGCAAAAAATTATCTAGAAAAATATAATAATGAAAAGAATATAATCCACTGGATCAATACAAGGCCTATAGCAAAAAAAATGTTGGAAATATATAGTAAAAATCGTATTAGAAGACATAAATGGCAATTCAGAAGTTTAAAAGAATTACAGAATCTCTCTTATGATCAATATAATATAGGTATTGGAGTCGCAAGTACACTTATTACTGAGTTAGGGACACCAGAACCTTTCCCTTTGTCTTCAGCAGCTCAAAAAGAATGCTTTCAGCTGATTCATACATCTATTAAATCTCAAATATTTGCAAAGTTATTACTAACAGAAAGTGATTTTGACACACTTGTTCTTTTTAATGGGCGAATGGCTTCTGAACATGCCTTTAAGCAAGTTGCATCTTCATTAAAAATAAAGATGTATTTTCATGAGAGATCTAATAAGGGAAACACAAGATATTTCTTCGAGGGCTATATGCCCCATGATTTCGCAAAGAGAAAGCATGAAATGCAACAGATGAAGGATGAGTTATCAGAACAGATGATCAAAAGGCTAGGGCATAACTTTTTCTATAGAAAAGTAAGGGGTCAAGGTGTTCTGGAGCAATCATATACAAAAGGACAATTAGAAGAATTTTCTTACTCTTTAGGATCAATAATACGTCAGAAACAAAAAAGTAATATCCCAATAATATCTTATTTTAGTTCCTCAGATGACGAATATCAGTCAATTGATGGAGCACCTGAAAGATACCCATATTTTACAGATCAAAAATTAGCCATAAAAAAAATAAGCGAAATTGTAAAATCTTTAGGATATTATTTTATTGTTCGAGTTCATCCAAATTTAAAGAATAAAGATCTCTACGAACAGAAAAGGTGGAATAATCTTTCCATAGATATCAGGGATATGGGTTTTTATTGGATAGATCAAAATGATCCCGAATCAACTTATAAACTCATTCAGAATTCTTCATTGGTACTTTCTGCTGGTTCTACTGTTGGAATAGAAGCCATTTACTTAAGAAGGCCATCTTTAGTTATTGCCAATAGTTTTTATGATTCAATTATTCCTTCAGTTAGACTTTGTCAAAATGAGGAGGATCTTTTGGAGTATTTTTCAAACCCTTCCTGGAAACTACCACCTGACCCAGCTGAATCATATATTTATGGGGCTTGGATTACTTGTTATGGGCCAGAATATAAATACTATGTCCCTACAGATGAAATGAGTGTTTTACATGGAATTATGAAAGACGGAACAAGAATAGCTTCTCCAGGAATTTCTCAAAGAATAATTGAACACTTCAAACAAAATAAATAAGCTTAAGCTTGATTAGTCTTTCATATTAGTTTCGATGATGCTAGATAATTCCATATAAAATACTCACTAGTAGTGATGATATTGCATCCAATTTGAGAAAATTATAAGCACTACTTGCTACAATTTTAATTTCATTATCTATAACTTATTTTCTCTGATCATTGTGAAGCACTTAAGTTGTCATATAGACGAACAGAACCTTTATTATATTTAGTAGACCAGTTGCTACTAAGATTAAGTTGCTTTGAAATATTTTTGAGTTGTTTAGTTGTTGAATTCCATCCTGGATATTTTAAATCTAATAGTACTTGATCAAATCTTTCAAAGTTTTTTATATCTTGACCTGTAGAAACTATAACTCTACGGGCTGATAAATGTGGGACTAAGTCGTTAGTTGTTAGTACGCTTGCCTCTTTATTTATTAAATTCAAGGCTTCTCTTCTATTATGAGCAGTATCTAGCCTTTCTTGGAATGGACCCACATAAAATGTTAAACGTGAGAAAATTATAAATGTCAGCACTGACCATCCGAGGATAATCTTTGAAGTTTTTCGACTCATCCAATTAGGGTAAGCATATATTCCCTCATCACTTTCGGACAGGCTACTTACTACTTGTACAGCTATAAAAGGTACAATAAAAAGTGAATAATGATGAACAAGATCTTTCATCGTTGGAGCCGTAGCACATAAATTAAGTATTAATAAAGGTACGAATGGTGTCATACTTGCTAATAATCTAATTCTATGTTTATGTAAAAGTAAATATATGACTGGTAGTACTAACAAGCATATGTATATTAAATTCTGCATAGATAGGGTTTGTTTAAGCAATTGAATTATTATTGAGGGTATTTGTTCGATATTAAATATAGAGTTACGATCAAGTCCAAACTTTCCAGCTTGACGTGCAATATTTGCATTATCTCCACCAAACGAAGGAATTAAAAGCCCGCCAATTAGCAAAAACCAAATACAGCTAAGAAAGGATAATATCAAACCTAATTTTTTTCGTCTTTTAATTAAAAGCCAACCTCCAATTCCTAAGACAAGAAAGGATATATTGATTTTGCATGTTAGAGAAAGTAGCATATAAATTATTATCTTGAAATTATGTTTTGACTTTCGACTTTGTATTAATACTAAGGACTCTAAAATTAACGGAAAAGCTAGGACCTCAGGATGAAAGTCAAATATTGCAGTATTAAATACCACTGGGTATAGCATCAGAGCAGATAAGCTAGCAATCAGTGATGATTCAGATAATCTCTTTAGCTTTGCTAATTTAGCCAATGGAAACACAGAACTTGCAAGGACTGAACCTTGCACTACGAAGAGTAAAAATACCGACGGGAAAAGTGAATAAAGCCATCCCAAGGGATATAAAACTAGAGCACCGTGGTCGCCTAATATATGGAACCCAAGTAAAGAGCTTTCTGGTGTTAACCCTTTTGAAATCAGATAAATTGCCTGATCAAATATTCCTAAATCCCAAGCACTAGTTTGAAACCAATAATGCCTCAGGCTGACTGCCCCACTATAAACAAAAGTACCAATAAAAAAAAATAGCCAAGGAATACTCACAGATTCAACCTTTAATACCTATTAGAAACCTTAATAAAAAATAGTTATTTTGCAACAAAACATCGCCATAAATAGTCCAGTGCAATATTTGGCTTATAAATCAGCTGTCTTCCTATAGTCCATAAGCTTTTTTAAGATTAAATTTAGAAGGGACTTGAAGCCTATTGTTTGACAATAAGCTTTCTAGTATTAGGATCTTTAGATAAATCAGAATTAGTATATTAATTCAATCATATGCATATTTCTAATACTCTTTACAACATCGAAAGATAAGATACAAAAGACAAAAGCATATCTGATACTGGCTTGAGTAACCTTTCAAACTTTTACAAAAGAAAATTCTCTTTTATATATGATTTTTCAATAAAATATTATTATCAAATATAATTGAGAGAACAAGGCTTTCTTCAGTGAAAAAAAAAGCAATCAGCTTCCTATTAAATGGAACTTCTTTATTTCCACTACTAACTTTGTTTTTAATAATTATACCTCTTGCTGTTTTTATTAACCCTGGAATTGTTCCACGATACTTAGGTAATTCACCTATAACAACCGAATTTGGTTATTTAGATCTAGAGCACTATATATCAATTGCAAATAATGGGTATCAAACTAAATGGCTCACAGCATTTTACCCTCTATGGCCATTTTGCATTAGGCTTGCCAATAGCTTCTTTCAAGCGGACATATATAGGATTGCAATCTTGCTATCAACTTTTTTAGGATTAATGTCTATTTATTTCAGTAAGAATGTTTTTTCTAGAATAGCATTGCAACAATCATATGCATCAATTTCCACATGGATTTATACATTAAGTCCAATGACTATATTCTTTTTTGTTGGATATAGTGAGGCATTATTTTCATTAGAAAGTTGGATATTAATTGGTTTTATGATTGACATACTTCATACCAATAACAAAGAGAAAAGCTCCATAAAGATTAAATATTTTCAAATCTTTGTGACTTGTATACTTATAGGCCTTACAAGATCGACAATTGCACAAACAATTTTTTCTTGTGTTGGATCTTTCTTAATAATATTAATTATTGATAAACAAATCAATATAAATGTTGTTAATAAATACCTTCTATTATCAATAGTAATCATGCTAGGCACTTGCTTTGGCTATATCATTTATGGCTTCTTATGCTTAAGTGAAGGACATAGTTTTTTGGAGCCATTTTTAGCTCAAAAAGGTTGGGGTAAGGAATTTGGTATACGACCGATCTATTTTTTTACTTCTAGATCACCCCTGATTGACTATTGGGCACTTTACTATCCTTTTTTATTGATATTTAATAACTTAGCTGAATATTCAATTTTTCATAATAGATTTGAACTTTTAAAGA
This sequence comes from Prochlorococcus sp. MIT 1307, assembly GCF_034092395.1. Taxonomy (NCBI): domain Bacteria; kingdom Bacillati; phylum Cyanobacteriota; class Cyanophyceae; order Synechococcales; family Prochlorococcaceae; genus Prochlorococcus; species Prochlorococcus sp. MIT 1307. The sequence continues at coordinate 1,234,949 of NZ_CP139301.1, read as the reverse complement.
AGTGTTTTTCAAAGAATCTTCCATTAACACTTGTATATCCACCAATAGGAATTTTGTACGCTCTATTTTCTCAAAAGAATAATCGAAGAATTAACTTTTTACCAAGCCAGAAAAATATAAAGAGTCATCAAAATGAAATTATTAATTCACAACAATTAGACTATTTATTTTGGTACACGTCATTTTTTGCTTTAAGCCATTCTTTAATTGTCTTTTTTACACAGCCATACTATTTGAATGGCTTGGCAAGATATGTTTTCGGTCAGCCTTATTTTTATGTGGCTCTTTCATTGTTTATAAGTAAATCCCAAAGGAATATTTTGTATAATCCTAAAATTTTCTATGGAATAACAGTTTTAATATCATCAATATTTTTAATCAAGCATTTCATAGATTTCGGTAATGCAAAGCTTCTAACTTAATCTAAATTCGTTTATTACAATAATACTCAAGCTTTAAGTTTCAATCACTTTACGCCTCATATTTGATATGATTTGTAAAATCCAATCATTTGTTATTCTCAATCATTGAGCAGACTTACTTCCTTTTTCTCTGTACTCTTTATATGTGATTCTGAAAAATGAAATGAAGAAAACATCAAACATGCTTACTGTTACTATAATACTTCCTTGTCATAATGAACAAGGTTCTATTCCACAAATAATAAGAGAACTAGACAAAAATCTAGAAGGGCTAACTTCTACAGTTAATATACTTTATCTATTTGTAGATGATGGTTCGCAAGATAGAACTTGGTGTAATATCAAATCTTCTTCCGATTTTTCTAAAAAAGTACATGGCTTAAAACTTTCCAATAATTTTGGACACCAGATTGCACTGCTTGCAGGAATTGAGCATGCAATACCATTTTCTGATTATATTTTAACTATGGATGCAGATTTGCAACATCCCCCTGAAATAGTCAGATTAATGATTGAAAAGGTTATTGAACATCCAAGATCAATTATAAATGCTCAACAATATGCAGAATCGTCAGGAAATGTAGGATGGTTTAAGCGTATTTCCTCAGTTACATTTTATAAGCTATTAAATACTTTTGGAGTCAAAATTCAATCACGAGTAGGGGACTTTCGCCTAATGTCCTCTAAAGCAGCATCAGCACTTATTTCACATAATGATTTCGAATTCTTTGCCAGAGGGTTAGTAGCTAATTTAGGCTTTAATCAAGAGACGATTAAATATAGGGTAGGGAGGAGAATAGCTGGCACTAGTAAATATAGCCTGCGAAGGATGTTTAGATTAGCATTGCAAGGTATTACTAGTACTTCAATAATACCTCTTCGAATAACTTTCCTCTTATCGATATTTCTTTTGATGGTTTGTTTCTTTATGATTATAAATATTTTATCAACCTGGCTTAATGGACAAGCAATTCCTGGATGGACGACTATTGTCGTTTCGATATATTTATTGTTCGGAATTAATTTTCTTATTCTTGGGATTCTTGGTGAGTATTTAGGGAAGACATATCGTCAGGTCTTAGGCAGGCCACGATATATTGTAGAAAAAAGTACATTAGATCTTCTAAACTTATTAGATAAATAATCTTGAATATTATTTTTCGTATAGAGATTTGAGTTCATTGAATTCTTTTTTTCTCCAATATGATGTCACAAATTTTGTTGACAATGGAAAATCCAATAATTCAACAAGTGATGTTTCCTCACTTGCATTAGTTGAAGGATGTGCAAGCAATATAGGCTTATTATATATTGTACTGCTTGCACAACTTTCAAGCTCATCTATAGATTTTAATAGTGAATAACCAACCATTCTTCCTGTAAATAAAACTCCTGCAAATTTATGATTTGTCTTTAATGCAGCATTCCTAATAGCAGACTGGCTGACTAGACTTAATATTTGAAGTATTAGCCATTTCAACCAACGATTTTGATTAAAAATCACTTTCCATTGGCGTAATTTTAAGCCTATTGGGATTGCCTCTTTAGTTGTTCTTATCCAATTTATATTACTCTCTTTAGCGACCTTTATAATCACTTGTAGTACGATTGGAACCAAATGTATATGCTGATGTCCATCTAATGAAACTTGATCAAGCTTGGTTAAATCTTTGAATAGTTTAACCTGTGCCTTTATTTCACAATAAAGATCTTGCTCTAGCCTTTTTCGATAATTGTTGCTTTTAGGTAGGAAGGAAGAAAGAAATAATTTAAAAAATGTTTGCTTCAGAAGACCATCTTTATTGATCAATGTTTTTACCTTTTCTTTAGGTGAAATAGCACGTCCTTCACTTAAGCAGAGATGAAGGCATAGTGGAAAATGTGAATTTTTCTCCCATTGCTTGATTGCATCTAGAACACATTTACCATTTACGATGAGGCTAGCACTATCTAGTTTCCCTATGCTATACAGTTCAAAAATTGCGTTGTTAATACCAGTAGTTAACCCAAGATCATCAGCATGAATTATTGGAAATGATTTTTTATTTATGACTCTCTTATGACTAAATGTTGCGGCACGAGACCATATTAAAAGATTTAGGACTGAAGGAGTAAATATTAAAATTAATCGTGTGAGTAAACCTTCTCCTATTGGTTTGAGTAAAAAAGGTAGAACGGCGCAAATTATTAAATTGGTTATGAACTGTATGAGCAGCCATCTTCGAGCAAATATTGATCCAGCTGTTTCATCACGAAATGTGTAAAGTGCGTGTCCGAAATAGCTAATTATTGACCCAGCCAAAAATCCGCATACGTTGCTAATCCATAGTGGAAAAATTAATCCGAGTAGTAATTGAACCGATGCAAAGACAATTGCTGAGGAAAACCCAACAGCAGTGTATCGCCAACCTTTTATCATTATCTTCATAGATTTAATCATAGACTAATTTAAGCCTATTTGATTTGATTGCTCCGTTGCCTCTTTATTTCTATTAAATAGCTGTTTGAGGCCCTACCCACCACTATGCCCTTCATAATTAAAATGATTTAAAGATAAAACTGATTATAAATAAATTATCTAAAGGCATCTAGAAAAAAAGCACGCAATTATATAATATTTGCATTGTCTAAATATACTAGAATGAAAATACTGAACTTAAATCCAAGAAATAACATAATATTATTAACATTTTTCTTAAGTTCGGCCTTTATATGTGTATCTCTTATTTGCATATTCAGTGGCTACTCCTACTGGGGAGATGAAATTTTTTCAATAAGTGCATCGAGTGATAATTGGGTGAATTTATTTATTAATTGGATCCTTCCAGATACACACCCTCCATTATATCAAATTTTATTGAAAATTTGGATTGATCAATTTGGAAACTTCGAAAGCAGCACTAGAACTCTTAGCCTTATTTTTTCATCATGCACATTAGGTATCTTTATTCATGAAGCTTTAAGAACTAGATCATTACGTAGGTTTTTTAACTTCCTATTAGTTTTAACAGCACCTAGCTTTATTTATTATTCCCAAGAATCTCGTAATTATAGCCTACTTCTTCTTTTGGCTTCAACAACAACAATTTTTTTCTTAAGGCTTAGAGAAAATGTATTTTCACATAAACTAGAACATAACAAAGCAGCATTAAATAGGTTAAATGCTTTTTATTATCTATCAACAATTTTATTATCTCTTACGCATTATTTTGGTTTGATATATGCATACCTTATGGCTATTCTAAATTATTTTGATAACAAGGTTGAGCCAAAACGTTGGAAGATCATATGTTTAATATGCTTGATTTCTATTTGGCCTGTCTTGCATAACGTTGGCAATAGTAATTTAAATAGGATAGGTTGGATTACTATTTTGCCTATTGTGGGGACAATAAATGAATATTTAATTGGATGCATACCACTGCTCGCTTACCGTGACCAAACATCGATATTTATATGGATTGTTTCTTGTAGCATTGTAGCCTTTAGTATTATTTTATACTTTAAGCGTAAGCATGTAAAAGTTATTCCAAACTCTAAGGTTAGAATTCAAAAGTATGAATCAATTTTTATATTGACACTAATTCTTCTTTTTTTGGCTGCTCTTGCAGTGATTGATTTACGTGTTTCACTATCTACTCCCAGAAATTATATAGTATTACTTCCTGCTACGACAATTTTAATTTCGAATTTCTTTGCTTATATATTAAGTGTTAGTGAAAATAGATCTTTTTTTAAACGCTTGCTGACTCTCATCTTTAGCTTAATGTTAATTGGAAACATTGCTATATCTTATGCAAAAGTAAAAAATAAGACTATGCCTTTGATTAATTTTAAGAGCTTTGCAGAATATCTTCGCGAATCAAATATTTGTAATAAAGGCTGTTTAGCTATTGATTTGCCTGAATATTACTTTGGTGATTTAGATAATTTAACCCCTGTAGCTAGAAACAAGGTTGTTGATGAATTAAAGAATAATTCAGAACTTAACAATAAAATAATTTTGTACTATGGTAATCCCTCAGATCATACAAGTCAAACAGTTAGAAAAAGAGAAGAGGCTCTATGCCTTCAGCCTAGGCAATCGATATCAAATTCTTTGTTCATATCTATTCATAATGATGACCAAACAGCAATTGATAATGAAATGATTGATTGTTTGAATTGACTTTTCTGTATTCTTAATTAGAAATTTTTCAATTATAGCTATTTATTTAATATTTTATTCATCTAGGTTCAGGTCTTCAAAGAATTCTCAGGGCTGGTCATCAGAACTGAAGTCTATTTTTGCAATCAAAGAGGGGGCCTTCCAGCCCCCATGGATCAATTGGGTGATAAGGCTGACCTCACCCCATCTCCTTTAAAAGGTCAAGCAGCGACAGGGGCTGTCTGACGGGAGAAACTAACGATGTTGTTAGCGTTTATGGGTTTGCTCTAACCGAGCAGGTTTCAGTTACCCTCCTCATACCCCGTCGAAACCATTGCAGCCCCACAAAGTTAATGGAGCTGAGCGGAATCGAACCGCTGTCCGAGACACTGGTGTGGATCACCTAGTCCAAAAAAGATGGACATATTTATTCTTGCAGGTTTTTTGATTTGTTTTCAATATCTAAATTGAACAGAATTTTTACAAGCTAATTTGAGCGATCAATGCAAGGTATTGCTGTCCTTCCTGAAGGGTTAGAAGAAGAGGGGGTTCGAGAGTTGATCTCGCTAGGAGCGAAGTCTGTAAAAGCTCATAGGAGGAGTGTTTCTTTTGAAGGAGATATGTCCTGTTTTTATCGGTTGCATTTGCAAGCGCGATTGCCTTTTCGTCTTTTGCGCGAGATGGCTCGATTTCCTTGTGATAGCCCTAACACTCTTTATTCTGCCGTTCAAAACTGTTTGGATTGGGAACGGTGGCTACCCACATCAATGTCTTTTAGAGTTGATGTTTCAGGCAGATCTGATGGCTTAAGGCATAGTCATTACTCGGCGTTGCAAGTAAAGAATGCAGTGGTTGACTGGCAAAGAAGTTGTTTTGGAAAACGCTCTGATATAGCTCTTGACAAACCAGATATTTGTTTGCATTTGCATTTAAATCAATTTGGTGGAATTTTGAGCTTGGATGGATCAGCAGGAAGTCTTCATAAGCGAGGTTATAGGGCTGCAATGGGAGTTGCGCCGTTAAAAGAAAATCTTGCTGCAGGCCTTATGCGTTTAAGTGCTTGGGATGGAAGTGTTCCATTAGTAGATCCATTATGCGGATCTGGAACCTTACTTATAGAAGCAGTTAGCCTTGCTTTGGGGTTATCTCCAGGGTTACACCGTTCTTATCTTTTGGAAGGCTGGGCTGATTTTGATCCAAGTCTTTGGCAAAAGGAAAAAAATCAAATCAGGCGATTGGAAGTTCTAGACAGAAAACTGCCATTGATTCTTGGTTGTGAGAAAGATGCTCAGGTAGCTAAGCAAGCGAAGGACAATGTTGAAGCAGCAGGGCTTGATAAATTTATCCGGATACAAAATATTCCTTTCGCAAAACTTTCTTTACCTAAGCAACATGGGTTCATTGTATGTAATCCGCCTTATGGGAAGAGACTTGGAGCTGATGAAGATTTGAAATTGCTTTATGAAGCACTTGGGATTTTTCTTAAAAAAAATGCATCGGGTTGGCAATTTTGGTTGCTAAATGGGAATCCAGAATTAAGCAGTTCGATACGAATGAAATCTAGTCGTCGTTTTTCTGTGAATAATGGAGGAATTGATTGTCGGTGGTTGAAATATTTAATTCACTAAATTTAGGATTTTCCTAAGACTGCTTTAGTTGTTCGGGAAAGGCCTTCCAGAGTTTCTGGTAAATATGGACCTTTAGCAAGATATCCTCCGATTCTCAAACTGAGACCAGCTAGTGCTAAATCAATTAGCCCTAAACCAAGCAAAATCCATTCAAGTTGCCAATTCAATGTGTTTTTCATCCAAATAACCAGCATTATTTCCAATGCCAACAATGCAAAGAGCATGAAAATGGCTCCCATTGCGAGAAAAATGCCGCCACTAATCAAACGGCGTTTCTCTCTATCCATTTCTTGCAAGGCGATACGCACATGAAGGTCCATCACTGAACTTGCCAAAGCAGTCACACGTGCAGCCGCTCCTAGTCCACGAGGGCGTTGCGATTCGCTCATTAGGATCTTCTGCCTCCAGACATTAGGACTCCTAGCACTATTCCTATTCCTGCTGCTATGCCAATGGCCAGTAAGGGACGTTCTCTGACTGGACTTTCTATTCTTGGCCTGAGGGTGCTGTTTAATTCATCAAGAAGTTCTTCTAGTTGTTTTTCTAAAGGTTCCAAGCTTTCTGCAATATCTTTTGTTTTATCAGTTGCAGAATGGAATAAATCTTCTAATTGCTCCTGGACGCCTTGGGTGTTTTTCCCTGAGTGTTGCGAAATCACCCGAACTACTTCATCAAGACTGCCACGAGTTGCCTCTAGAGTTTGTTTGGCCAAGTCTGGCCAATGCTCTTGAATTCTAGGTAGCAAGCTTTCAAAACGATCACTGAACCATTGATCTGAGAGATTTTGATCATTATTTGGAGCAGTCTCAACCACGTTTTGCGGCTCGCAGGATGCGGAATTCTTGGATTCCATAAAACCCTGACAATTGTGCAAAGCCTAGAGAAGCTTTTGCTTTAGGGAAACCCTTCTTGGCATCGGTTTTTCATTTTCAAACAAGGCAGCAACACCGGTGTCACGTTTTTGCGCTGCTTTGGAGCGTGAAAATGAAAGAAAATCTTCGCGTCGTCTTTGCTTACATTTATTGCCTAATAATTGGTTCTAGTGCTAAAGATCTTTTGATGCTTATTATTGGTCATGTACGTGGGCCTGTCCGGAATGCTTTTTGCTTCGAGTACTCTTCCTACTTCTCTCGGAATGATTGCCGCAGCCATAGCAGGTGCTGGAAGCCTGCTTTTGATTGCCTTGAGATTTGTTCCTCAAGACTAAGAGAAAGTCCAAATTTAATGTTGGACTAGCTTGAGCCTGATTCTTTGAGGTAATGGCTTCTATCTCTCAAGACGAGGTTTTGTTCAGCCAACTTCGTCACGAGAGCAATAGACTTGCCTGAGTTTTTTTATGGATAAGCAAAACCATTGGGTCTTGCTTGAGCACACTTGCGCTCCAGATGATCCTTTAGGAGTTCATTTTGATTTGTTGTTAGAAGATAAAGGTTTTTGTAGAAGTTGGCGTCTATTAACTTTTCCAGCTTTAGGTCTCCCTGCACAGAAAGTTGTTGCTCTTCCTCCTCATCGGCTTGCCTGGTTAGAAATTCAAGAAGCTGACCTGACTAAAGGGAGAGGAAAGGTTCGAAGATTAATAGGCGGTATTTATTTGGGCGAATTACCAGATGATGATATTCATCCGATCCGAATACGACTCCATAGCAATGAGATCGTGGGCACTTTGGAAATCAAGAATTCTCTTTGCCAACTGTTCTCCTTATCAGAATCTGACTTCGATTAGGTAAAGATCTACTTGAGCTTCTCGAATGTTTCGCTAACGTCAGTTCGCTTTTGACCTGATTCCTGTTGGTTCATATCAATCAGGTCGAGCTAGCGCATTTCAAGTCCTTCGGTGGGGCGATGACAATCCCACTTGAGGAGGGATTCACAGTAGTTACTGGGCCTAATGGTTCAGGAAAAAGTAATATCTTGGATGGTGTTTTGTTTTGCCTAGGGTTGGCAACTAGTCGAGGAATGCGGGCAGATCGCTTGCCAGACCTTGTCAATAGTGGCGTTTTACGAGCAGGTAAATCTGCAGAAACTGAAGTTAGTGTGAGGTTTGACCTGAGTGATTGGCATCCAGATTCAGCTGAGGAAGGCTTAGAGCCGCCTGAAGATGGCCCTTGGATCAAATCAGATCAAAAGGAGTGGACAGTTACTCGACGCCTCAGGATTATGCCTGGCGGTTCTTATAGCTCCAGTTATGCGGCAGATGGCGAGCCATGCAACCTTCAACAACTTCAAACTCAATTACGACGTCTCAGAATTGATCCAGAAGGTAGCAATGTCGTAATGCAAGGGGATGTCACTCGAATTGTTTCCATGAGTAATCGGGATCGTCGAGGATTGATAGATGAACTTGCAGGTGTTGCACTTTTTGACCATCGAATTCAGCAATCTCGTACCAAGCTTGATGATGTTCAAGAGAGACAAGAGCGTTGTCGGATTGTTGAACAGGAGCTGATTTCTTCCAAAAACCGCTTAGAGAGAGATTGTGCCAAAGCTCGTACCTATAAAGAGTTGCGTGAGCAATTGCAATTGGGGAGGAAACAGGAATTAGTTTTGGGTTATGAGGAGGCAAAAAAAGCTTTAAGTGATTTAAAAGCTCGACAGAAGAAATTAGAAGAAAAAGAAACTAGAGATCAGGCTTCACTTATAGAAGCAGATAAAAAACTTTTGCAATCTGCCGAAGAATTAAAATTACTTCAACAAAATGTGAAGGCTTTAGGCGAAGATAAATTGCTGGCTGTTCAAGCAGAAATTGCCGGTTTAGATACTCAAACTCGTGAACTAGAACGCCAAGCTACAACTCACAAGCAAGAAGGAGAAAGGTTGCAGGTAGAACGTCAAGCTCTGATTAGTCAACGTCAAGCAATACAAGTGAAAACAAAAAGCAAGATTGATGATTCAAAAAATCAACTTCTTGAAGCCGCTGAACAAGTTTGTAAAAATGCTGAAGCTGCTGTTGAGGTGTCCCGAAGAAGACTTGGTGAAGTTGCAGGGCGGTCTGGTGTTTTAATTGAAGACCAGAGAGAGAGAAGTGCTCTACGTCAAAAACTTCAAATTAAAGTTAAACCTCTGCAAAATGAGCAACAAACTTTGGAGGAAAGGTTGCTGCAAATTGATACCAGAGACAAGGAATTTACATTAGATGCAGAGAGAGATTCAGCTCAGAATAAACAAGTGATTAAGCAACTAGAGCAACTTGAAGCGGAAGGGGATTCTCTGTTGAAGTCTATTTCTCATCAAAAAAATCAGATAAAGGAATTAGTTGAATCCTTAGCTGTTAAGCAAAGAACCCGTAGTCGACTTGAGCAAGAACAAGGAAGACTAGAAAAGGAAATTGCACGTTTGGAGAGTCGCAAAGAAGCTTTGCAGGAAAGTAGGGGAACAGGAGCGCTAAGGCTTCTTCTTCAATCGGGCATAGATGGCATACATGGTCCAGTGGCGCAATTAGGAGAAGTCGATGATTGCTATCGCCTTGCACTAGAGGTTGCCGCAGGTGTACGACTAGGGCAGATTGTTGTTGATGATGACCGAATAGCCGCTAAAGCGATTGATTTACTGAAGAGACGAAAGGCGGGGCGCTTGACATTCCTTCCTCTGAACAAAATGCAGTCACAAGGCCTTTCTAATAATAATGTGCTGAAAAGAGGCAGGCCTTTACAAAACAGAAAACATAGTGAAGGCCTAATTGGTAGAGCAATTGATCTTATCAATTTTGACCCTATCTATAGGGATGTCTTTGCATATGTTTTTGGAGAAACTTTGGTCTTTAGTGATCTCAGCGCGGCTCGCAGTCAACTTGGCCGAAATAGGGCAGTGACTATAGATGGTGAGTTGATTGAAAAAAGTGGAGCAATGACAGGAGGTAGTTTTTCGAATAGAGGTATTGGACTTAGTTTTGGGAGAAGTAATGAAAGTGATGAGTTTGAACCAATCCGATTAAGGCTATTAGAGCTTGGAGAAACTCTTGCTCAATGTCGTGAAGAGGAAGTTCTTGAACGCAAATCTTTAGAGCAGGCTTCATCTGAATTGACAACACTTGAGCAACGTAAAGTTGCCTTGGAGGCAGCAAGTATGGCTGCTAAAAGTTCTAATAAACCTCTTTTGCTGCGTTGTAAAGAACGAATTGATCGTATCAATTCATTAAAAGAGACTAAAGCAGAATATCAAGCGCGATTAGAGATCATTGATAAAGAAATTAAGCCTTTACTTTTGAAGTTGGATGACTTAGAAGATACTGAAAAACTTTTAAATGGTCAGGGAGAGGATCAGAGTTGGAAGCAATTAGAAGCTGATTTAGAATCTGCTGATCTAGCTTTGAGAACTGCCAGAGGAGATAGAGATTCTTTGCTTAATCAGCAGCGGGAAAGACAGTTAGAATTAGAAAGACTTGAAGACCAGAAGAAGGGACTTATTGCTGAAGAAAAAAGATTGCAACAAGCAGTGCAATCTTTGGCTTTGTCTCATCAAGAGTGGAGGAATAAGCAAAAAGAATTGCAAGAATCTCGTAATATTTTAGAAGATAAACAAAAAGAATTACAAAATAATTTTGGGAAGCAGAGACTTGCAAGAGATGCGGCTGAAACGGCTCTGACTAATCAGAGGCAACTTTTTCAAGAGGGAAAGTGGAAGCTTGAACGTCTTAGAGAAGAGATAAACGGATTAGAAGAAGAGAAACGCAGTTCGATAGTTCGTCTTCAAGAGTTGGCACAATCTCTTCCAGAACCGCTTCCTGTGATTTCTGATGAGCTAAGGATTGGTGGCTTGGAGAAACTGCAAGCTGACTTGCAATCGATACAAAATCGTATGGAAGCTTTGGAACCAGTCAATATGCTTGCACTTGAGGAATTAGAAGAATTAAATAAGCGTTTAAGTGATTTGGCAGAGAGACTTGGCACTCTGAGTGAAGAGAGGTCAGAGCTTTTGCTGCGAATTGAGACAGTAGCTACGTTGCGACAGGAAGCCTTCATGGAAGCTTTCGAAGCAGTGGATTCTCATTTTCGAGAAATTTTTGCGAGTCTTTCAGAAGGTGATGGTCATCTCCAATTAGATAATAAAGAGGATCCTTTAGAAGGTGGGTTGACTTTAGTTGCCCACCCCAAGGGAAAAGCAGTAAGAAGGCTGGCTGCAATGTCTGGAGGAGAAAAGTCGTTAACTGCATTGAGTTTTCTCTTCGCTTTACAAAGGTTTCGTCCTTCGCCTTTTTATGCGTTAGATGAGGTTGATAGCTTTTTAGATGGTGTCAATGTTGAAAGATTATCCGCATTGATTGCTAGACAGGCTGAACAAGCTCAGTTTTTGGTTGTGAGTCATCGAAGACCGATGATAGGTGCATCTAATCGCACCATTGGAGTGACACAGGCAAGAGGTGCACATACTCAGGTTGTTGGCTTGCCCGATGCAGCTTGAGATGTTCCTGGTCTTGCATTGCGTCAAAATGAGTCAATTAGTTCATGTCTGAAGGTTTTCGTTTGACCAATAGTCAATCCCAAAATGATCCACTAGATGGTATCCCCAGTGATCGCCTTTGGTTGCGTTCTGAATTAATGGGCACCCAAGTTATCACTCGTGATACTGGACGCAGACTTGGTGTTGTTGGTGAAGTTGTTGTGGATATAGATCGCCGAGAAGTTGTAGCTCTTGGATTACGGGATAATCCTCTGACTAGGTTCCTTCCTGGACTTCCGCGTTGGATGCCACTGGATCGGATCCGACAGGTTGGAGATGTAATTCTTGTTGACTCTGTTGATTCCTTGAGTGAAGGCTTTACCCCAGATAGATACAGTCGAGTTATCAATTGTCAGGTTATTACTGAATCAGGCGATCAGTTAGGAAGAGTTCTTGGCTTTTCATTTGATATTGAGACTGGTGAACTTACGACTTTAGTTATGGGTGCATTGGGGGTTCCAATTCTTGGTGAGGGAGTATTAAGTACTTGGGAGATACCTGTAGAAGAAATAGTTAGTAGCGGTGCAGATAGAATCATTGTTTATGAAGGAGCTGAGGAAAAACTCAAGCAGTTAAATAGTGGCTTCCTAGAAAAACTTGGTGTAGGAGGCTCTAGTTGGGAAGACCAAGAAAGGGACCGTTATAGAGTTAATCTTGTACCAGTTGAGAATCAATTGATTTCTGGAGATAGCATTGAAGAACCTCAAAGGTCACTACAGGCGTCAACTCAGGAAATTTTCCAAGAAGAAGAAGAATTAGAATATGTTGAAATAGATCAAGAAAGAGAGGAAATAAAACAAAAGCGTCGCTATTTAGATGAACCATCAATATCCACTTTTTCTGACTCAGGTAAGTCTATTGAAGATCAACCTGCCTTTAGGGATAATGAAGAATATGAAAAAAGCCAGGCATTTAATAAGGGTGTAATCCCTTCAAGATCTACTTCCCGTAGACCTAATCAAAAGCCTGAGGATCCTTTAGATGTTGAACCATTAGATACTTCTCCTAATAAAGAGAGGAAGTTTAATGATCAACTTTCTCCATATGATGATAATGAGCTAGAGGATCCATGGTAAAAAGATGAAGTATTAAGTTGATTTTTCAGCATCAAAACTAAAACTTAGTGATGCACTGTTTACGCAATATCGATTGCCAGTTGGATTAGGGCCGTCATTGAATAAATGCCCTAAATGAGCGTTACACGCTGAACACTTAATTTCATTCCGTATCATTCCATGACTAGTGTCGACATGTGTTGATATTGCAGTTTTAGAGGTCGAATCCCAGAAACTAGGCCAGCCACTTCCTGAATCAAATTTATTTTTTGAGGAAAAAAGTGAAGCTCCACAACAGATACATTTATACTTTCCTGACTCTTTATGGTTCCAATATTCGCCTGTAAATGCCCTCTCAGTTTCCCCTTTACGTGTTATTTTATATTGATTACTTGTTAGCCTTTGCTCCCATTCTTCAGAAGTAACTTCTTTCCAATCTATTGATTCATCATGTAATGAATTTGTTTTTTGCATGGCTGAATCCTGAATTCTTCTCAGAAGGTTTTAATGCTTCATATCCTACAATTTTATCAAAGATTTTGGCAGTAATTTGATGACTTCTTGAGACATGGCTTCAACTGCACCAGGCTTTCCTCGCAGATTTTGTAAGTCTTCTTTTTGCCCTTTTAGTCTTTCAGGAGATTGAAGCCATTGCGCAGCTTCTGTGGCAATTTCTTTAGGAGTGATTATGCCAACTCTTTCTGGAACAATTGTACGTCCTGCAGATATATTTGGCCATGCAAGGAAGCCTTTTTTTCGCATTCTCCAAATACTAATTAAAAGACCTATGCATCTTCTTAAACCTGGGATTCTGCCGATTAAACCTAAAACACCATCCCATGCTTGCATAACGTATAAATGTTGGGTTGGTACGATCACTATCATAGGTACCGCAAGTGCACCTAGTTCAGCTGTATTTGCTCCTACAGTTGTCAGAGCTAGATGACATTGACTTAATGGATTGTGTGCTGGTGGATCTTCATGTAAATATATTTCTGTGCCTTGCTTGGTAATTAATTTCCGCAAATTATTGCTTTTATCTTGTGGGGCAATTGTTTTAATACTTGTATTGTACTGGGAGGCAATTGGGTTGTTAGAACTGACAAACTTTTGAATTTCGATGATATTTGTTGTTGGCGCAATAGGAAGTAAAAAATTACACTCAGGAATTATTGTTGAAAGAATGTCTGCTACTTCAAGAAAAAAAGGGACTCCAACGGAGAGCTTTGCTTTCTTAGACCCTGGCATAAGAGCTACCCAGGTACCCTTTGAGAGTGGCTGTTCTTCTTTTGCATGATTATTTAGATCTGCCATGAGATCACCAACAACTGTGCATCGGCTTCTATACCTCTTAGGCAAACGTTTCATTACTTTGGTTGACATTGCAGCAATTTTGTCGTTCCACTGCGGCCATCTCGCTACCCACTCTGCATAAGTCAAATGGCGGTAGCCAAGTCTTGCTGATAGCAATACACTCCAAAATTGATCTCCACCAAGAAAGACCACAAGACCTTTATTAGGCCAAATTCCATATTTTTGTGGGCAGAGTAATAGTTTCCAGAAGTTAGTAGGAGGGGTGATTTGTTCAAAATCTCCCCATTTCCTTGCAGCTTTAGTTTCATTGCCAGTGGCATTTGGACAGGGAACCAAGACAAGTCTCAGGCTTACAGGTGAGTACTTAGCCTTTGGTTGCATTAAAAGTTTTGTGTGTAATTTTTCTGCAAGTGGTTTTACCCACGTTGCAAGTTCTCCTGGTCCATTGGATATAAAAACCACCACTAACGAAGCTTCCTTCATTGCTTTTGGTGGGATTGAAGTCAAGTTTTAAAATGCATGCGGATGGCGAGACTTGAACTCGCAAGGCCGAAGCCACACGCCCCTCAAACGTGCGTGTCTACCAATTCCACCACATCCGCTTAGGAAACGCAGCCACTCTGACTGAGTCGAAATTGATCATAACGGTCAACCTTACGTATCTTCTAAAACGATTAAGGGTATGAGCGCTGATACGATCCGGCTAAATATCTTGATAAGGCTCAATGCCTATAGGCAAAGTCCTAATTGCTAATCGTGGTGAGATTGCTCTCCGTATTCTCCGCAGTTGCAGAGAATTGGGAATAGCAACAGTTGCTGTATATAGCACTGTTGATCGCAATGCATTGCATGTTCAGCTTGCAGATGAGGCAGTTTGTGTCGGAGATGCGCCAAGCAGTAAAAGTTATTTGAATGTTCCAAATATTCTTGCTGCTGCTACTTCCAGGGGGGTTGATGCTATTCACCCTGGATATGGTTTCTTGGCGGAAAACGACAGATTTGCTGAAATCTGTCGAGACCATGGAATTGTTTTTGTTGGCCCTTCACCCGATGCTATTCGTTCGATGGGCGACAAGTCGACTGCAAAGTCAACAATGGTTCAGGTTGGTGTGCCCACAGTTCCAGGAAGCGAGGGGTTGCTTAGTGGTCCTGAGGAAGCGGCTGAATTGGCTCAAGGTATGGGATATCCAGTAATGATAAAAGCCACTGCTGGCGGAGGTGGTAGAGGAATGAGATTGGTAAATACCGCAGATCAATTAGAAAATTTATTTAAAGCAGCACAGGGGGAAGCTGAGGCAGCATTTGGCAATCCAGGACTGTATATGGAGAAATTTATTGATCGACCACGTCATGTAGAGGTTCAGGTCTTAGCCGATAGGCATGGGAATGTGGTGCATCTTGGAGAAAGGGATTGTTCAATTCAACGACGACATCAAAAGTTGTTAGAAGAATCTCCTAGTCCAGCATTGGACCCTGCTTTGAGAATTCGGATGGGCGAGGCTGCGATCGCAGCTGCTAAAAGCATTAATTATGAAGGTGCTGGAACCGTTGAATTTCTTCTTGATCGCACGGGGAATTTCTATTTCATGGAAATGAATACTCGTATTCAGGTTGAACATCCAGTTACTGAAATGGTTACTGGTATTGATTTAATTGCAGAGCAATTGCGAATTGCCGGAGGAGAAGCGATCAGCGTTCAACAAGAAGAAATTAGTCTTCGAGGTCATGCAATTGAATGTCGAATCAATGCTGAAGACTCCACACATAATTTCCGCCCTGCTCCTGGAAGAATTACTGGGTGGCTTCCACCTGGGGGGCCTGGTGTACGCGTAGATAGTCATGTTTACACTGGATATGACATCCCGCCTTTTTATGATTCTCTTATTGGGAAGTTGATTGTTTGGGGCCATGATCGTAATGCCGCCTTAAAAAGGATGGAACGAGCTCTAAATGAATGTGCTGTAACTGGAATACCAACAACGATTGACTTTCATCTGCACTTACTGAACCGTGATGAATTTTTAAGAGGAGATGTGCATACGAAATTTGTTGAGCAGGAAATGCTTGGTTGATGCCCTTAGAAGCATTGAATGTCTAGATCTAAGTTAATGCTTGGGTTTTTAGTAATATTTGCGATAGCACTCCTTGCTGGCCAACAAGGAGTTCACGTATAAGGCTGATAAATCCAACCCAAATCACTGGAGTAACATCAACACCTCCAATTGGCGAGACAACTTTTCTGGTAACTGACAATATTGGTTCTGTCACAAAGACTAATACAATCCACAAACCTTTCTTGAGATTTACCTGTGGATACCAGGTGAGGATTATTCGTATTAAAAATGCCAAGGTCAGGCTTGAGAGCAATAAACCCAGTAATAGATGAAAAGTTGGCAAGTATCGAATTAATGCGGACGTCACAAACCTCAAAGCATCTATAGAGACATCGTATAAAGCCGCTGTTAATCCGTAAGATTATTATTGTTTTGCCCTCAAAAAGTAGCTGCTATGACACCTTCTGCCGCAAATCTTCTCTATAGCATTGTCGGAGCTGCTCTGCTGGTTGTGATTCCAGCAGCATCTTTCTTGCTTTGGGTTAGCCAAAAAGATGCTTTAGAACGCAGTCGCTAGTCAAGAGAGGCGTACTTCGTAGACTGAGACCATAGAGGTTGATTTCTAATCTCACTTTCGGTCATTTTCAGGGGGCGCAACTTTGGTCAATGCCAGTCTTAATTGGGCCAGCATTGTGGGAATTGTCCTCGCCGTATGCGGTGCAGGTCTCTATTTCTTACGGTCTTTTAAACCAGCCCTTGCACGAGACTACGACGTCTTTTTTGCAGCTATAGGCCTGCTTTGTGGAGGGATTCTTTTTTTCCAGGGTTGGCGTCTTGATCCGATACTTCAATTCGGTCAGTTTCTGCTAGCGGGAACTACAGTCTTCTTTGCTTATGAAAGTGTCAGATTGCGAGGTGTCGCCACTGATCAGGCACGTCGTTCATCATATTTCGATGAAGAACCTGACCCTGCACAAATGCCTGGAGGAGGTAGAGGCTTGCGAGATGGTTGGGATGAATCGTATGAACAATTTGAGGAATCGCCTCGATTCACCAGGAGATTTTCAGGAAGAGATGAACAAGATCTAGATGTTTCTCAGCAGGATTTTTATCGACCTAGACGGACATCAAGAGCTGCAATACCTGAGCAAGCAGCAAGTAGGAATGTTCGAAATAGAGCAACTACTTCAGAGTCCTGGAAGGAGGGATCAGATACGGATAGGCGTATGGAGAGGTTTGGTAGCAAGGATGCTGATGATGATAGGAATCCCTCTTTTGGCAAGAGGAGAAACATGCGGCAGGAACAACGACGTGGTTCTCGACCTTTGCCAAATCAAGAGACTGCAAGTCGAAGAAGGAATGTTGATGATCAAATAAGGCGTTCAACAAGTAGAGGGAGTTACTCGTCTACAGGACGATCTGGTGTGCCTCAAGGGACACCTATTAGAGAAAAAGCTGAGGATGCGGCTTTCTCTCCATCCAGGCAAGCGGCCTCTAGGTCTAAAGGTATTGAAAGAACATCAAAAGAAGGGACTTCTAGCTCTAGATACTCCTCGAAATCTCAATCTGGTCGCTCTACTTCCCCAAATCAAAGAAGGCGTGACAATAGCTCCCGTTTTGATGACTAAATTTTGGGTATAAACAATTTGAAAAAAGTTGCACTTCTCATTGGCTGCATATTTCTTTGTAGTTGCACTGGAAGAGTTCAACGTATTCAGGGTCAATTTGAACAGCGAAATCAGCAGGACCCAGCTTTAAGTGGCAATGGTGAAAAGTTAGCTTTTATAGTTGATTACAACGGAAGACCTTCAGTCCAGTTAAGGGATCTGCGCAATGGCAATATTCTTCCATTGCGTCATCTTTCACGTAATCAGCCTCATAGTTCTCCTTCTTTAAGCTGGAATGCAAGATATGTCGCAGTAATAGGGCAACGCGGCAATAAACGATTGGCGATTATTGAAGATCGTTTGACTGGACGCAGTCATCAATTACCAATTCCAGGCGAAAAAATTCCAATAAGATTAAGTTTGGCCCCTGATGGAAGCCAATTAGCTCTTCAAGTTGCAGAGAAAGGACAATGGCGTGTTGAGTTATTTGATTTGAGTCAAAAAATTGAACCTGATCAACCAAACGGCAGAAACTTACCAATTAGTTCAGTAGGAATAAGCCCATGAAATTAAATTCTTTTTTCCATAAACAATTATGGTTATATTTGTTATTTGTACCCCTTGGGTTAGGTGGTTGTCTGAGGACTGATATTCGACCTATGTATGGGTTAAATGATGCTTTGTTTAAACCCTCTAATAGTTATAGAGAGCCTTCCCTTGCAAGGCAATGGTTAGTTTCTCTGGTCAGTTATCAGGGTAAAGAAAAGATAGAGATGATTGATGTTAGGAGTCGCAGAAGAGTTGCTCTGCCAGGACTAAATAGGGCTGATTCACAACCTATTAGTGTCAGCGTCAGTGCTAACGGGTCTCGATTAGCACTTGTAAGACAGAGAGAAGATAAAACTGAGTTATTGATTTATCGTAGAAGCTTAGGAACATTGCAGAGGATTGAATTGACTCCTAAAGGGATTCCTCGCAGAGTTAGCTTGGATAATACTGGCAGAGTATTAGCTGTTCAAGTAAGTAGAGAAGGTAAATGGGATATTGAAGTTATTCGCTTAAAGAGTTGATCAGCCAAGAAAAATCATTGTATTAGGCCTGCCCAATGAAGGAAGCTGTCATTACTGAGGGCCTCTACTAACAAAATTGCTATGAACCCCACCATGGCAAAACGTCCATTTACTCGTTCTGCATAGGCACTCCAGCCAAAAGAAGGTTCGTCTTGAGTTGTTGCGCTGGTTAGGGGAGATGCACTCTCAGGAGAGCTTGAAGAATCTGTAGAAGATTCCAGTCCTTCTTTTTGCTCGGGACTTGCTTGGTTATTTGAGGTCATTGAACGCACTCAAGCTTTATTAAAGTCATAGCTAGTTGTAGGAACAAGTTGCCAGCCTCCATCTCCAAATAGTTCGAGAACAGTTGAGTGGAATTCTATAAGGGTTGGTCGATGTCCAACACTAATAACTGCTAGATCACGTTTTTTGAGAAGTTCATATAAATGTTCTTCGGTTTTGACATCTAAAGCACTTGTAGCTTCATCAAGTACTGCAAATCTTGGAGCATTTAAGAGTAATCGGCCAAAAGCAAGTCTTTGTTGCTCCCCAAGAGATAAAATTCTTGGCCAATCTTGTTTAACATCAAGATCAGGATAACGATTTAAAAGTTGTTGAAGCTTCACCTCACGAAGTACAGATTGTAGTTGTTCATCACTAAATTTATCTTCTTCTGTAGGATAAGTGAGTTGCTCCCTTAGAGAGCCAAGTAACATATAAGGCTTCTGTGGTATAAATAATAATTCACCATTTTCTGGTCTTTGAATAACTCCATTGGATGGTTTCCATAACCCACTAATCATTCTTAAAAGTGATGTTTTTCCACATCCCGAGGGGCCAACTACAAGAACCTTATCTGTTTCATTAATACTGATATTTAAATCAGATATGATAGGTTTTTTAGATCCTGGCGGGTATAGATTAGCCTTATTTATGATTATAGATTTAGTCGATGTATGAACAATAGATTTATTATCTGGTAATTCTTTGCTTACATTCTCTACTTTAGACTGAAATCCCTCTAGACGATTAATCCCAGCGGTAAATTTTGCGAGCTCTTCAATTTGGTTAACAATAAAGAATAATGATCCTTCAACCATATTAAATGCAAAAGCAGCCTGAACAAAGCTTCCATAGTCCATATCTCCAGAGAAATAAGGTGCCGCTAAAACTAAATATGGAAAGAAATTTCCTGCATATCCTATAGATCGTCTCATTACATCAATAATTACTTGCCAGATAATCAGTAAATTGAAATTACGAACCACTTCACCCAATCGTCTTTGACTCTCTACTTTTTCAGGTTTTTCACCAGCATAGAAGGCTATTGATTCTGCATTATCTCGAATATGAACTAAACCATATCGAAAGTCTGCTTCAAAACGTAATTGATCGAAATTAATTCGTATAAGCTTTTTTAAAGCTATAAGTAAAATCGCAGTAGCAAATGTGGCATATCCAAAAAGTGAAAAAGTAAGCCTAGTACTAATACTCCATAAAATTAATATATTCAATGAGAAAGTTAAAAGGGCATCAAATACACCAACCGTGAAATTCAAACTTTGAATTGTGAATGCTTTTGTGTCATCAGTAATACGTTGGTCTGGGTTGTCTACATCTGTGGCTTGCTCATCATTTGGATTTAGCACATAATAAGCTTTATTTTTCATGTAATCGGCAATAAGACTTTTAGAAAGCCATTCTCGCCAAATAATTCCTAACTTTAATGTAAAAAATATTTGAGAGACTCGAATTGGTAGTGCAACAACAAAACAACAAGCATAGATAATAAGGATTTTGTAGAAGTTGCTTTCTTCTTTAGCTACAAGAGCATTTGTTAAATCTCTTGCAATAAATCCTATTCCTGCATTTATACCATTTACTGCTAGAAGCATTAGCACAATTACGCCTAGCAAAAGCCAAGGAATCCAACGCTTGCCTCTTAATTGTTGGCGTAAACTAAAGAAGCTTACTGAACCAAGAAGAAATAGTCCGGAAAAGAGCCAACCCCACCAACTATTCCATATAGATTCAGTTGTATTTACAACTCCTCCAAAATACTTTTCTACAAGGATTGGTTGTAAATTTTCTAGTATTTGTAGAAGGCCAGTCAGCGATATCAGAACCAGTCCACCAACACAGAAAATCAATGAAATGAGAAGCCATATGAATTGCCACCCATTGCCTGTATCCAGCGGCAAAAAGAAAGGTTGGGCTAAGCGCCTAAGCTTTTCTAGTTGACTCTTGAGTCCATTGCTGGATTGAGTGCTCGCATTTCTCATAGGTAGATCATATCCATTGAAATAAAAGATGTATTCTTTTATTTGTTCCTATTAATTAAGTTAGAAAATTGCTCAGGGAAATTGCCTACAAAAATATCGACACACCCAGCTTTATATATGTCTGAATCTCTTGCAGTACTCCAGAATAGTCTTCTCCAAAGCGACTTTGTTGCAGATTGAGTTTTTATTTCAGGATGAATTGTGAGCTTATGCTGATTGTAGAAATTTACTTTATCAGCTTGTGTCATGTAATTTTTTAGCCTTGCACCATGATCCTAGAATGTAATAGGTAATAATTGCTTGATTGATTTCAATAGCCAATTTTTCGAACTAGCTTAATCAAATTATCCTTGTCTTCTTAATGCATTCTTTAATTGCAAGTGATTTCATTATTGATGGCCTTTGCCATCGCTTCTTTTTCAAGTGGTGCAATGGGTAAACATAACAACTCATCGATAAGATCAATTCGCCATAGCATTTGACTATTTGCTTGACTTGGTCGTTCTTTTTTGTAGTGCACTCCTTCAGAAAAAAGATTTGATTGTGCATCCAGTTCAGATTTGGAAATACCTAAATATTCAAGGAGCTCACTAGTTGAGAACCAGGATGTCAAATTAGCTTCAATCGAATTTTTGCCATTTGACTGCTGTACATGTTGCATCTTCATATTTCTGATCATTGCCTAAAGCATCCCTCTTGAAATTCAATAAGCAAGTGTTTAGCAAAAAATCAATTATTTTATGGTTAAATCTGGCTCTATATAGACTTTTGCATTATATAAAATTTTTCCAGGGTGATTCTCAGCAGTGCAAGATTGCATGATTCACCCAGGGGGCCAACTTAGAGATCGTCCCCCGATTATATGCACATGCAAATGAAACACAGTTTGGCCTGCACTGGCTCCTGTATTGATAACTGTCCGCCAGCTGTCTAGTCCTTCTTTATTGGCAATGGTGGACGCTACAAGTAGCAAATGTCCTAGAAGTTTTTTGTCTTTTGTTTCGGCTTCGCGAAGACTAGGAATACTTTTTTGCGGAATTACGAGGATGTGGACGGGTGCTTGAGGTTGGACATCGCGAAATGCTAGGCATTCGTTATCTCTGTAAACCTCTTCACAAGGAATATCTCCTTTGAGGATCTTGCTAAAAACTGTTTCTTCCGCCATAAAAACTTGTGGTTGGTTTAAATATTATTTTGCCTTAATTTTATCAAGTTTGAGATGTAGGAAGATTTCTTTTGTCAAAAGTATTGATCGTTTCAATTTAATTTAAATTGACTTTTCTAAACATATTGAAAGCTAATGTATTAGTTGCTTGCTGAAACTTTTCATACTGAGCTCTAAAAGATCAGACTTTTTTATTATCTATTTGCTCATATCTGGATGAAGAATCTATTCAGAAACTCAAAAGACGAATTTTTAATCTATTAATAAGATAATTCGAAATCTTAAATAGATCTGACGTCTTCACTTTTAAAGCCATGTTCTTTTAATTCAAGATCTAGTTCTTCATGGTTCGAGACTCTGTCCACAAAAAGAACACCATTAAGGTGATCAATTTCATGTTGTATACATCTTCCCATCAAACCATCAGCATTCATTTTTTTCGGTCTTCCCATTTCATCTCGGAAACTCACTTTGATAGATGCAGGCCTAATAACATCCATATAAACCTCAGGGATACTTAAGCATCCTTCTTCGTATGTTTCTAGCGTTCCACTAGATGAAATGATTTCTGGATTAATCAGTATTAGTGGTGGATTTGTGGGGTCCTCGAGATCGAGATCAATAACCAATAGTTGTTTGTCAATGCCTACCTGTGGAGCAGCGAGTCCAATCCCTTTGGCGGAGTACATGCTTCTTAACATATCTTTTATTAATTCCCTGATGGATTCATCTACTTTGCTAATACGACGTGCTGGCTTCCGTAAAACTCTATTTCCAAGCGTATGGATTGTTAGCGGAGGTGTTGCAAGTGGCTCCTTAGAAACGGCTATTGAAGCCTTTTTGTTTTCGGCATTTCTTGCCAATCCAGCAAAGCTTCGAGCCAAGGAGTTTTCTCATTTATTAGCACTATGAGTCTAAGCATGTGTGCTAGCAGTTTCGTATTTGATCGATGAAAAAGAACGCAAATAAGCTTCAGCACTTCTCAGAAGCATTTACACCTCTCAGTGCAGAACAAGTTCTTAGCCAAATATCAACGCTTAGGGAGCCTCGTGTAATTGGTGACTGGGTGCTTTGGTTAGAGCAAAGACCTAATGAGGGAGGACGTACAACGGCTTTGATTAGGCCTTGGGGCGCTTCAGATTCATCGGGACAGGAGTTAACTCCTGTCCCGATGAATCTGCGAAGCAGAGTTCATAGTTATGGAGGAGGTGCTTTGGCCTCTTTTTGCGAAGGTAATAAGTTGTTGCTGGCTTGGATAAATGATACGGATTGCTCTCTTTATGTTCAGACTTGGAAAGTTCTTGCCCAATCAAAACAAAAGCAAGGGGTTTGGTGGGGTTCATTGCATTCGCCCTTAAGTCTTACTTGTCATCAGGATTATTTTCTTGCAGATGGCTTGATTGATTCTTTGAGAAGAAGGTGGATAGGTGTAATGGAAAAAAATGGTAGAGATTTTTTAGTTAGCTTTGCGTTAGATAAAGAACATCAACAACCCCAGGTTATTTATCGCCCTAAAGATTTTGTAGGTTATGCAGTATTGAGCCCTGATGGAGATCAGTTGGCGTGGATTGAATGGCAAGCACCTTCAATGCCTTGGGATGTTAGTCAGCTGTGGGTGGGTCGTTTCAATGATGCAGGTGAAATTATTGAACGACAATTGCTAGCTGGAAGTACTTCAGAGAATTTAAAGTCAAAATCAGTTTTTCAACCTATATGGTTGCCATCTGGTGAGCTTGTAGTTGCAGAAGATAGCAGTGGGTGGTGGAACTTGATGATGCTTGACCTAAAGAAGGACTCTGGAGTTGCCCCTTCATGGGAACGTTGTTGGAGCATGGAATCTGAAAGTGCTATGCCTCAATGGGTGTATGGAATGTCAACTGCAGCAGCAGCTGGAAAAAATATTGTTAGTGCTAGTTGTGTTAATGGGAGTTGGCAAATTTATGTGTTGAGCCGTGATGGCCTAATCAGGACGTGTGAGCAACCTTTTGATGATATATCTGGGATACATGCTGAGGAAGAAAGATTAGTCGCTATTGCTAGTAATTCCAAAAAAGAATCGGGTCTACTGGAAGTTCATTTAAGTGTTGGCAGTTGGCTGCATACAACCGTAAGAGATCCGGTTTTGGAAGAATCTCAAATTAGTATTCCAGAGCCTTTTTGTTTTGAGGGTTTTCAGGGCCATTTAACGCATGCTTGGTATTACCCTCCCCTTAATTCGGATAGGTTGTTACCGCCACTTTTAGTGAAAATTCATAGTGGCCCGACTGGGATGGCAGGCAAAGGTTTAAACCTTGGAATTCAATTCTGGACTTCAAGAGGTTGGGGAGTGGTTGATGTCAATTACGGTGGTTCTACTGGTTTTGGAAGGGCATATCGTGAACGATTAAAGGGAGGTTGGGGGAAAGTGGATGTCTTTGACTGTGCAGCAGCAGCAAGGGCTTTGGTATCTGCAGGGAAGGCAGATAGTCAATTGTTAGCAATTGAAGGAGGGAGTGCAGGTGGCTACACGACGCTGGCATGTTTATGTTTTACAGATGTTTTCAGAGTGGCTGCGTGTCGTTATGCAGTAAGTGATCTCATATCTATGAATCAAGAAACGCATCGTTTTGAGGCAGGCTATCTTGACTATCTTTTAGGACAATGGCCCGATGAACGTGCAACTTATTTAGATCGATCACCTTTGCAGCATGCGGAGAAAATCAATTGTCCTGTTATTTTCTTTCAGGGCATGAAAGATCAAGTGGTGCTTCCTGATCAGACGGTAAGGATTGTAGATGTCCTCAGAAATAGAAACATACCCGTTGAAATGCATACTTTCGCTGAAGAAGGTCATGGTTTTCGAGATAGTAGGGTTAAGATCCATGTACTTGAAGCTACTGAGAAGTTCTTTAGGAAACATTTAGGGATTTAACTATTGTTTTTAAGAAAATTAATAGCAGAGGTAAGTTCTTCTATAAAGAAATCAATTTCATTAATTGTTGATGTAAAACTAATACTTGCTCGAGCAGTAGCATTTATCTTGTAATAACGGTGAAGAGGTTGACAACAATGATGACCACTTCGTATGCATATACCATTTGCATCTAACAGTTCAGCTATATCATTGGCATGGATACCTTCTACACTAAACGTGGCAAGAGAACCTCGCTTGGGTTGTCTCTCTGGCTTAGGTCCAAAGATCCGCACTCCGTTAATAGAATTTAGGTTTTCAAAGAGGTATTCAGTAATATTTTTTTCCCATGAATGAATATTTTCTAGGCCAATTTTTTTTAAATATTTTAGTGCTTCACCCATTCCAATCGCTTCTCCAACTGCTGGTGTACCAGCTTCAAATTTATGTGGTAATTCAGCCCAAGTACTTTTATCAAGAAATACTTCTTGAATCATTTCACCTCCTCCTAGAAATGGAGGCATATTTTCTAGAATTTCTTCGCGAGCCCATAGGAATCCTGCACCAGTAGGACCACACAATTTATGAGAAGAACCAGCCAGAAAATCAATATTTAGTGCTTGCACATTAATTGGTGTATGAGCAAGGCTTTGGCATGCATCGATTAATATCATTGCTCCATAAGAATGAACCATTTCTGTGATTTCGGATATTGGATTACAACATCCCAGTGTATTACTGATATGAACAAGACTTACTAAGCGGGTTCGAGGGCTTAGCTTCCTCTGGAGATCTGCAAGGTCTAATTCTCCAGACTGGGTAATACCAACATGACGGAGTATGCAACCTGTCCTCTGAGATAACTGTTGCCAAGGTACAAGGTTGCTGTGATGCTCCATCAATGAAAGTAAGATTTCATCCCCTTCTTGAAGTTCTTTATCTCCCCAAGATCGAGCAACAATATTGATTGCTTCTGTTGCGTTGCGAGTAAATAAGATCTCTTTGGGTAATGATGCACCTATAAAGCTGGCTGTGATTTCTCTAGCTTCTTCAAATGCTTCTGTAGCTCTTGCACTTAATTGGTGTGCACCTCTATGAACATTTGCATTGTTATAGCTGTAGTAATTTTTTAAGGCTTCAATTACTTGAGAAGGTTTTTGACTGGTTGCAGCATGATCTAAATAGATAAGCTTTTTTTGATTATTAGAGCCATTGCGAAAAAGTGGAAAATCCCTGCGGGTTATTTCTGCAAGTGTTTGTTGTTTGTTCGCCATTAATTTATACTTTCTAAAATCTTTTTTAGGATGTTCCAGCGATTAGCATTCATTGGAAGGGCATCAACAATTTCTTGGCAATAGCCTTTTAGAAGTAACGAAGTGGCTTGCCTGGAATCAATTCCTCTACTCTGAAGGTAAAACAGTTCATCTTCTTGAAGTTGACTGATAGTTGCACCATGAGAACATTTAACATCATCAGCTACGATTTCTAATTCAGGCTTTGTATCGATTCGAGCATGCTTGGACAACAATAGATTGCGACTTAATTGAGAGGCATTTGTTTGTTGGGCAATTTGTGGGACCTTAATTGCACCATTAAAAATCGAATGTGAGTTTTGACTTGCAGCAGCCTTATGTAATTGAGAAAGGTATCCGTTAGGCCCCTCAAAACGAACTAAAGAGTGAGTAGCTATTTGTTGCTCACCAGTTGATACTTGTAGACCTTGTAATTTTGTTTTTCCTTGACCTTTTAATTGGATTATTTCTGGCTCTAATCTACTTAAGAACCATCCCTGCTGGATTGAAGTTAATGAATATTTGCTGCCAGCCTCTTGCTTTACTGAAAGATGTGCTAAACAACTTGCATCGCCACCTCCTAGAGCAAGAAAACCGTGATTCAGTTCTGCATTTTTAGCCAGATGAATTTCTAGAATATGGCTATGAGCTGAGTTTTCTGAACCAAGAGCAACTTGCAGTAATTGCAGACTTGCTGACTCTTCCATGATGATTATCACTCTGGTAGGCGTAAATGTATTTTTTTCCGATGGCATTACTAACTCAAGAGAGATAGGGTTTTCGCTGCCCACTTTTATTGCTAGTACTTGATTTGTAGTGGCCTGGTTAATGTCTATTAGCCAGTTTTGGTTCCTAGAATTTTTGTTCAGGGTACTTACTAGATGTTCTTCAATTTCTTTACTAGTTAAACTTCTTACTCCAAGCGGGAGTTTTATTGACTCATAGCTTTGTTGTGGGCCTAAAACTATGCGAATACTTCCATTGGTTTGTTCAGGCCATGAGTCAGATTTGGTGGTTGATTTGAATTGTTTCTCTGGCGAAAGTGGAAGAGTTAGAAGGTTTTCTAGACGTTTTAGATCGGTTAATCGCCAGGCTTCAAGATCTCTTGTAGGTAGATTTTTTTTGAAGAGCGATTCTCTCCCACATCTTTGTATATTTTTGAGGATACCCTTTGGAGAGGGAAGTCCATTGACCCATTGATTAGTTAACACCATTATTAATTGCTCTCCATACTCTGTTCGGTTATAGGACTATCTATCCAGTCATAACCGGCTTGTTCCAATTCAATGGCTAGTTCTCTTCCACCAGTTTTCAGAATCTTTCCTGCTGACATCACATGAACAAAGTCAGGGGTTATTTCATTGAGTAGTCGTTGATAGTGGGTAATAAGGAGTGTAGATGTATCAGGAGTTGCAAGTTGATTTACTCCTGAAGCAACTATTCGTAGAGCATCGATGTCCAGACCTGAATCGGTTTCATCGAGAATGGCCATTGTTGGCTCTAGCAAGGCCATTTGAAGGATTTCATTGCGTTTTTTTTCTCCTCCAGAAAACCCTTCATTTACACAACGCTCTAAAAAAACTTCATCCATTTGGACTACTTTGAGCCGCTCTTTAACAAGATCTTCGAACTCAAAAGTGTCGAGTTCTTCTTCGCCACGACTTTGTCGGCGAATATTAGTTGCTACTCGTAGGAACTCTAGATTGCTCACGCCTGGAATTTCGATTGGATATTGAAAACCAAGAAAAATGCCTATTCGAGCTCTTTCTTCAGGGTCCATTACGAGTAGGTTTTGCCCTTCAAACTTGATTAACCCTGAAGTCACTTCATAAGCAGGATGGCCAGCTATTACTTTTGAGAGAGTGCTTTTCCCGCTCCCATTTCGTCCCATTATGGCGTGAATTTCACCAGCATGAATTTTTAGGTTGACTCCTTTTAGGATTGGCTGATCTTCTACATTTGCATGCAGATCAGAAATTTCAAGAATTAGCTTGGCGTCTTTGCGTTTCACTTAAGGGGAAAAAATCTAGGAGAAATAGAACAAATGTTGAGGAATTAATTGGATCTATACAGATCAACCAACAGAACCCTCCAGCTTTAAGGCCAGAAGTTTGTCAGCTTCGGCAGCAAATTCCATGGGAAGTTGATTGAAGACATCTCTACAAAAACCGCTAACCATCATTGAAATTGCTTCTTCAAAACCAATACCTCTACTCTGTAGGTAGAACAATTGATCCTCTGAGATTCTGCATGTACTTGCCTCATGTTCAATATTGGCTAGTGGTTGTTGAGATCGAATGTATGGATACGTGTTTGCGGCCGCTTTATCGCCAATTAACATGGAATCGCATTGACTATAATTTTTCGCGCCACTAGCTTTTGGACCAATTTGAACTAATCCACGATAACTATTACTAGAGTGACCAGCACTTATTCCTTTACTCACAATAGTTGATTTAGTATTTGCACCTACATGAATCATCTTGGTTCCAGTATCGGCCTTTTGCAGATTGTTGGTTAAGGCTACAGAATAAAACTCTCCAATTGAACCTTCACCTTGAAGAATACAGCTTGGATATTTCCATGTAATTGCTGACCCTGTTTCTACTTGAGACCAACTAATTTTGCTATTTCTTCCTCTACAGTGACCTCGCTTGGTTACGAAATTATAAATTCCACCAACTCCTTTTTCATTGCCTGAGTACCAATTTTGAACTGTTGAATATTTAATGGAAGCGTTGTCCAATGTGATTAACTCCACTACGGCAGCATGTAGAGTATTTGTATCAAACATAGGCGCAGTACAGCCTTCCAAATAACTTACCGAGGAATGTTCTTCTGCAATGATTAATGTGCGCTCAAATTGACCTGTGTCGCCTGAATTTATCCTAAAATAAGAAGATAACTCCATTGGACAATTAACACCTTTAGGAATAAATACAAAAGAACCATCACTAAATACCGCTGAGTTTAGCGCTGCAAAGTAATTATCATTGCTTGGCACTACGGTTCCTATATAAGATTTAATTAAGTCTGGGTATTCATTAACTGCTTCACTGATTGAGCAAAAAATAACTCCATGCTCTGCAAGCTTTTCTTTATAAGTTGTTGCTATAGAGACACTATCAAATACAGCATCTACGGCAACATTAGATAAACGTTTTTGCTCGCTTAAGGGAATCCCTAGTTTATCGAAAGTTTCTAACAGTTTTGGATCAACTTCGTCAAGACTTGTTTTCTTCTTATTATTTTTAGGAGCAGCGTAATAAATTATCTCTTGATAATTAATAGGCTTGTACCCTAGATCTGCCCAGTTTGGCTCTTCCATTTTAAGCCAGTTCTTATATGCCTTTAGACGAAAATCAAGAAGAAATTGAGGCTCTTGCTTTTTCTTTGATATTAGGCGAATAACATTTTCATCTAACCCTTTAGATATTTTTTCTGTTTCTATATCAGTAATAAATCCATACTTATATGGTTGTGAAATGATTTCATCAACTTGGTTTGGACTTTTCATGATATTAACCAATTAAATTTCAATCGAGAGATTTTGGCGGTGTTTAGGAGCTCTAGATATAGTCTTACAATCACTATCTCCAAAGGGATGGTCATGATCGCTTTTGCTTAGTGTCAGCTTTGAAATTCGTTTCAAGGTCAGAATTTTAGGAGTGGAACATTTTTTGTGAATTAACTTCTGGCATAGACGTCTAGAAAAAGGACATCCTTGCATGAATAAACAGTATGAAGCTTGTACTGCTATCCAATACGAAACAGGTTCGTTTCGTATTGGATAGCCTAGTCCACAGCCTCTACATGCTTAGGGCTTTTAACGTTGCTTGTTTAAGATTGAGGAACAAGTTCGTATTGGTCTGTCTCATAAATCAGATGTAAATTCAGTTGGCGCCTAAGATTCAATTTATTTAGCAGGTTTTCATGGTTTTGCAGGCTCATTACATCTCATGACCGCAGAAGCCCAAAGGAGTACTCGTGAAGGCACTTTATCCTTGCTTTTGAGGCAGGGGAAAGCAAGTGCAGGCAATTTGGCTGAATGTCTAGGGATTTCTGTTCAGGCTATGCGGCGTCATCTGCGCAGCCTTGAAAGTGATGGTTTTGTGGAATTTACTGCGATTTCAGAGGGCCCTGGACGACCTTCTAATTTATGGAAACTAACAGCACAAGGAGATAATTGCTTTAAAAATGGCAATGGTAGTGAGCTATTTGCACTTGATTTATTGGCCTCAATCGAAGCCAAAACTTCTAAGGAAGGCATGACAGAAATACTCTATGAACAGGCAATAGATAGAGCAGTTAAATATCGAGATAAGATTGGCTATGGACCCTTAAAAGATCGCTTAAAGAAATTGATTGAATTACGTCAGCAAGAGGGATATTTGGCTGATTTACATTTATCTAATGATGGATCTAGCTGGTTTCTGAATGCATTTCATTGCTCTGTAAGAACTATTGCAGAACAATACCCTATTGTTTGTGATCAAGAATTACATATGATTCGCAATATTTTTCCTGATTGTGACGTTCAACGTGTGCAGTGGAGACTAGAAAGTGGTCAGTCTTGTGGATTTCAAGTGACTTCTTTGCAACCTGATGCTGAATAAAAAAATTTTGGCTGATAGTCCATTGAGTTTGGAAGAAATAAGGAAAATAGATGCAACAGATCTTCCAATGCGTGAACGCCATTATTTGCGTTTGCTTGCTCATTGTCTTGCATGCTTCAAAGCAATGGCTCATGAGTCCTCACGAGGTGCTCTTCCTTCAGAGCAGGAAAGATTGCATTGGCTTTTGGCTCAGCCAGTCTTGGTTGATGAAAGTGCTTTTGCTAATGACTTACTTGAGCAGTTTGAAGTTGCAGCTAGGATTTTGGAGCAATTAGCGAATGAATACAGGCTGTCTCCTTTGGAGCTAACACTTGATGAGTTAATTAATTCGAGTCTTCGAACTAGGCAGCATGGTCGCGATTGATTATTCCAAAATTACTTGCTACCAGTTTCAGCAAAGTGAAGGAAATTTGATTCGAGTTGCTGGTTTTCCTTCTTTCCCTGCGAGAATTTGGCTTAAAAAAGCTGATTTGCAGACTATGTGCTGAATACCCCCAGAAGCCTTTACTTCCAATCGATTAAGCCTGTTTTCTTAGATGGCCTAATCTCGTTGTGGAGTCAGTAGATGCTGACCACAGCCTCTATGAAGCAACGGAAATAAGAAATACATAAGATACTGATCCCGAACAAAAACGGAATTTTTGAAGTCGTGACCCAAGAGCAAGATTCCCTGGCACGCCAAACACTCCGTCAGCTTCGAAATAAGGCAAGTGATTTGGGAGTCCCGTTATATAGCCGCAAAAGTAAGGCTTTGCTTATTAAGCAGATAGCTGCCTATCAACGAAAACTTCAGGAGCAAGAGGAGAAAGCAGCTCAGCAATTTTGGCGGGTTCCTGATAAGTCTTCTAGAGGTAATGATTCCTCTCAATCCAAGTCAGGCATCACGACACGTGTTGTTTTTCTACCTAGAGATCCTGAATGGGCATATGTCTTTTGGGAGATATCAGACTCAGATCGCAAGAGGGCGCAATCTCATGGTGCGAGTAGATTATGCCTGCGCTTGTCCGATTTGACTGGTATTTGCGATGGCACAGCTCATCGTCAAACTCTGCAGGAAGTTCCTGTTGATAGCCATAGCACCGAGTGGTATTTACCGATTCCAATGAGTGATAGAGATTACCGAGTAGAACTTGGCTATCGTTCTGGTTCTCGTTGGATTTCTCTAGCATTTTCATCAGAGGCAAGAGTGCCTTCTCTGTATCCCAGTGACCAGATCCTTGACCAGTTTGTTCCTTTTAGTTTGGAAGCTCCTGTAATTAGTTTTGCAAATGACACTAAATCTTCTAATTCTTTATTAGCTAATGACGAAAGAGATAGAGGATTACATGAACGTCTCTATCAAACTGCTACAACCAATTTTCAAAATAGTCGAGTTGGCTCTGAGCAATTCCAAGGTTTTATGAGTGGCCAGAATCAAGGTCTTAATGATTCAGGGGTAGGTTTGTGGGCTAGTGGGCGCAATGAGTCAGGTTTAGGAGGTGTTAAACCCAGAAACAATAAGCGTTCATTTTGGCTAGTTGCTGATGCTGAACTTGTTGTTTATGGCTCCACTGACCCATCAGCAACAGTGACGATAGGAGGTGAAGTTGTTCAACTTTCAAGTTCAGGTACTTTTAGATTACAGGTTCCTTTTCGTGACGGTAATCAGGAATATTTGATTGAAGCAAAAGATTCAAGTGGACAGCAAATGAGAAATATAACTATGAAATTCGAACGAACTACCCCTGAGGATAACACTAATCCAAATGATACGAATCAAGATGAGTGGTTTTGATTCAATACCTAATTATCTATAAATAAATGTTGCGTTTATTTATAGCTATAACGCCAGTTTTAGGGGTAATTTTTTTGCCATTAATTATTCCATTCGTGATTTCTTGGTTTGGTATTGCTCCTGGAATTTTAACTGCTTTGGTTCTATCGACACTTTGGTTCATTATCATGTTGCGTACATCAGAGATGCCTCATTGAAACTTCGTATCTATTCTATTTTCTATGTATAACTACCTCTAAAAAAAATTAACTAATGCAGAGCCTAGCTTTCCCTTCGAATAACAGTGTATACAATGTGCCCATCAGCACGTCATTCACGGATCAGAAACCGGGTACTTCTGGTTTGCGAAAGAGTAGTAAACAATTTGAAGTTCCTAATTATTTGGAAAGCTTTATAGAGGCCATTTTTCAAACTCTTCCAGGAGTTGAAGGTGGAGTATTAGTGCTAGGTGGAGATGGTCGTTATGGGAATACTAGAGCTATCGATGTAATCCTTCGCATGGGAGCAGCTCATGGATTGAGTAAGGTGATCACAACTGTTGACGGGATACTTTCTACACCAGCCGCTTCCCACCTGATCAGAAAAAATAATGCAATTGGAGGCATTATTCTTTCCGCTAGTCATAATTCAGGTGGGCCAGATGGTGATTTTGGGGTAAAGGTTAATGGTGCTAATGGTGGTCCTACGCCTGAGTCGTTGACGGATAATATTTACAAATGCAGTAAGTCTTTGCAGGAATATAAGATTCTTGATCATTCTCCAATATCTCTTGATTCGATAGGAAAGTATTCGATTTCTGCCATGGAAGTAGATGTAGTTGATGGGATTGAAGACTATATATCTTTAATGCAAAAACTCTTTGATTTTGATCGAATTAAGTCTTTTATAAGTCAAGATTTTTTGATTGCTTTTGATGCACTTAATGCGGTTACAGGACCCTATGCAAAGCGTTTGCTAGAAGAACTGCTTCATGCTCCTATAGGAACTGTTAGAAATGGCGTACCGTTATCAGATTTTGGAGGTTGCCATCCTGATCCTAATCTGACTTATGCAAAAGAATTGGCGAACTTGTTGCTTAATGGAAATGAATACTCTTTTGGTGCTGCTTGTGATGGTGATGGAGACAGAAATATGATTTTGGGTAGAGGATGCTTTGTTAACCCCAGTGATAGTTTGGCAGTACTAACTGCTAATGCTAATTCTGCTCCTGCTTACGCTGGAAGTTTGGCTGGGGTAGCACGTTCAATGCCTACTAGTGCAGCTGTTGATGTAGTAGCTCAAGACTTAGGAATAAGTTGCTTTGAAACTCCAACAGGGTGGAAATTTTTCGGAAATTTGCTGGATTCTGGCCAAATCACACTATGTGGTGAGGAAAGTTTTGGAACTGGTAGTAACCATGTTCGTGAAAAAGATGGACTTTGGGCAGTTCTTTTCTGGTTGCAAATACTTTCAGATAAGCAATGCTCAGTTGCTGAGTTAATGTCATTACATTGGAAAAGATATGGACGTCATTATTATTCTCGACACGACTATGAATCAATCTCTAGTGATGTTGCTTATGAACTCTATCAACGGCTGGAGTTGAATCTTCATAAATTGATTGGCAAACCCTTTTCTAATACTGTCGTTAGTCATGCAGATAATTTTAGCTACAAGGATCCAGTCGACTCCTCGGTAACTGAGGGACAAGGGTTGAGGATACTTTTGAACGATGGCAGCAGAGTTATACTTCGACTTTCAGGAACTGGTACACAAGGAGCAACCTTGAGAGTGTATTTAGAGCGATATGTTTCACCTGATGGGAATCTTAAGCAAAACCCTCAAAATGCACTTTCTGATTTAATAAGAGAAA
Organism: Prochlorococcus sp. MIT 1307; assembly: GCF_034092395.1. Classification (NCBI taxonomy): domain Bacteria; kingdom Bacillati; phylum Cyanobacteriota; class Cyanophyceae; order Synechococcales; family Prochlorococcaceae; genus Prochlorococcus; species Prochlorococcus sp. MIT 1307. Next base: position 1,200,366 of record NZ_CP139301.1, on the reverse strand, counting down.
TCGATTCTTTGGCAGAAATTACTAAACGTACAGGTATGAATAAACCAACTGTGATTACTTGATATTGAAAATTTTAGAGATAAGTGCATTGGATGGTTTGTATCTGTTAATGATGATTATTTGATAAGGCTAGTATCGATGTTTAGATTTTTTCTTTATGAATATCTATTTTAGAGAGAATAAAATGCAATTTTAATAATATTGGCAAAAGATCTTTTCAATTATCAGGGTGACCAGGTACTTCAGCGGCATGCACCCCTGGCCGAACGTTTGCGTCCTAAAAGCTTAGATGAATTTCTTGGCCAGAAAGCGATCTTGGCTGAAGGGCGTCTTTTGCGCAGAGCCATAGCGGCTGATCGAGTGGGTAATTTGCTTTTACATGGGCCGCCTGGTGTTGGTAAAACTACTTTGGCCAAAATTATTGCAGTAAATACTCGTTCTCATTTCACTATTCTCAATGCTGTGTTATCCGGAGTAAAGGAATTGCGTTATGAGATTGATGCAGCCAAGCAGAGGCTAGAACGGCATAATCTTCGTACTATTCTTTTTATTGATGAGGTTCATCGTTTTAATAGTGCTCAGCAGGATGCTCTTTTACCTTGGGTAGAGAATGGTACGGTCACCCTGATAGGTGCAACTACAGAAAATCCATATTTTGAGGTTAATAAAGCATTAGTTAGTCGCTCTAGGTTATTTCGGCTACAACATCTTGAGACAGAGGATCTTCATAAGCTAATTGAACGTGCCTTAAGAGATAGAGATCATGGGTATGGCGATCGAAAAGTCACAATTACTGATGATGCTGCAAGTCATTTAGTAGATGTAGCTAATGGGGATGCACGTAGCTTGCTTAATGCTCTTGAATTGGCAGTAGAGAGCACGCCAAAAGATTTAAAAGGATGTATTCAAATCGATTTGTCTATTGCGGAGGAATCGATTCAAGAGCGGGCAGTTCTTTATGACAAACAAGGAGATGCTCATTTCGATACGATCTCTGCTTTTATTAAATCTTTGCGAGGTTCAGATCCTGATGCTGCCTTATTTTGGTTGGCTCGGATGGTTGAAGCTGGTGAAAATCCCAGGTTTATCTTTCGTAGAATGTTGATTGCAGCAGGAGAAGATATTGGTTTAGCAGATCCTCAAGCAATTGTTGTTGTTGAAGCTTGTGCAGCGGCTTTTGAAAGAATTGGTTTACCTGAAGGGCTTTATCCATTAGCAGAGGCAGCTCTGTATTTAGCTTCCACAACAAAAAGTAATAGTGTTCTGGGCTTTTTTGAAGCTCAAAAAACAGTTCGTGCTGCCCAACGCCAGGAAGTTCCAAGCCATCTTCGCGATGCTCATAGAGATAGAGATGCTTTTGGCGATGGTTTTGGCTATCGCTATCCTCATGCGTTTGCTGAACATTGGGTAGCACAACAATATTTACCGAAAGAACTTCAGGGAGAAGTGTTTTGGAAGCCCAGCAAAGAAGGATGGGAAGGGAAACGTCGAGAAGTAATGATGGAGCGAAGAGCTGTTCAATTAGCTGTAGCTCTTGAAGTTGATGAGGAAAATTCTTTATTAGTAAGCAGTGGACCTGAGACCCCGCAGTTAGAAAGATGGTTAAAGCGTCAACTCTCTCAGGAAGGGAATCGCCTGAAGCAACTTTTAGACAGATTGTGGGCGGGAGTTATTTGGCAGCGTAATGACCGTGTTTTGGTGATTGCCCGATCGATTTTGTGGGCACTGACGCCTCTTAGAGCTGTGCCAGAAGGCGGAGTGAGTGTGTTGGGTGGTGCTGCAAAAGATTTATCTCGATTATCTGCAGAATTGAATCTTTTGGACCCAATTCAACGACCACACTTAATGGAAAGTAATTGTAAATCGCTTTACAAATTACCTAGTGATTTGCACTTTGAATGGGTTGGAGGAAGGCTGCATAGTTCTGATGTGATAGAGGAATATTTTGATGATTTTTGGGAAGCGATTACAAGAAAATGTACCCATAATACGGGTTTAAGATTGTTAGTGAGTTATCCAATGATGGGACCAGCAGAGTCTCTTCGCGCTGTTCTTAATATTAGTGAAATGACTACTTTAGAAATAGACCTCTTTAAAAAATTAATTAATTTAGAGAAAGGATGGTTGACTTCACAGCAGAATCATTCCTTTATATTTTCAAAACTAGAAATCATGGGCTGGACTTTAGAAAGAGAGGAATGGGAGGAATCTTTGAAATTGAAGCTTGATGAAGTAATTGAATTGCGTTGGTTTTCAAAGGGGAGTAAATATAGGAATTTTTTGGGTAAGGAAATAGCAGAAAATGATATAAATCTTTTGCATGAAATTATGAAAAAGTTGAAAGGATGTGAGGTCCCTCAAAATGTAATTCATCAAAGAATAATTGGAAGATTATGTATATCTTGATTGATTAAGTCTGGCTGTATTCAGTACAAATAATTGGAGGGATTTTCTGGTATCTCTTCTCAAAGGCTACTGCCATATTCCATAACCTATGCTTAATAAAGTGTACTCCCAACTTATAACCTTTAGATTGATGAGTTGCCTCATGTGAAAGTTTGCAGAAATTCCATTCTGCTATATCTGCAGAAAGTCGCCCTCTTTGCCATTTGATAGCTGCTTCTTTGATTAGCCATTGTTTGAGGACAGCAGCACGAAAACTGTTTCCATGAAGATTTTTTAGGCTTTCATTGTCTTTCGCAGAAAAATACCGCTTTGTTATTAAATCAGCTTTGAAATTTCTGTCTGCTCTTTCTATGTCTACTCCAATTCTGTATAGAGACCAACCAATAAAAAGTCCATCGCAACAATGACTGAAACTTACATTTCCCCAGCCTTCGTCAAGCACTGGAACATCTCCGGGAGGTGCATGTAAGGGAATTTTTAATGCTGGTACGTTCCATATTTGGGAAAGTGCTTCGCGAACGTAGCCTCTGGAATGTTGGTATTGCTTAGAACGCTTTGCAGGTAGTTGATAGGCCCATTCTGTTTCTGTCTTTGTGATTGGTTTTAGAGTAGCTGCCATTGGAAAGAACCAAAGCGCCATTACGCTTGGCTTACTTGCTGCAATTGTTGGTAATGACGCTACAAATTGGGGATCCTGCACCAGACTTCACTCTGCCTAACCAGGATGGTATTTCAGTAAGCCTTTCAAAGCTGAAAGGTCAAAGAGTTGTGATTTACTTTTACCCCAAAGACCAGACTCCTGGATGCACAAAGGAGGCTTGTAATTTCCGTGATTGTTGGGGACTCTTTGAGGCCAATCAAATAACAGTGCTAGGTATTAGCAAAGACAATTCTTTATCCCATCAAAAGTTTATTAGCAAATATCATCTTCCTTTTTCTCTATTAACAGATCCAGAGCCTTGCCCTGTGGCAACTTCCTATGAAAGTTATGGACTTAAAAAGTTCATGGGGCGAGAGTATATGGGCATGAAAAGACATACTTTTGTCATTGATTCAACAGGTAAAATAGAACTAATTTACTTCAAAGTGAAAGCAGCTAGTATGGCAAATCAGATTATTCAAGATTTGGATTTGGCTTAACTTCTTTTTGCAAATCCACCATCCCCTCCAGTACAAGATCAGGCTGGTGGATTACATTTGTGTTCCTTTTCTGTAGTTCTTCTATAAGTAAAGGTGAATCACCTCCACATAACCATAGGGGAATATTTTCTTCTGTTGCGTTTATTGCTTCGAGAATAGCGCCTATTAATGATTGAAGGCTTCCTCTTTGCATAGCTTCAGCTGTTGTGAAAGGAAATAATGGAATCCGAGTTAATCCTGGACCTGGATTATTCAGGTTTTTGGTTCCAACTGCCATAGCAGCTAGTTGCAGATTTAACCCAGCAATTAACTGTCCCCCTGCAAATTCACCTTTTGAAGTTATCCGAGTCAGGCTTAATACGGTTCCTGCATCAGCAACTAGTAGACCTGAAGAATTGATGCCTGTTAATTGTGTTTTTTTGAAAGCTCCCCAACCAGCTAGTGCTCTATCAATTCCCAACCAAGAAGGTAATTTTTTTAAGGGAATATCTTTGAGCTCTAGACGGTTGGCAGGATTTAATTGAATTTCTTTCGGAAGATGTCCAACTGAAGCCCATTTTATTAGTGGGGTCTCAAGAGATACGATTTTTTCTGGTTCAGGTCTTGTATGTAAGAAATGCCACCTGTCACTTCTTTCTATGGCCCAATGCCATCGACTATTCCCAATTAAAAGACAACATCTTATATCTTTTCCTGTCAAATCCCTTCTCCCATAATGCCTTGAACGTGTATTCCACATTCTTGTTTTAAACCTCCAAATCGAGTATCCCTTCCTTGTGTTTTGTTTCCTTCGGGACTACTAGAGTGCCAGTCTCCAACAGTGGAGTAACCCTTTTCAAATAGAGGATGTTGAGGTAAAGAATTTTCTTGCATATAATAAAAAATATCTTTTTGACTCAATTCGAGAAGAGGCCTTAATGAAAGGCGTTCACGAATAGGGTCTAGCAAAGTCATTGAACGACGATGTTTAGTTTGTCCACCTCTCACTCCACTAGCCCAACACTGAACGTTGTTATCTAATAAAGCTTTCTCAAGTGGCTTTACCTTACGTATAAGATGATATTTTTCTATATCATCAATTGAATTAGTCTCCCAAAGTTTTCCATATAAAGCCTCCATTCTTGCGGGTGAAATTGGACTTTGAATGACTTTTATGTTTAATTCAAACAGCTTGGTGAGTTCTTCCGCATAGCAATAAGTTTCGTTAGGCAAGTACCCTGTATCAATCCATATCACTGGTATCTCTGATCCACCTTTCATGGCGTGGAGCATATGCAGTAATACAGCTGATTGAATGCCGAAGCTTGTTGTGAGGGCAAAGTTTGAACCAAATTTCGCGTAGGCCCAGGCAAGTCTTTCCTCAGGTCGAAGACTACTTAATTGTCTCCTGGCTTCTTGAAGAGGGATATCAAGCATTCCGGAAATATCAGCTCCTTCAGTGGAGCTGGTTTCAGTAGGTTGCTGTTGGGATCCGTTAGTCATGTATCAATCATCCAATGTTTCAGCGTTTTAGAGCTTGTTTAAGCCTCCAAAATAATCTGAGGCTATCCAACTATGGCTTTTAACTCTTCAAAATTAGATCCAGTGGTTGTGGTTGGTGGTGGGTTTGCAGGCTTGAATACTGTTGTTGCTTTAAGTCAATACGAGCTTAGACCTGAGATTGTCTTGATAGACCCTCATCCAAGGTTTGTTTTTCTTCCTTTGCTTTTTGAGCTTCTAAGTGGTGAGATTCAGTATTGGGAGGTAGCCCCACCTTATAAATATTTATTAGCTGAGAGAGGCATTTCTTTTCTTCAAGAGTCTGCAGAGAAGATCGATATTAATTCAAAAGAAATTTTTACTTCTTCAGGGTTATCACTTAAATATTCGCAGCTTGTGCTGAGTACTGGATCAGTTCCTAAGGATTGCGGTATCAAAGGTTTTAGCAAATATACAATTACATTTAATTCTTTAGAAGATGTCAGTAGATTGAGAGATTTAATCAATGACATCAAGAAATCATGTCATTCCCCAAAATCTTTGGTAATTGTTGGTGCTGGATTAACTGGCGTTGAACTTTCGTGTAAGCTTGCTGATCTTTTAAAAGATTATTGTGAAATTTACTTAATTGAATTAGGTGAGAGAGTTTTATCTCAAGGAAAGTCTTTTAATCAGGAACAAGCGGAATCTGCCTTAGGAAAGCGTGCGGTGAAGGTTCATCTCAAAACTCGTGTATTAGCAATTAGTTCTGATGAAATTTTTCTTGAAAGTTTGCAGGGTGGAAAGCAGCAGAATTTTTCTTTGCCTCATAATGGTGTTGTGTGGACAGGTGGTGCTAGACCTTGTATTCCAAAACTGAATCCAGCATGCCAATTACATGAGGGCAAATTACCTGTTGATGAATGTATGCAAGTTATAGGGTTTCAGGATGTATTAGCTATAGGTGATATTGCATCTCATACACATGAACCCTGGCCAAGTAATGCTCAGGTAGCTATTCAACAAGGCAAAGCTGCTGCACAAGTTCTGATGGACATTAAAGCAGGGAAACCCCCAACAGCATTTAAGTTTTTTGATTTTGGTGAAATGCTTAGTCTCGGTGTAGGTAATGCCACGATTACAGGATTGGGATTGACTATTTCGGGACCTCTTGCATTTCAAATTCGTAGAATTACTTACTTGATGAGAATGCCAAGGTTTGACTTCGCTTTTCGATTAACAGGAGCTTGGCTTTTAGGCAATTGAAACAGGCTCATCTCACTGGAAGACTGCAAGGGTTAAGGCCTTCTCAGCAGCGTCGACTTGAGAAGCTTCTTCATCGAAGACACCCAGCAAATGAGGAGTTAGATCAATCAACTCTAGAAAAACTTGCAGAAGAGGCGTTTGACTTACAACAGCCCTTGCATATGGTTCTTGATAGTCGGGGGGTATGTCGTCTGCTTTGTGTTGGACCTTTGGATCATTCTGTTCAACTTTTCCATCATCTACCAGACTTTAGAAAACGCAAGAAAAGAGATTGGCGCTTGATTAGTTGTATTTTTACTCATCATCAAAAAGATCTTCGTCCTGGTCAACAAGATTCCATTGTTGCCCTAGACCTTGCACCTGTGTTTTGGTTGCTATTTGCTTCTAACCCAGGTCCAAGTGGATCGAGACCAGCATCAATATGGACTATTGATCGCAGTGCTCAGAAAGGCTGGCATCTTTGTGAAGAAAATAATTTATTGAATCTTTGCAAAGAACTTCCAATAAAAGGACTTCAAGAAATTAATGCTAATCAAGATAGTCGATTTATTTCTTTTGCTGATTCAAAAGAGCGCGTATTGCTTTTAACTCTTACTTGTAAAGACTTAGTTAGAAGTGAACGAGATTTGGCCGAGTTGGAGGGCTTAGTACGAAGTGCAGGAGCTTGTCCAGTTGCAGTTGCACGTCAAAAGCAAGGTGCATTTAACCCACAAACAATTTGGGGTATAGGTAAATTGCAGGAAGTTGCGTTAACTGTTCGACAAGAAGAAGCTTCTCTGGTGATTACAGATAGGGAACTTACGCCCTCTCAAGCAAGAAATTTAGAACGCTTTTTAGCTTGCCCTGTTCTGGATAGAAGTGAATTGATTCTTGACATTTTTGCTCAAAGAGCTTTGAGTGCTTCTGGTCGGCTTCAGGTTGAACTTGCACAACTTCGTTATCGGAAATCAAGGCTATTAGGAAGGGGTAAGAGCTTTTCTAGACAAGGTGGTGGTATAGGTACACGTGGACCTGGTGAAACCCAGCTAGAGAAAGATCGTCGAGCGATTGTGAGTCGTATAGAACGTTTAGGAAGAGATTTGAACCAATTAAAGAAACATCGTTCGCAATTGCGGTATAGAAGGAAGGGACTACCACGTGCAGCATTAGTTGGATATACCAATGCAGGTAAATCCTCACTTCTAAATGCTCTTTGTGGCCTGAGTGTGAAGAGTCAGGTTCTAGCTGAAAACAAACTTTTTGCGACTTTGGACCCCACTACAAGGAGGTTGATTTTGTCTAAATCGGGTGGTTCTCCCAATGAGTTATTAATAACAGACACAGTGGGATTTATTCGTGATTTACCTTCGCCGTTGATGGAGGCTTTTCGGGCAACTCTTGAGGAAACCCTCGAGGCAGATTTATTACTTCTTTTGGTAGATCTTGCAAATCCTGATTGGGAATTTCAATTGAATGCCGTGAATGAGCTGCTTGACTCACTTGGTGTCAATTCCAATCGTAAAATCATTGCTAATAAGATTGATTGTTGTGAAAGAAGTGCACTTGAAGCAATTCGCAGTATGGACCAAACAGTGATTTATGTATCAGCCACTTCTGGCGCAGGTTTGCAAGGGCTAAGGCTATGGCTTCAAGATTACTTTTGGGGAGCTTCTCCAAATTTGACCTTAGGGCAACAAGAAAATAGTAAGCATGAATGAATTAAGTGTTGTTCTTCAAAGCCCGCAAGCACTTATAACGCTTGGAGTTCTGCTGTTAGCTGTAATCCTTTTTATAAGCAATGCTTTGGTACCAGAACTTACTGGTTTGTTGAGCTTGGCGTTATTAATGGCTACAGGTGTGCTGACACCTCAAAAAGCTTTAGCGGGCTTTGGTAGCCCTGCTTTAATTACTTTGATGGGCCTGTTTGCAGTGTCAGCTGCTTTGTTTAGGAGTGGTGCATTAGATCGTCTTCGAGAATTGATAGCTTCTGAACGTATTAGAACTCCACGCCGTTTAATTGCTTTATTGGGATTAGTGGTCGCTCCAATCTCTGGGGTTGTTCCCAACACACCTGTTGTGGCTTCATTACTTCCTGTTATTGAAGCGTGGTGTATCCGTCGCAGACTCTCTCCATCAAGAGTGTTATTACCTCTTTCATTTGCAACTGTATTAGGTGGAACATTAACCCTCTTAGGGAGCTCGGTAAATCTCCTTGTAAGTGATATCAGCGAGCAATTAGGTTATGGCTCTTTGGAGTTGTTTAGCTTTACGGCAATTGGAGTTCCGATTTGGTTGGTAGGAACGGCTTACATGTTGTTAGCCCCTAAAGGGCTTTTGCCAGATCGAGGAAGAGATGATGAGCAACTTTTAGGGAGTATTGATCAAACTGGTTACTGTACTGAGGTTACGATTCCTTCTGATTCGAATTTGGTTGGACAATCGCTACACAACAGTCGACTTCAACGTCGTTTTGATGTCGATGTCCTTGAGCTTCAGAGGGGACAAGAGAGATTTCTACCTCCTTTAGCGGATCGTACGATTGAGCCTGGCGATCGATTGTTACTTCGAGTCACTCGCACAGATCTGTTGCGATTGCAGCAGGAAAATACTGTGCAATTAGCACAGAGGGACTTGAAAGATGAGTCTCAACTATTTAAACCATTCGCTAGTGGAGGACAAAAAACTGTAGAAGTCCTGCTTCCTGCAGGCTCTACATTGGCTGGCGCGAGTTTGCGTGAACTGAGATTTCGCCAACGACATAATGCAACTGTTTTAGCCTTAAGGCGTGGTCAGCAGACTGTACAAGAAAGATTAGGTCAAGCAGTTTTACGAGAAGGGGATGTGTTATTACTTCAGGCTCCTTTGGACTCTATTCGTGGGCTCCAAGCCAGCAATAACTTACTTGTGCTTGATCAACTTGAGGATGATTTACCGACATTGCGACGAAAACCAATTGCTATTGGCATAGCTTTATTAATGCTTTTAGTGCCAACAATTACGCCATTGCCTCTCGTGGCAGCTGTTCTCCTTGCCGTAATCGCAATGGTGGTAGGTGGGTGCATTCGACCAACTGAGGCTCTGCGGTCTATTCGTCTAGATGTAATCCTCTTATTGGGCTCACTTTCGAGTTTCAGTGTGGCAATACAGGACACCGGTCTAGCAGATGCCTTGGCAAGAATTCTTGAATCTTGCTTGCAAGGATTGCCAACTTATTCTTCTTTGCTCATGGTCTTTCTTGCCACAACAATATTGACTCAGGTCATTAGTAATGCAGCATCTGTAGCTCTTTTCGCACCAGTTGCAATACAGCTCTCGTCAACTATGAACTTGCCACCTACAGCTCTTCTTATTACTGTTTTATTTGGTGCAAGCCAGTCCTTTTTGACTCCTATGGGCTATCAAACAAATCTGATGGTTTTTGGGCCAGGTCGTTATCGCTTTTTTGATGTGACTAGATACGGTATAGGTTTAACTGTTTTAATGACTTTCATGATTCCTGCTTTAATTCTTTGGCAATACGGAGGCTCTTGAATTAAAAGAAATTGTGCAAGCATGCACTAGTAATGATTTTGTACTTGGAGCTTTTCGAGGTCTACGACAGTGATTGAGAATTAATCGGTGCTTTTCTCTGAAGCTATATATCGCACTCGAGGCTGGTCCAGGCGTTTGACGGTACCTCAGTTCACTGTGGTAACGGGCTTCTTAATGATTATTCTTGGCACATTTATCCTTGCTACTCCACTGTGTTCCAGTGCGAGGGTTGGTTTGTGGGAGGCTCTTTTTACGGCTACATCTGCTCTAACAGTCACTGGTTTGACCATCATTGATATTGGAGAAGACTTAACAATATTTGGTCAGATCGTTCTTGCAGGAATGCTTCTTGTAGGAGGCCTTGGGTTGATGGCTATTACTACTTTCTTGCAAGGTTTTGTTGTGAGTGGTACTGAACTCAGGTGTCGACTTGATAGAGGCAAGACTCTTGATGAATTTGGAGTTGGTGGTGTGGGTAGAACTTTTCGAGGTATTGCTTTTACTGCTGCTGTCTTAATTCTGTTAGGAGCAGTTGTTCTTTATTGCTTTGGTTTTAATGATATTTCGAATACAGGTGAAAGGATGTGGGCTTCTCTTTTTCACAGCATCTCTGCATATAACAATGCTGGCTTTGGTTTGTGGTCAGACAGTATGCAGAGATACCGGCTTAATTGGGTAGTAAATCTTGTAATAATCCTATTAATTGTTCTAGGCGGATTGGGTTGGAGAGTAACAAGTGATCTTTGGAGTAATCGCAAATTTTTCCACCGTCGCAGATTGAGTCTGCATACCCGCTTAGTTCTTCGGACATCTTTCTTTTTGTTTTGCCTTGGCACAATTGGATTGCTAATTACAGAGTCATTAGGCCAAGGAAATTATTTTGCTGATTTAAGTTGGTCAGAACGTTTTACGACCGCAATATTTGAATCAGTTAGTGCGAGGACGGCTGGTTTCTCAAATATGCCTTTGACTGTGCAAAGTGTTTCTGATTCAGGTCTATTGCTCTTAATGGCATTGATGTTTATCGGTGCTAGTCCTGGAGGAACTGGTGGGGGGATAAAAACTACAACCCTGGCTGCCCTGATGGCAGCTACGCGCTCTACCTTAAGAGGGCAGCAAGATGTTGTTATTCGCAATCGTCAAATTTCTGACAAGGTCGTCTTAAAAGCCGTTGGGATCACAGTTGCGTCATTCCTTTTTGTATTGTTGATGGCTTTGTTGCTAAGTCTTTCGAGCAACTTCGCGGTCGAGATGCCTTTTTCATTTTTAGAAATGCTGTTTACATGTATATCTGCTTTTGCAACAGTTGGATTTGACTTGGGTGTGACACAGCAACTTGGCCATTTTGGTCAAATGGTTCTTGTCGTTGGAATGTTTGTTGGGAGGCTAGGCATCTTGCTATTGCTAAGTGCTATTTGGGAAGCTTTGAATACCGATAGGCGTCAAAACCAGAATCGTATTGGTTATCCACGAGAGGATATTTATGTCTAGATTGTTTTTGTGGAGGGAGAACAATGAGTGACTGGTGGCAGTGGGCGCCAAAAAAGGGCACAGACCAGCTTGGATTTGCAGTTGTGGGTGTAGGTCGCTTTGGAAGTGCTGTCTGTAGGGAGCTTATTCGTAATGGTTCAGATGTGTTGGCTGTTGATTCTTCAGAAAGAGCTATTGATGAATTGCGTCAGCTGGAACCTTCAATTGAAGCAAGAGTAGTTGATTCAACCGATGAGGAATCCATGAGGGCAGCAGGTGTTCTTGATATGGGGACAGTTGTTGTTGGAATTAGTGAACCTATTGAAGCAAGTATTACAACTACTTTGATCGCAAAAGATACTGATGGGAGCAGGGTACAGCAGGTAATTGCTCGTGCCACTAGTGATTTGCATGAAAAAATGTTGAAAAGAGTTGGTGCTGATCGAGTTGTTTTTCCATCAAGAATGCAAGGGGAAAGATTGGGATTGGAGTTAGTGCGTCCCAATTTGATTGAACGATTAGAATTGGATGATCAAACGGGCATTGATGAGATCAAAGTTCCTGCAGTATTTGTGGGGCGCTCTTTACGTGATCTTAATTTGCGCAAAAACTATTTAGTTAATGTTCTCGCTGCAGGACCTACTAAAGGTTTGACTGTTAATCCACCTGCCTCATTTGTCTTGAAAAAAAGTCATGTTCTAGTAGTTATGGGCTCCATGCAAGACCTTCAGAAACTTCCTCAAACCTGACTCTTGTGCGTGTTCTGGGGCTTATGAGCGGCACCAGTGCAGATGGTGTAGATGCAGTATTAGCAGAGTTTGAAGGCAATCCAAAGCAGCCTAAATGGAATTTGATTAATTCTCTTTCCGTTCCTTATCCAGGGGATTTGAGACAGAGAATTGTAGATACAGGTCAGGGCTTGAAATTAAGTAGTAATGAATGGCTTGATTTGGTTGAAGCTATCACCGAGGTACATGCAGAAGCTGGTAGGGCTTGTGACCCTAAAAATCAATCTCAGATAGTTGGATGTCATGGTCAAACTGTTTGTCATCGCCCGCCGTGTCAATCAAAGCGCGGGGCCAGCATGCAGTTATTACAAGCTCCGTTACTGTCTCAGTTGCTCAATCGCTCTGTTGTTTTTGATTTTAGGGCGGCAGATCTTGCGTTAGGTGGCGAGGGTGCACCTTTGGTTCCTAATGCTGATGCTGCAATCTTTGGAGGATTATCTGGTTGGAGAGCAATACTGAATCTAGGGGGCATTTCTAACCTCACATTGATACCCCCTACAAGCGGGCCAGATCGATTTAAGGCTGTGTTGGGGTGGGATTGCGGCCCGGCTAATTCTCTTGTTGATCTTGCAGTCCAAAAAATTACTAATGGAGTACTTGCTTTTGATCAAGATGGATTAATTGCAGCTAATGGGTCTCCTCAAGAAGAAATTATTGCAAGTTGGCTGAAGGAACCATTTTTCCAAAAACCTCCACCTAAATCGACTGGCAGAGAACAATTTGGACTTGCTGACTTAGAAAGTCGATTAAAGGAAATTTCACCAATTTCCGAAGAAAATCTGATTGCTACTTTGACAGCTTTTAGTGCAGCAGTAGTGGCAAATGATCTAGATAAATTTTATTTGAAAAATAATATTCGTCCAATTCAATTGTTGGTTGCTGGTGGTGGTTGTCGAAATCCAATGATGTTGAATCAACTAATGAAGAGATGTCGCGAAGTTAGGGTGTTGACAGTCGAAGATCTTGGGATCCCTATAGAGGCTAGAGAGGCTTTGGCCTTTGCTTTGATGGCTTGGTGGCACATTTTGCATTACCCAGGAAATTCTCCAGCCGTTACTGGGGCGAAGAGGCAAGTTGTGCTTGGGGTGAGAGTGAACCCTGTATAGGGAAAAGAAAGTATTTTGCGCTTTAAAAGAAAATGTTTGACTAAGGTCTATGCAGTTTTAGTCGTCTTGGTGCTCCTCTTAAACGCCTTGATTCTTGAGCCTCAAGGGCTGATCTAAACCCTTCTGTACTTGTAATAGGCGAAGATGCATGATTTTTGGATATTGACCCTTGTTCGTAATTATTAACTCCTTCTTGAATAAGCACTTTGGCCATATTGCTGACTGTTCTCGATTCTCGTTGGGCTAAAGCAGACAGGCGATCACATAGATTTTCAGGCAAGACTACCTGAACTCTTGGAGACTTTGGCCTCCCATTTGCTGAGTTTTGTCTGGTTGCCACGACTCACTAAGAGTATTGGTTATTAATAAGTGTACAGAGGTGTGCAAGGATAGTATCCCCTACTATGATTGTTTTAGGCTTGTGATTGGCCCTTTGTGGTCATTAATTGTATGAAAGTTCATTTGTGCATGACATTTCATGAATGAAGAACAAGCATTTTGCATTCGTTGATCCAGTTAGTCAAAAGGAGTATTCAATGACTAAACCCACTCTCCCCTCTGCAACCAGCTCACAGAGATCACGCAAAGTGAATGTCAAAAGACGTTCAGGAGCATCTCAACCTTTACGTAGGCGGTCTTCAAGAAGTGTTGAAAATAGCGATGTCTTGATATCCGCGGTTATTAGTACATACCTTCTCTCCCATTTGCATCATGTTCTTCAAAATGCTGAATATGGTGCAGTCAAGGAAGGCAAAGTTTCTCAAGCTGCAAATTTTGCTCAATTGCGGAAGGTGTTGTGTATGGATGCCAGAAGCATGAAAGATGCTTCTGCAAAAGGCATTAGAGAGAGTGGCTTGGATCAGTTCGATGATGCCAGGCTTGGCTCGAAAGTTGCCTAATTGAATTAGGTTGATCCAGTTATTTGATTTTGTTATGACCAACAATGCTGCGGAGCTATATCAACGCATTAAGGCAGACCCTGAGCATACGCAGGTTTTGTTTCGTCAAGCACTTCAGGATCCTCAAGGTGCTTTGACTGCTATTTGTCAGTTAGGTGAAAGTCTTGGATTACCAGTTACTTCTGATGAGGTAAAAGCTTATTTGGAAGGAATTGACGATGGAGATACAAAGCAATGGTTAGTTAAAGCTCGTGGAGGTTTATAGATGGGTTTTGTGGTAATTCGTTTGGGCTCCTCCTTTCCTCAATTAAAGGAATTTCTTCGGTACTACGACGTCGGTCATAGCCGCCCCCACCTGCCATAGTCCAGAAAAACCAATAGCTTGGAATAGCTAAGCCTGCGGCTAAAACCAGAGCAGTAATTTGTTCCAGTCTCGCCATGGTTTGATATCGGTAGGCAATAGGTAATTAGCATTCTCAATTTATCCAATCGAGATGATTTCCCTTCGGATTTTGTGTACTAGTGCTGCGACTTGAGCGGGTTAACAAGATCTATCCCACAGGTGAAGTTCTCAAAGAGGTCACCTGGGAGGTTAAGCCTGGAGATCGCATAGGTCTTGTTGGGGTGAATGGTGCTGGCAAATCCACTCAAATGAAAATCATTGCTGGATTAGAAGATGTTACTAGTGGAAACGTTCTTCGACAGGGCGAGCCAAGAATTGCTTATTTACAGCAAGAATTTGATGTTGATTTAAAACGTACTGTTAGAGAGGAGCTCTTTCAAGCTTTTGATGAAGCAGCAAAAGTCTTAAAGAAACTTCGATCAGTTGAACAGGATATGGAGTCTCTTCGTGCTGCGGAGAGCCCTGACTATCTAGATAGTTTGATTAAGGAGCTAGGGGTACTTCAAACTCGATTTGAAGCAATTCATGGATATGAATTGGAGGCTCAAGTTGAAAAATTGTTACCTAAAATTGGATTCTCTCAGACAGAAGCCGAACAACTGGTTGGAGATTATTCAGGTGGTTGGCAGATGCGCATTGCTTTAGGAAAGATTCTTTTGCAAGATCCAGATCTTCTTTTATTAGATGAACCTACTAATCATCTTGATTTAGAAACAATCAAATGGTTAGAAAATTATCTTCTTGATCAGACATCTGCAATGGTAGTAATAAGCCATGATAGAACATTCTTAGATAAAATCTGTACACAAATAGTTTCTACTGAAAGAGGTGTTTCAAGGACTTATGCTGGAAATTATTCAGCTTACATTGAGCAAAAGAACCTAGAACAGGAAAATATTCAAGCTGCATTTGAACGCCAACAAAAAGACCTCGCTTCACAGCAAGCTTATATAGATAGATTTCGAGCCAGTGCTACCCGTAGTACTCAAGCAAAGAGTCGAGAAAAATTATTGGATAAAGTAGAAAGAGTAGAGGTTCCTATAGTTAGAGAAAATAGTCCTATTTTTAGATTTCCAACTTCTCCTCGATCTGGAGCTCAGGTAGCAATAATAGATGATCTAACGCATAGCTATGGAGATAAAATACTCTTTCTTGGGGCTAACTTAGAAGTTGAAAAAGGCGATAGAATTGCATTTATTGGGCCTAATGGATCAGGTAAATCTACATTACTGAGGTTAATTATGGGACTAGAAACTCCTGATGATGGAAAAGCTAAATTAGGAGAACATAATGTGATTGCAGGTTACTTTGAGCAAAATCAAGCAGAGGCACTGGATCTAAAAAAAATAGTAATTGATACTCTGTTTGAACAAGTTCCAAATTGGACCCAGACTCAAGTTCGCTCATTATTGGGTAGCTTTTGTCTTAGCAATGACGCTGTTTTTAAAGAGGTAGGTCAACTTAGTGGAGGTGAGAAGGCAAGACTTGCCCTTGCTTTGATGCTAATTCAGCCATGTAATTTATTGGTTCTTGATGAGCCAACTAATCACCTAGATATACCATCTAAAGAAATGCTAGAGGAAGCACTAAGAGAATATCAGGGTGCTGCCTTGATTGTTTCTCATGATAGATATTTTATTTCACAAGTTGCTAATCGTATTGTGGAAATAAGAGATGGTGAGTTAGTTCTTTATCGAGGAGATTATTCTTATTACATAGAAAAAAAAGCTGAAGAAAAGGATACTGAAGAAAGGGCATTGCGTCTTGCGGAAAGAGAAGCAAAGCGCTTATTAAAGCGAGATCGACAGCGGAAGAGAAATGCAAAAAAGACGAAAGGTAATTAATCCCAAAGAATAGTTTTTCATTAGCCCTAACACTTCATATTCGATTAAGCTGTAAGGCTTATTGCTTTAACGATTAGATCATTTCAGATGAGCTCAAAAGCCTTCACAAAGTGAATGAAAATATATTCTGCCCACAATCTGGGAATCTTTGCCAGACTCTTTCTAATATTTGTGATATAGTCGAAACATCATTGGAATAAATTACTACTTTTTCCCTTCACGATAAAGAGAGGATTAGACCTTGTCTTTATTAGTTTTATGAGATGCCCTATTGAGGATAGTACGCATGGACTAGATATGCATTTCCTTTTTAATGTTCAATCAGAAATTGCTAATACTATTCATATCTATTGGAGTAATTGCCAAATTTAGTGTTTGAATACTTCTTCGGATCTCGAACATGAGAGGACTACCTTCTCCATGTCTGTTGATAGCAGTAATTACATCTCTAGGACTATTTATTTCTTTTCCGCCTACTGAAATTATTACATCACCAACTTGTAGTCCACCAATATCGGCAGGACTACCTGGCATTACATAACGAATCATGGCTCCAGCTT
Organism: Prochlorococcus sp. MIT 1307; assembly: GCF_034092395.1. Lineage (NCBI taxonomy): Bacteria > Bacillati > Cyanobacteriota > Cyanophyceae > Synechococcales > Prochlorococcaceae > Prochlorococcus > Prochlorococcus sp. MIT 1307. Next base: position 1,183,516 of record NZ_CP139301.1, on the reverse strand, counting down.
CGTTAAAGTTGAAGTCATTAGAATTATTGCTAGGTAAAGAAGAGAGACTGACTCCAATCATTGGGTGACTTGCTCTGCCTTTCTCTACAAGTTGTTTTGCAATTGCTCTTGCTCGGTTGATTGGAATAGCAAACCCCAAGCCTGCTCCTGGTCCTGAACGTACTAATGTATTAATACCTATTACTTCTCCCTTTGCATTTAGCAAAGGGCCGCCTGAGTTTCCTGGATTAATAGCTGCATCAGTTTGAATTAGTTCAAAACGTTTGCCTGATATTCCCAATTGGGAAACATTGCGGTTCAGGTTGCTAATAATTCCAAGTGTGACTGTGTTCTCTAGTCCAAATGGATTACCAACTGCGATCGCCCAATCCCCTACGGTTAATTGATCAGAATTACCTAATGGGGCAGATGGCCAAGGACCTGAACCTTCGAGTTGAATAACAGCTAGATCTGTTAGAGAGTCTTGGCCTACTACCCGCCCAGGGACTCTTCGATTATCTGACATACCTATCATCAAACGATCAGTCTTTTCCACGACATGGGCATTGGTTAGAACAAACCCATCACTAGAAAAAATCACACCACTCCCTTGTCCCCTTTCAATTCGAGAACGAGGCCGCCGCATACCTTGTAAGCCAAAAAAACGTTGTAAATAAGGGTCCATCAATAACCCTGGTGGTAATGCTGAATTGCCCTGGATTACTCTGCGCTGAGTTTCTAATGTGACTACAGCAGGGCCACTGCGAGCTAGAGCTTCCGCTACAAATGATTTTTTAGTAAATGTTTCTGTTGGCTGGGCTTTTATTGGGTATGAAATTAGGGATTGCGTTATTGGAATGCAACAAATTCCAAGAGTTCCAATAAATAAGCCAATAGGCGAAAGGAGGGCTTTTTTGTTCTTTGTAATCCAGTCAGTTTTTAAGTTAAACCCTTTGCTCCATTCATTTCTCATTTCTTCTACGATAAACCATTACTCTCATTGAGCTTAGAAAGAGCTTGCCTTTTTGAAACCTACTTGTTATTTGATTCGAGGATGTCTAAATGCTTGATAACTTTGGGATTAGGTCAAAACGTTCATTTGCCTGTCGCTTAGGCGTTAGGGCTATATAAAATAATGTGACAGATAATGACTTGTTTTTTTGTTTTCCTGCTTTTTCACGCCCTTTAACTAGAGCAATTAAGGCGCACTAATGGCAGCATATAAGCAAGTCCATTAATCCTCAAAACTACTGTTGATCCCAACCATCGCTTTTTTGTTATTGACTAGCTGACATGCTGAACTTCCTTTTTATCTTTTTGTACCTTGCTGCCGTGCTATTACTGCTATGGCAAGCTTTTAGAGTGATGAGGAGGGTTTTTTGGGCTGATCAACGACTATCAAATAGCTCATTACAAAAGAGCAATTTAAAGGAAGACCGCACTGGTCGACTGACTATTCATCCAGAGCTTTTGGATCAAGATGGCAAAATTACGGATGAAGAGTTATTGACTGTGCGTTTTTCTGGAGATATTGACCCACCTAAGTCGGCAGAAACCTCTGCTGAATAAATTAGGTGCTTTGTGTCCATGGGGCACTTCATATGACTCGTAAGAGGAGTAAATCTTGGATCAAAGAACTCGTATTGTTGTTGCAGTCCTCAAGACTGTGAAGTTGCCGCCAAGGTTTCGCTTGCGACTACTTAAAGAAGATCCTGTCAGACTGGAACTAAGTTTGACCCCGTCATACGGTAAAGAACCAGTTCAAGTTGGTTTGGTTGAGTCTCTTGATTTGGTTGCGAGAAGAGATCGAGAGGGCCGGATACCTAGGGATTTACAAGGTACATGGGACTGGACAGTACGTCACGGAGACGTCAGTACAGGGGGTTGGAATCCTTTATTGAAAGAAGCTTTGCAAACGATGTTTGAAACAGGATTACCTGCAATTATCTATGAAGAGCTTACTGGGGAAGAATATTGTCCAGTAGATGGAGCAAGACATGTTCGTTGAAGTTGATAGTTAGATAGGACCTAATCTTTTTTGTCCTTCTTTTATATATTGTTGATGTATGATTTAGAAGTAAGTATAAAAAATGGCTGGCTAGAGGTTTAATTAATAAATCTGGTCGATTCAAAGACAAAATATTGAGTTCCCTGGCAATTTTGATAGAAGCTTTTTTACTTTGTTAGAATTAGTGAGAAAGATAAAATTTTATGCCTGAGACCAATCAGCCTCGTTTTGGCTTTGTGAATTTTGCAGAGACTTGGAACGGCCGCCTGGCGATGATAGGTCTTGTGATCGGATTAAGTACAGAGTTGCTCACTGGACAAGGCATTCTTGGTCAAATGGGCTTTGGATAAATTGCAGCATCAGTTTTGTTATATAAGGCTTCTTCTTCAACTTGTGAATATATTTGTTGAGAAATTTAATTAGCCATATCTATTGCTTAGATATTCAGCGAGAGTAGATTAATTATTTGGTCTATAGCCTTGCCTCGGTTTTTTGCAAACAACCGAAGAGATGGAGCCCGACTGATTAGCAGTGCTCTATTGATTTTGACAATTGCTTTTACTCAACTAAATCATTTGTGGGGACAATTATTAGGTGTTTTCAGCATGACTGTATGCATTTACTGGGCTTTGGCTTATCAGCGTCTTGACTCTTGATACTCTTCCAAATTATTCGGTTCGTGAGCTTAATGAGGCTATCGCACGATTATTAGAACGTGGTTTTGCACCTCGCTTCGTAGTCAAGGCTTTTATCTCCAAATCTCAGTTAAAGAAGGGTCATTTGTGGCTCACTCTTAGTGATGGCACATCAAGTATTTCAGCAGTGATTTGGGCCTCGCAACTTCAAAAGATTGATTTCATGCCTAATGAAGGAGATGGGGTTGTAATTGTTGGAAAATTGAACTTCTGGGCCGTTCGAGCAAGTCTTGCAGTTCAGGTGTTGGACATCCGTCCAAGTCTTTCAACAGTGCTGCGTAAGTTTGAGGTTGTGAAAGCCTTATTTTTGAAAGAAGGTTTGCTTGAGGCAGGAAGACGAAGAGTATTGCCAAAATATCCAAGATCAATAGCGATTCTTACTAGTGTGCCAAGTTCTGCACATGCGGACATGATTCGTACTGCAAAAGAACGTTGGCCTTTAACAAGATTGTTTGTGATTCCTATTCCTGTACAGGGCTCTGTTAGTAGGGAAATTCAATCTGCCTTGCATAAGGTTGCCATTTGCGCAGAAGAATTAGAAATTGAAGCGATTGTTCTTGCTCGGGGTGGTGGGAGTAGAGAAGATTTAATGGTTTTTGATGATGAAGAATTAGGGCGAACATTAGCTAGCTTCCCCTTGCCTGTTGTCACTGGCCTTGGTCATGAGGATGACTTGACTGTGGCAGATCTTGTAGCAGACCATCGGGCGGCCACCCCTACTGCTGCGATGGTTGATTTATTGCCAAGTTTTGTCATTGCACAAGAGTATTGTTTACAGAGGCGAAAACGATTAAACGATCAATTTGTTTGGCTTATAAGACGTGAACGGCAACGATTATTAGACAGAAAGAAGTTATGGAAAACTAAAGAACCTTTACTTTTAATTCAAAGGAAGAAGGAAGATCTCCAAAACAAGTCTCAATTATTAAATGCTCTTTCACCCGACCGAGTATTGATGCGTGGTTTTGCCATTGTGCGTAACCGTCTTGGAAGACCTGTTAACAGTATTCAGGAGCTTTCTAAGGGTGAAAGATTAATGATTGAACTTAGTGATGGACATGTTGCTTCAATTGTAGATAAAATTTATTTATAGCTAGCTTTACAATGAAACAAAATAACTCATCTTATCAAAGCGCTTCTAACTTTAGCAATCAAATATATGATAATTCAATTGAATCATCTTCACTTACGAGCAAAATTCAGAAATGGAATAATGAGATTAGCTTGTTATCTTATGAGGAATCATTAATAGAGCTAGATAGACTTTTAGAGTGTTTGCAGGATGATAGAGTACCTGTGGAAGACCTGCAAAAATTTTATTTAAAAGGTAAAATGTATCTCGAGCATTGTGAGAATTTGTTGAAAGATGTTGAGCAAGAAGTTGTGGAATTGAAAGCAGAAAACATGAAGGAGTATTTGGAATAATCATGACTTACTTGAAAAATAAATAACTATTTAATTTGTATTGTCGGCATCTTGTGCTGTTATATCTATAGTTGCTGAACTCGCAGGGATAGAGTTGTCTACGCTAAATATTTTTTTATTACCTTGATTTCCTTTAGATAATTCTTCTCCACATGCAGGGCAAAGTATTGAATCTTTAATTATGCTTGCACCACAAAACTCGCACTGTATAAGTTTTGATTGAAGGAAACGCCAGCCAAGCCAACCAGCGCCAGTTAGTAATAGTGGGAGTGCTAATAAAGTAAGTATTAACCCACCTGCCAGATCTAGTAAGAATCTTCCAGCTGTAGAGGGCAATAGTATTAAAACTATAAGAGCAAACCAGAGCAAAGGAGGCAGCCTGGTCATCTCGACACTGAATAAATTATTGCGTTTGAATTTAGTCTAGTGCATACATTAAGGATAATAGGAATTCAATGGAAGGCGCTTGCGAGGCGTACTGGCTAGAACAACGCTCCAACATTGTCCAAAATAAATAATTACACCTATCATCCATACCCAAAGTGTTAATACTAAAACTCCACCAATAAATCCATATGCTTGAAAACGTGCGCCTAATGAAAGAATACTTCGACTTACAGTTAAATTCAGGATAGTTAACAAAGTTCCAATCATGAATGCGCCTGGTACTAGAGGTTTAATAGGAACTCTTCTACTTGGAAGTAATGCCTGTAGCAATAAGGCCATTATTGAGAGCCCCATTAAGGGAATAATAAATTGACCAACTTGTATGACTGGAAAACTTGATAATGACTTTGCAAGCAAAGGAACTGTTCTGCTTAAGTCTTCTAATACAGCTCCAGGGATCATTCGAACATTTGCACTGATTTGATCAATCACAACTAGTATTCCTACTAGAAGTACAACAACAAAAGCTTCTATTCTGCTGCGAATAAACTTTAAGGCTTGCACTTGGAATGTTGTTGGGAATTTTTGCGGAGGTAAAACATCATCCCAAAGTCGATCGGTACCTCTTTGTAAAGTTAGGTAAGCATTCCCAGCAGTAACCATAAGGAACATTGCGCCAAGTATTCCCGCACCAAAACCTTGATTGACTAGTTTGACTAAGGTTGTATCGACTAGCCCAACTACTGACGGAGGAAGAATTTGGGCTGCAAAATTTATGATTTGTTGGTCAAGTCCATTTTGCCTACCTAGAAACCAGGAGGCTACTGAAAGAGATATTAATAAAATTGGGAAGAAGGATTGAAGCGTGTAATAAGCAAATGCTGCACTTAGGTCAACACAATCACAATGTGCCCAACGTTCATAGGCACGCCACAAACTTGTAAGAAGAAACCGTGCTTTACGTCTTAAACGAAATCCCACTTTGCTATTACCTAAACAAGACTATTTATAACGCTTGCGACACCTATTGACTTCTTTACATTAAGAAGATGTTTGTTTTTACAGTTTTTTAATTATTAAAGGATTTTCGACTAACTAGATTGCCTACTTAATGTTGTCTTGAATATCAATCCAGCTATGCATTAAAACTTCTGCCCAGGGCAACAGCTTCTCTAGTTCAGTGGAAGAGCTAGCTGTAAGAAGTGGAAAATTTACTTTAGTTAAGTCTTGACCAGCCTTAAGTTCTGATGGATCAATATCTAACCATTTAATAGAACAATCTAGCTCTGAAAGAATCAGCCAGGCAGATGCAAGATCCCAGATCTTAGGTGTGGCTTCTAACGCTGCGATTGTTTGCCCTATGGCAACACCAACCATGTTTAAACTTGAAACTCCTAATAGACGAATTTTGCCTGGGAAAGGTTTATCTGGCCGTCTTTGGAGAATTCGAATAGAACGACTGCAAAGAGAAACACAAGCACTATTTGAAGTAAGCCTACTTTTTTTTGTTAGTTTCTTGCCGTTTAGCCAAACTCCCTGACCACGGATTGCAAGGATTCGTTTTTTAAGGGCAGGTAAATCTAAAAAAGCTGTATCTGGCTTTCCATTTGCAAAACGTGCTATTGATATTGCCCAATAAGGTATTCCAGCGGAAAAATTTGTCGTGCCATCCAGTGGGTCAACCACCCAATATGCATTTGAATCTGGAACTTTTTTGGAACCTTCTTCACTTAGGACTCCTTCTTTTGGGGAAATTTCGCCAAGATTTTTGACAATAGTTGAGTCACTCCATCGATCACAGCTTGTTATTAGTGTGCCATCATCTTTTATATCAGATGTGATATTTCCAAAATCTTCAAGTTGTCTCTTTGCAACTAGATCTAGTAGCTCATTGACCTTGCTAATCTGTAGCTTAGTTAGACTATTTGGCAAAGTTGAGAAGTTCATCCCTATTTACTCGAATTTGATTTTGGGCAGGCTTTTATTACTGGAAATGGATCAATTGGGATATTACTAGGGTCACTGTCTTCAACAATATTAGACATTATCTTAGGAGAGGTACATGCTTGTACATGTTCAACTCCTGTACTTCTCTGAAGTTTTGCAATACTTGTATTATAAGCAGTTATTGCTTCTGTGTACTCAACTTCGGCTTGTGTGAGATCCCGTTGGTTATTTACTACTTCTCGTTGAGTAGTGATACCTGACTGAAACCTTAAACGCGCTAATCTTAAAGATTCTCTAGCTGCTATAACTTCCCGAGTGCTACTCATAATATCTTTACTTGCTGTTCTTAATTTAATAAAACTTTGTTCAATTTCTTGGCGTATGTTATTTCTTTTCTCAGCAAACTTTGCTTCTGAAACTTTTACTATTTCTTTGTTGTAATTGTATCTTGACTGTGCGTTTAAACCATCGAAAACTCGCCATGTTGCCTTTAATCCAACAGTATTACTGCTTGCGGAACCATCGCTGTTAATAGAAGATAATTTACCTTCAGTATAGGAGTTGTTAAAAGTATTAAAAATACTTAACTTGGGCTGAACACTTGCTAGGGCTGCATTTGCGTTACTGTTATTTATTGATATATCAAGCCTAATATTTTCTAGCTCTTCTCGAAAGGAGTAAGCAGAGATGATGCTTTCTTCAAGAGAAGATTCCCATACACCGATTATCTCTGGAGGTGTTGCTGCCACGGGGATAATCGATAAAGGCAAGTTGAGTATTATCGCCAATGAGCTGCGGTTAATACTTTGCTCCCCTAGATTATTAGTGAGAAGCCTATTATCGCGGGCCAGCTGAGTTTCTGCTTCTAGCACTTCTAGTCTTGTGCCTAGTCCTGAGTCGAAGCGAGCTTTTGCATCACTAAGACTTAGTTGTGAGGCTCTGACGGATTCCTTTCCTATTCGAACACCTGCATCTGATTTTTGTAGTAAGAAATAAGCATTTAATGCTTCTAATTTTAAGTCTCTTAACTCGATTAAATAAGACGCTTTTGCTTTTTCATAAGTATCCTTAGCTGCATTAATTTCTGGTGCTCTAGATGGATCGATCAGATTCCAATTGATGTCTACTGAAAGGCTTGTTTTCCATTGGTCACTGCTGGTGTTAGGTCGAGCATCGTTGTAATTGTTACCATCTAAGTATTGTGGAGTAGCTCCTAAATCTATAGTTGGATACCAAGTTGAAATGGATTGTTTAAGATTATATTTTTGTTGCTCTATTTGCCTTCTATAAACTTCTAGCTTTGGGTTATTTGCTTCCACTAATTTTTCAAGATCTGTTATTTCTAAAGGATATAGATTTCTTTTCTCTATTTCTGATGTTTTTCTAGGTAGGGAGAGATTGTCTGGAGAAGTCAGATTAAATAAAAGATCAGAAGGTAAAACCGTCTTTGACTTGGTAAGAGGCTTTCTGCTATTCGTAGCTTTAATATTGGGAAGCCTTTTATTTGTATCAGCCTTTTTTAATGGCCAATTAGAATTTAAAAAGGTTGTGGAATTGAGACTCTTCCCGTAAAAAGGATGCTCAACAGTCTTCTTGACAAATGAAGTGGATTGAGATTGAGCAGCTTTGATCGAATTAGTTCCTTGAAGTAGCACGCAGACTACAAATACGATTTTTGCAGTATTCCCTCGCACTGGAATTGAGAAACTTATATGAGTTTAGAGAACTTTGTCTCAATCTTCTATTGCTGCAGCCACGATGTCATCTGCTCCATGCACAATTCTGATTGGTACTTGAAGTGTTTCACAAAGTTCTTTTAAGGACATGTCATCTAGGAAAACATCCTCACCGTGTTTCAGCATTACAGATGGTAGTAATAGCTGCTCTCCAAGATCTTTGTTTTTTAATCCCTCGATGAGGTCTGCGCCTGTTAGTAAACCTGTGACCACTTGATCTTGGCCCCAATATGCGCTTGGGAGACCAAATATGTGCAGTGTCAAACCTTCCACTTCATTAAGTTTGTTCGAAGCAGCAATTAATGCTTTTTCTACAAGTCGGCCCACAACCCAACTACATTTTTTTGGCTTTTGAATCTTGCTTGGAAGGTTCGCAGTAGCAATATCCATATTTTCTAAAAATGCTCTGATGCTCCCTACACCATTTTCTTGTTGAGGCAGATCTTCGTAAGCACTACGGGCTGGGAGAGGTTTTTGAGCAATTAGATACCATTCATCGGAAAGCCAGGCAAAATTTGATCCAATAGTTTTTTTGAATTTTTTTTGTAGTAGCTCTACTTGAGCGATAACTTGGCGAGCACATTTCGTGTCGATAGGAATTAATCCATCATTTTGTGGACGAAAACGTGTTAACCCAACTGGCACTATGGCTGTTGAAAGAACAACAGGCCAATCACCTTTGGCATGGATCGCAAGATCTTGCAGTGTGTTATCTAAGGCTTTGCCATCATTAAGACCAGGGCAAATTACTACTTGTGCATGTATTTGTAGGTTACGTTGGGCAAACCAATCTAGCTGTTGCATAAGCAGCCCTGCTCGGGAATTGTGCAGTAATTGCGCCCTTAGTTCAGGTTGGGTTGCATGAACAGATACATATAGAGGAGATAGACGTTGTGATTCAATTCTTTTCCAATCTGAGTCTTTGAGATTAGTAAGTGTGAGGTATGAACCATACAGGAAACTAAGCCTATAGTCATCATCTTTTAGGTAGAGACTGTCACGATGCCCTGGAGGTTGTTGATCAATAAAGCAAAATGGACATTGATTATTGCATTGACGTAATCCATCAAATAATGCTTCAGTAAAAGTTAAGCCAAGACTGTCATCAGCCTCTTTTTCAAGATCAACATAGTGGATAGTTCCTGCAGAATCCATTATTTCAAGGTGTAGTTCTTCTTCAACAGTCAGAAATCGATAATCGATAAGGTCCCGCGGCCTCACACCGTTAATTTTTAGAAGTTGATCACCTGGTTCAAATCCTAATTCTTCTCCGATTGAACCAGGTGCAATTGATTTCACCACAGCAGGCTTTGGAAAGCTAGCTGTAGACTCCTTTTTTAGTTCTGACACCGCAACATCGACGGAAGATTTATTCCACACAATTGCATAGTTTAATTTACCTCAGCTTGATCTTATTACCCACCATCTCAACAGCAAGGTTATGCCAAATATCAATCTATAGATAACAAATATCCAAGTGCTATTTTTTTGAAGGTATTTTAGAAGCCAGTCAATTACAATCCATGAGACAACTGTTGCTGAAGAGATACCAATAATTAGAGGAAGAAACTCATTAGTTAATTGGATAGCATGAAATGTATTTTTTAGTTCTGCTGCACCCGCCAAACTAATAGCAGGGATACCAATTAAAAAGGAAAATCTTGCAGCATCTTCTCGCTTCCAACCATGTAGTAAAGCAGTTGTTAATGTGATGCCAGAACGAGAAACACCCGGGATGATGGAAAATATTTGGCCAATACCAATGACTAATCCATCTTGGCCAGATATCTTTTCTAGCTGTTTGCTTTGATCCCCTAGTTTTTCCGCTATAGCAAGCAAAAATGCCATGAAAATAGAAATTAAGGCAATAAAAGGGATGCTGCGGAACAAAGAATTTTCAAAGTCACTCCAGAAAAGCTTTATTGACATTCCTGTCAAAAGAATCGGAAGAGTCCCAGTGCAAATTGCAATTCCTAAGCGTGCTTTTTTTTCTCTCCATTGGTCATTTGTGCAAGCCAAGCTAATGCCCTTGAGTACCTCCTTAAGATCATTCCTGAAGTAAGTGATGACCGCCAATATGCTTCCTAATTGGATTACTGCCGTGATAGAGAGCCCTGGATCTGTCCAACCCAACATCATTGGGACAACTTTAAGGTGGGCAGTACTGCTGATAGGTAAAAATTCAGTTAGTCCCTGTACCATGCCAAGTATCAAATATTTAAAGCAAGCCTCAAGCAGCTCATTGTTATTTGCGATTTCAGGCATTTAATCTCTTTACCACATCAGCAAGCTATTGCAGACCATCAAATACTTTCAAAAGTCCATTAGAGCGTGATGGTCTTCTAAGGTTTATTGAATTAGTTCCAAATGGAGGGGGTGTGCCTTATTAGTTCATTCAGAAAAGTGTCCTCCATCAAAACAACCTTTTTCCTTAAGCAACTCTGATCAACTCTCTCCCAATCAAAGTGCCTTCAGAATTTTCAGAAGGTTATCTAACCAATCCTAGGACTTTGCAATTTTGGGCAAGTGCTTTGGTTGTGCTTCCAGTTTTCTTGCAGGCTCCATGGGTGCATTTTCATCCAATTTCAGCTTGCTTGTTTACTTTTGTACTTTTAGGTTGTGGATTTATACTTTCACGCTTTGGAGGTGAAAAATGGGCTAGGGCCGCTTCACTTTTGGTTGGTGTTAGTGGAAGCTGGTTAGGAGGTTGTTTGTTTTGGGGCTGGTTGCGTGAATATCCTGTAATGCATCTGCCGGTAGAAGCAATAGCTTTACCTTTGGCTTTTGTCGGCCTTGAGACGCGATGGCGAATTGGAGCAAGTTTTTATTTGTCTTGCTTACTTGGAGCTGCTTTTACTGATCTCATGATGTTGTTCACAGGAGTAATGCATTCTTGGCCAGATGTTGTAAAAGCTTCTTTGTTAGATGCTCCTCAGTTACTTCATGAAACAGCTGAGCAGCTTTTTAAACCTCAATCAATTCTCCTGTTATTAATTGCTGGAGTGGTTATAGTTCTGATCGCAAATCTGATGAAAGAGAGGGCACTGATACATTTACCTTCAGGAAGTGCATGGCTAGTTGCTAGCGCAGCCTTGATGACAACTCTTTGGGTTGATGGCCTCTTTTTTTTAACAGCACTTATCCATCCAACGTTTAGTGGATTGATTTAGAAAGTGTAGGTAAAGACGTTGATCTAAATCTAGTGGGAATTGCTCAGTGAACTTGTAGATTCAATCCATTCTTGGTCAATGCAATTAAAAGCGTTTTCCTTCTAAACAATCTCAATTAGCAATCTTGCGTTTTTACGGACTGCTTATAGATTTATGAGGTCTCCTTTTATGCAAACTAGCTCAATCCCTGGAGGCCCTTGGGATGTAGTTGTCATAGGAGCAGGAGCCGCAGGCTTGATGTCATGCCTTGAGTTGCCTGCTCATTTGAAGGTTTTGCTGCTGAATAGGAATACCAGTAGACATTCTTCGAGTCGGTGGGCACAGGGTGGAATGGCGGCAGTGACTCGTGCTGAGGATAGTTTTCAAAGTCATGCGGAAGACACTATGAAGGCAGGGGCAGGCTTGTGCGATGGAGATGCAGTAAGAATGTTTGTTGAGGAAGCACCTCAATGTATTCAAAGGCTTGAAAAGATCGGGATGGATTTTGATCGTGATTGCGATCAGTTAGCTACAACTCTTGAGGCTGCCCATAGTTTTAGGCGTGTTCTTCATGTGCAGGATCGCACTGGAAGAGCTCTTGTTGAGGTGCTTGAAGAGCAAGTTGATCAACGTCCAAACCTTGTCCATCGTCGAGGCGTGCGAGTTACTCAGTTATGGGTTGAGTCCAACGCTTGTCTTGGTGTTCAAATTCTGGACGGCCCTTTTCTGCGTTGGATTTCAGCCAGGGCAGTTGTTCTGGCTAGTGGCGGAGGGGGGCACTTATTCTCTAATACGACTAACCCTGCACAAGCATGTGGAGAAGGACTTGCTTTGGCCTGGCGTGCTGGTGCGTTGATTGAAGATCTGGAATTTGTTCAGTTTCACCCCACTGCCTTGCATTTAGATAATGGCCCATGCTTTTTAATTTCAGAGGCATTGCGCGGTGAGGGTGCGGTCCTTGTGGACAAATGGGGACAAAGTCCTGTTGCGCACTTGGATGGTGCCGACCTTGCCCCTAGAGATCAAGTTAGTAGAGCACTTGTTCAAGCTATGGAAAGACAAATGGTTAATCATATGGAACTGGATATCAAGTCAATTCCTCCTTCTCAGGTCGAGGCTCATTTCCCTTCAATTCTTCAGCGTTGCAAAGAATTAGGTTTAGACCCCCTAAAAAATCTAATTCCAGTGGCTCCTGCTGCTCACTACTGGATGGGAGGAGTTGCGACTAATTTGCGTGCAGAAACAACACTTAAAGGACTTTTTGCGGTTGGAGAGATTGCTTCTAGTGGCTTGCATGGAGCAAATAGACTTGCAAGTAATTCATTAATGGAATGCCTCGTTTTCGCGAGGAAAATGTCAACTATTGAATTAACGGATAATGCCCTGACTAGTAGGAACTTACAAGAAACCTCTTCTATTGATTGTTCATTACGTTTATCTGGCATAGAAACAGCAGAGTCTTTATCTAAATCAATTCAAGATTTGCGCCAACTTTGTTGGCAAGAAGTTGGCGTTAATCGTTCATTGAAAGGTATGCAAAAGGGTTTGAACTCAATTCGTAAGGCTGCCGACCAATTAGTTAAACAACCATTACTTCAGTTGATGCATAAACAAGCCAAAAATTTATCTATTCGTTTTGATGAAACTTCCCGTAGAGACATTAACTTGCTGTTGGATTTAAGTAATCGCCAACTCACAAGTTCATTATTGTTTGAGGCTTGTATTTTTCGTTGTGAAAGTAGGGGAGGACATTTTAGAACTGATTCCCCTAAATCATTACCTTATTGGAAATGCCACTCTCAGCAAAAGTGTGGTCAAGCTATTTCCACTAGACCAGTTAAGGACTGAAGATTAAAAATTCCTTGTGCCTGGATAGCCGCTTAAATCAGCTAAGTCTTGTAGTTGTTGAATTCCTGAATAAAGCTTTCCATTTATTTCCCAAGAAGGGTAGCCAGTAATTCCTTTCGCTTCACAAAGAGAACGCTGACTATTTTTCCCATCTTCTGCACATTCGACGATTTTTAATTCTGATACTGCTTCCTTCCCAAACATTTCTTTTTGCTCATGACAATGAGGACACCAATAAGCACTGTATTGAACTATTCCAGAAGCTTTTAGATGCTTTGCTAGCGAAATTGAATCTGGAGTGCTTTGGGTTTTAACAGCAGGAGAAATACCAACTTCAAGACTGTTGACGAGTGGTGATTGTTTTGGATCGGCAGCTGAAGCCCAAATCAATCCACCTAATAGAACAGCAATTCCAAGGATAAATCCACGAAACAGAAGTTCTCCAAAATCATCCCAACCGCCCCCTATTAGAGTTAATCCAAAAATAGTTATGGAAATAAATGCTGATACAAAGCAGAAGAAACAAAAGGCTTTGATCTTGAAGATCATTAACCAAATAAGAATGAGGCTGAAAACTGCCATAACGCAGGCAGTTAAAAACAAGCCCCACCATGTTTTTCTTGAGAGATCTGCTTTATTTTCTGTAAGGCCTGGCAATAGAGGCACTATTGCCATTAAAAGTATGGCCAGGTAACTAAACAAACCAAATAATGACAAGGGAATTTCAAAACCATTCCCAAGTAAGACTGAGCCCCATGGGCTATTTAAAACTTTGTCGCAACCTTCGGCTCCTCCAGGACAAGAAAGGGATCCAATCCAGCCCCATCTGTTAAAAGTGATTGAACCAGTATCAATAACGCCAATGGTTGCCAGAATCGCCATAGTGATTCTGGGCCATTTCAATCCCTGGTCTTGGCGTCTGCGACTTTTAAGGCGTGTTGTGCCCATGTCCTAGTTAGAGATTTCTTAATTCTGACAGTTTTGGGAAGGCAGCGCTTACCTATATTTTTAATCAAAGCAATTTTTTTGTGCGCCACAAATTTGATTCTCTTTTTCTATGACAACTCCTGACTCTCGGCCTAGCCTTCCGAGAAATCAAACTGCATTAAATCAACGAAAACCTTCCGTAGCTTTTGCACATTTAGGTTGCGAAAAAAATCGGGTTGATACCGAGCACATGCTGGGCTTGATATCAGAAGCGGGATATGGGGTAAGTGCTAATACAAAGGATGCGGCTGTTGTGGTCGTCAACACATGTAGCTTTATCCAAGAAGCTAGAGAGGAATCAATTCGCACTCTTGTTGATTTTGCAGATCAAGGCAAACAATTAATTATTGCTGGCTGTCTAGCTCAACATTTTCAAGAAGAACTTTTGCAATCGCTCCCAGAAGCTAAGGCAATTGTTGGAACAGGTGACTATCAACATATTGTTGACGTACTGCAAAGAGTTGAGTTAGGTGAAATAGTCAATCAAGTGAGTCAGACGCCAACCTTTGTTGGTGACGAGCATCTGCCACGTTTTCGTACTACAGGTCAAGCAGTTGCATATTTAAAGGTTGCTGAAGGATGCGATTATCGTTGTTCGTTTTGCATTATTCCCAAACTTCGTGGAAACCAAAGAAGTCGTTCAATAGAGTCAATCGTTGCAGAAGCTCATCAACTGGCTTATCAGGGAGTAAAGGAATTGATTTTGATAAGTCAGATCACTACTAACTACGGAATAGATTTGTACGGCGAGCCTTCTCTTGCCAAGCTTTTAAGAGCACTGGGAGAAGTAGATATCCCTTGGATACGTATTCATTATGCCTACCCTACGGGACTGACTTCGGATGTCTTGGCTGCTTATCAAGAAGTACCCAATGTATTGCCATACCTTGATCTACCTTTGCAGCATAGTCACCCCGATTTGTTGAAGGCTATGAATCGTCCTTGGCAAATGGATGTGAATTCTTTGCTGCTTGATCAAATTCGTGACCAGTTGCCTGATGCAGTTTTGAGAACCACGTTGATTGTTGGCTTCCCTGGTGAAACGGAGGCTCACTTTGATCACCTTGCTGGTTTTGTAGGGGAGCAATGTTTTGATCATGTCGGTGTTTTTACTTTTTCTGCTGAAGAAGGGACAAAAGCTGCCACTCTTTCTGCTCAAGTTTCTCCTCAAGTTGCACAAGCACGTAAAGATAAAATAATGACTATTCAGCAACCCATCGCTGAAGCAAAGAATCGCAGTTGGGTAGGTCGGACAGTGGATATTTTGGTTGAAAAGGTTAATTCACAATCTGGACAAATGATTGGACGTTGTAGTCGCTTTGCACCTGAAGTGGATGGAGAAGTTTTTTTACAGCCTGGAGTAGGTGAATTTAATGTAAAAGAGGGAATGATGCTTACTGCTTTGATTACTGGTGCTGATGTTTATGACTTAACTGGACATTTAGTGGGTGTAGAAGAAATGGTTAATGCGGCTCGTGATCAAAACTAATTAAAGAAATTGATCTAAAAAATTAATTTGTATTTTTTCCTGACTATTCCTTTTGGTGATCAGGAGGGCTCCCACATGCTATTTAGCTCGAAAACTTCTTGTGATTTGTTTTTCGATTAATTCAAAAAAAACTAATTTCAGCTTAGATTAATTTAATGGTTTTGAGGATTTTATTTATGGTAAAAGCAGCGACGAGGCCACTGAGAACAATTCCTAGGTAAAAAACGATTCCCATTGAAAAAAAATATATACTTATCTATTACATCAGATGACTCGCTCAAAAGGTCCTTAAAACCCCCTTCTTAATCCTGAATGTATTGCTTTGTATTTAGAAGACATCCTTCAGCTTTTTGGAGTTCTCTGCCAAGATATAGGGCATGGTCTAATTTGCTTACTAAGTATGGGCCAACACCTTCTGTAAGGTGTATGCCAATCTCTTTGGCACTTTTTCCTCTAAACGTCTTACTTGGCATTCTTTTTCTCTCTCCTTTACAGTCAAGGGGCTTTCCTGTTTCGGGATCAATTGCTCTGCCGAGATCGTCGATATCGTTTGAGTAATGTTCGACCACAATCTCTTTAGAGGCGTGATCTAACTTGATTATAAAATAACCACTTGGGTCAAGGGAGATGAGTCGATGTGATAATTTTTCGTCCAGTATCTGAATTCGATCAACAGCCTCTTGAAGTGTGATTTGCTTTGAGGCCATTGATTCAGTTTAGAGTGTCATGCATTCAATTAGTATAAGTATTGGCTCCATAGTCTTAATACATCTTTTATAATAGTTATAGGCAAAATATTTTCTATTGCAAAGCATAGATATTTAAATACAAACTATTGTCTTGGTGATTTGTGCCTTTATTGTGACTTAGATCTACTATTTTGGATCGGCTATAAAACTTCTATAGGTTTTCTGCAATGATGATAATTGATTTTGTTAATTATGAATTTAATTTTTAGCTGATAGTGTTGGGGCATCAATTCTAAATGGTAATTCATTATTTTGAGATTCGATTTCTAGTGCCATGATCTTATTGACTTTTTTTAGCCAGGGTCTAATCAAAGTATCCATTCTTTTATCATACCAACGATGTAAACTTATATTTTCTTGTGCAATGAAGCCTCTTCTTCGCTTGTGACTTCCACCTGCCCCTGGATCAAAGTGGGTTATACCTTGCTTTAAAGCCCAGCTAATTGGTGAGTAGTAACATACCTCAAAGTGTAGGCAATCAATTTCTTTCTTACTCCCCCAGTATCTCCCCCATAACATGTTTCTATCTTTAATGCATAAGGACATAGCGATTGGATCTTTTGAATCATGTTGATGTGCATTGAACAGTACAAGGTAATTTTTTAGGCCTGGAGTTGAGAGTTCTTCAAAAAAATTTTTTGAAAGATATTTGCTACCCCAAGCTCCCCATCTGGCACAATGTTGCTCATAAAAGTTATGCATAAGTTCCATAATTGGCTTATTGATTTGATCCCCAGTAATGACTTCAACCTTTACTCCAGCATTTTCAACAGCTTTTCTTTCTCTTTTTATATTCCGTCTTTGATTTGAATTAAATTTTTTCAGATATTCAGAAAAGCTCTTGCTCCCTTCTGCGAGCCAAAGACTCTTCTGGTTGACCCATCTAGCACAATTTGTAGCTTCGGCTAATTCTCTCCATGCTGAATCTACATAAAGAAAATTGCAGCTATTGATTCCATTGCTAATAGCAAATCTATCGATTGTCTCCATCATTAGATTTGTTAGTTCTTGAGTATTTTCATTTTGGGCGTAAAAAAAACGATAGCCTTCTACAGGACTTAATGGGCTCATTCCTATTAATTTTGGGTAATAGTTGAGGCTTAGTTCCTCAGCTAACCTTGCAAAGACTTGATCAAAAACAAATTCTCCATAGCTGTGTGCTTTGAGATATAGAGGGGCAACTGCAATAGGGGTTTCTTCACGCCACAACACTAAATGTAATGGTTGCCAACCCTGCCGAGCACAAATACTGTTAGATGTTTCTAGTGCACTAAGCCATTTCCATCGAAAGAATGGATTAATGTGATTGCCCACAAGATCTTCCCAATGATGCTCTGGGATTTCATTGAGAGATTGGTGCCAACGAGCTATGAGGTTGGCCATTGAAGGGCAGCTTTAAGAGCTAATAGCAATAAAATAACTACCCAAAGTATTTAAGTGTGTTCAAAAGACTAAGTTGAACAATTTTGTTGGATCATTCAGATTGAACATACTTGATTGATTTAATGGGAAGAACGATTGCGTATGTATTGGACTAGTAATTCATTGCCCTCGAGTGATTTATTGCCTTTGAGATACCAAGCATTATCTGCCGCAAGGCGTAATGGGAGATTATTTAAATCATTAGGTACCCAATTGAAGTTTCCTCCAATGATCTTTGGCGTCATGGTGAGTTGTAACTCGTCTACCGCATCAGCTTGCAATAAAGAACCAACTAGTTGTGCACCACCAAGTAGAACTAAACGCGACAATCCTGCATAGGCAAGTTCAGCAAGTGTTTCTGACCAGTTGGGTTGCAGAAGGAATTCACGCTCATATCTTCCAGACTCTGCACTCTGCTGGGGAAGATGGCTTGTATTAACCAGCCATCGTTCGATTGGCTGCTGAAAAAAAGGCCAGCTATAACAAAATTTTTTTTGGCTACTTACTACAACAGCAACCGGTTGAGGAGATCGCCCTTCGGATTGTCGTTTTTTCAGTAAATCATCATTATGTATTAGGCATGTTTGGCAATGACAACGTAGAGTTCCTCCTCCGATAAGTGTTCCGTCAGACCAAGCAAGAGCTTCTTCTAATACTCGAATATCTCCCTTCCCGCCCAGGTGGGCTTTGCCTCCATGAGGTAGAGCAATGCGTCCATCAAGGCTAATAGCTAATACAAGTCTGACCCAAGGAGTTTTCAAATGTTTTTTAATTCATTGCGACTGCCTCCAAATTGTCTGAAATTGAATCTAATTGGGTCGTTTCTGCATAAACCTCAGCTGCATTATTAGGACTTTCCTGTAAACGTATTTTGTGCAGGCTTGCTCCAATCGCTTTTATAGGTTGCTTAAGACGATCAGAAATGTGAAGAGCAATATTCTCTGCTGTGGGAACGCAAGTAGAAAAATAAGGGATGTCTAGATTGAGGTTTGTGTGGTCAAAAGGTTCCACTACTAAATCCTCTACTAAACATTGCAGAGCCGATAAGTCACAAACCATACCTGTCCGCTTATCAATGGAGCCCCGGACGGTGACATCCACCAGATAGTTATGTCCATGTCCATTTGGTCTGGCACATTTCCCGTAGATTTTTTCGTTTTCTTCTTGGCTAAGCTCCTTTCTTGCTAATCGGTGGGCAGCTGCGAAATGGGTTCGAATAGTTAAGTAGGCTTCCATAGAATTTCCTAGATAGTCTGCCCAAAGGCGAGGGTGTTCATAAAGGCGAAGAGCTACAAGTGGCAAATGTTGCTCTAGTCGGTTCCAAATGATTCTTACTAAAGCTTCAGTTGTTGGTAAGCAACCTTCGGCTTTAGTGAGATCAAACTCTGGCCAAACATCATTTAGGAAGCGAAAATTAAGTTGATCAGTAACCTCATCACTGATGGATCGTTTCACATTTGAGAGGTTCAGCACCATGCCATCTGCATCGAGTTCACCTGACATTGAGACGATCAATTCATAATTGTGCCCATGTCCAGGAGCTAGTGAACATGCACCAAAGTAAGCAGCGTTGTCATCCGCTGAAAATTCTGGAAGCCAATAACGGTGGCTAGAACTGAAGCATGCACGTCGGGTGATAACACAGTTTCGGCCTTGACCATGCTGAGCCTTGATGGAGGTTTCAGTCATATCAGGGACTGGCTTGCCTCCATCTTAATTGTCTTTAATAGCTTCTGTTTCTATGTCTGATTCTTCTACCTCTTCTCTCGTTAAGGAAAGGTTATGTGGTTGCAATCTTTACCTTGTAGGAATGATGGGGGCTGGTAAGACTTCTTCAGGACCGTATGTGGCTGAAGCACTTGGTTATGGTTTTGTTGATTCGGACAAAGTAATCGAGGAGGTTTGTCACGAATCTATTTCACTCATATTCGAAAATGAGGGTGAAAAAGGTTTTCGGACTATTGAAAAAGAGGTGTTGAAAGCTATTGGTCAACGACACTCATTAGTTGTTGCTACTGGCGGAGGTTTGGTCACAGAACCAGAAAACTGGGGGGTGTTACATCAAGGGATTGTCATTTGGTTGGACCCTGGACGAGAAAGGCTGTTTTCCAGATTAGAAGCGGACCCTGGCGAAAGACCTTTGCTAAAGCACACAAATTCTCGTACTGCTTTATATGGGCTTGTTGATGAACGAGAAAAATTTTATTTAGAAGCTGATCTGCATTTGAAGGTCGCTGATGAATCTCCTCAACAAGTTGCAAAACAAATCTTGCAAGACTTGCTAGCAATGCTTAATGGGCCGGAGGCTCCAAACGCACCGCAAACCACTGCAAGATGAAGCCAGGCTTGATTTCTAGATCACATGCCGTATCAATTAAACGCTGAGCTGCAGCAGCTATTGAAGTTTGGCTTTGAAGATCTTCGGGGAGTTGATCTAAGTTCTCTAGCCAATGCATTAACCAGGCATGAGTTTCTTTTGCATTAAGGAATTTTTCTGGTTGACCTGGTTCCAACACTACGTAGTCATCACAAGCTCGAATGAGAGGGTCTGACATGAAAAGTTTGCTCCTATTACTATTTGTTTGTTCATTCTGGAATCAAATCAGCAAGTTGATTCCTCAGAGTTGCTGAATGAGGTGAATTTAACTCCTCCAGACATTGGTGGAGAAGAATGGCAAGCTATTTATCAAGGCCCAGGCGACAACTTTAGATCTTTAGCCATTAAGACAAATCATTTCTAATGCATCCCGCCAATTAAAAAGAGCTTGAAATTGTGGATGATCACTAAAACCAGGACAACCTTTTCCTGCTAGCGGCTCACCGGCAGATTTGGGAAATCGGAGTAGGGACAATTGTGCTGCCACAGCAATATCAGCCAAGCTCATTTGATCACCAACAAGCCAATGAGAGCTTTCTATGAGTTTAGAAATTTTTTCAATGCTTTTTAGGAGCTCCTGCGTTTCATTGTCATTTAGAAGCTTTGTGCTAACTCTCACAAATTCGGCGGGTAAACCTTTTACTAATTCTTTAATAGGCCTTGGGAGTTCTTCGGGTATGAGAGAAATGCGTAATTCAGGGTTTAATGCCGCAGCATTCAGTAGAGTTTTACTAACACCTTTTGCAAGGGTTGTGTCGGCCCAATCTTCAATGAGGTGCACTTGTGTTTCTTGCTGAGGGTTATCTGGTATTAATTTTGGTTTTGGATGCTCAGCTTCTAAATGTCTAATAATCGCGCTGGAATCATGTATAACTTTATCTCCATCAATCAGTACCGGAACTTTTCTTTGACCAGATTTGCGGAAGACCCCTAGTTGGTCTTTGCCAGGTGCAATGTCAACAACTCTGTAACTAAGCTTCTTTGCACCCAAAACCATCCTTACCTTTAGACAGAAAGCTGAATGACGAAATTGATTTAGTTCCAACATTTACCGTCTTACTCAAAGACAGGCAGAGTAGCCATTAATCTTTTCAACTAGCTAATGCAATGGGTGAATTTTTCTCGAATGTGCTTAGGTATCCCAAATACCTTATAACCATTGTTCTTGGTGTTTTTGCGGCATCTCTTGATCCATTAGTTCGGCGCAGTAGTAATCCCATAACAGCGATTTCACTTATTGGGGCATTGATTAGTGGTTTGCTAACTCTTACTTATATTTTGCGAGCAATGGTTTTCCCCGTCCCAATTAGTTAGTTATGACACATGGACGCCGAGTTGAAAGAGTGGCTGCACTCATTCGCCGTGAAATTAGTCAGTTATTAATAAATGGCATCCGAGATGAAAGAGTGCATCTAGGTATGGTCACAATTACAAAGGTAGAGGTCTCAGGAGATTTGCAGCACTGCAAAATTTTTGTGAGTATCTATGGCGAAGAAAGTCAGAAGAACCTTGTTATGACTGGTTTGAATGATGCCAGTGGTTTCCTGAGAGGGGAATTAGGAAGAAATTTGCAGTTAAGAAGGGCTCCAGAAATTGTTTTTTACTTAGACCAAGGAATAGAAAAGGGAACTTCGGTACTAAATCTTTTGGAACGTTTGAAGAAAGAAAGAAATGGCAGAAAAGAAGTGGTTTCTGATCAGAGTTTGGAGTCTTGATTGATTTGAACCAAAGTGATTTAAGTCAACTTGTACCTGAATTATTGGTCATACGTGCCAGTGGACACCTTTTTGATTCTCAACGTCAATACCCTGAATGGGAATTGAAAAACAGTGACCTTAAAAGGCTTTTGAGTAGAGGCGTTGGAGGAGTGATTCTTGTTGGCGGGAGCGTTTCTGAATTAAAGCAACGCTCTAAAATCTTGCGAAGTTGGGCAGCAAAACCACTTTTTTTATGTGCTGATGTTGAGGAAGGCTTAGGTCAACGTTTTATAGGTGGTTCATTGTTGGTGCCCCCTTTGGGGATTGCACAAATACATCGTAAATATCCTGAAAAGGCTTTATTGCTTGCAGAAAAATATGGGATTTGTACTGGTTTTCAGGCTCGGGTTTGCGGGCTTAATTGGGTACTTGCTCCAGTATGCGATATCAATAACAACCCTAATAACCCTGTGATCAATATGAGGGCTTGGGGTGAGGATCCTTTTACGGTGTCAGCTCTCACAATTGCGTTTCAAAGAGGCCTTTCTTCGCAAGGAGTTTTGACATGTGCAAAACATTTTCCTGGGCATGGGGACACCTCTGTTGATTCCCACTTGGAATTACCAGTTCTTGACCATGATTTAAATAGGCTTCAGGAAATAGAACTTTTGCCTTTTAAGGAAGTTGTTGCCTCTGGAGTCGACAGTGTGATGTCTGCCCATGTTTTGTTGCGACAAATTGATCCGAATTACCCAGCGACCCTTTCTCCAATTGTTCTTAATTGTTTGCGCGAAGAAATTGGTTTTGATGGACTGTTGGTTACCGATGCTTTGGTGATGGAGGCCATCAAAAAGAGTTATGGCGGGGGAGAAGCTGCTGTGATGGCATTCAAAGCAGGAGCTGATTTGTTGATGATGCCAGAGAATCCTGATGAGGCTATTGACGCGATCTGCCAAGCCTTGCTTTCTGGAAGAATTCCAATGGAAAGACTTCAACAATCTTTGCAGAGACGCAAACAAGCATTAGCAAAAGTTGATTCTTTGAGATCGACATTGCCCACATATAAAGCTAAAGACGATTTATTTGAAGTAGAGCGTGCGGAGGACCAACTTTTTGCTGAAGAATTGATTAGCCTTTCAATAAAAGTTCGAAATCAGGAGAAAAAGGATTTAGGAGTTAGTCAAGGTGGTATTAATTTGTTGCGAGTAGATGGAGTTCTACCTTGCTCATTTTTGACGCAAACGTCACCAGCAATTTCGGTGCCTCAGGAAGCAGGCTATAGAACAGTACTTTGCCATCAGTTGGGGGTTAACCCTTGGCAAGATGATCTCAATGAACCTTTGGCTTTGGATAGATTTGGCAATGGTTCTTTTTTTCTCCAGCTTTTTTTGAGAGGCAACCCATTTCGTGGTGATTTAAATAACAGGGAACCTTGGGTAGCTGCAGTTCGTCAACTGGAACAACATAATCGGCTCTCTGGAATAGTTATTTATGGCAGCCCTTATTTATGGGATGAACTTATTAGAAATCTTGATTCTTCCATACCCGCTGCTTATAGCCCTGCGCAGATGCAACAAGCTCAAGGTATGGTCCTTGCTTCCTTGTTTCAACCCGTCAACTCCAATAAAGACTTGCCACCTCAAAAAATATCTGACTTTACGGACTGACCTATATATTCTGCATCTTGGATTGGATGAGGTTTAGTTATGAGTTGCGAGCTTGATATGCCTTTAATTGGAAAGACAATAGTAATGACTCGTGCTCAAGATCAGCAGAGTGAAGCTCATCGACTATTTCAGGGAATAGGGGCCAGAGTTTTAGATTTGCCCGCACTGGTCATTGGACCGCCTGACCGATGGGAACCTCTTGATGATGCATTAAATGAGCTAAATAGTTTTCATTGGATTTTATTTTCGAGTAGTAATGGTGTACAAGCAGTACAGCGAAGGTTGCAGAAGCTTCGAAGCAACTTGATGAGTAAACCAAATACTTTAAAAATCGCTGCTGTTGGAAGAAAAACTTCGCTTTGCCTAGAAAAGCTTGGCGTTATCCCAGATTTTGTTCCACCAAAGTTTGTAGCTGATAGCCTTATTGAGAATTTCCCAGTTTCTGGAATAGGACTCAGGATTCTTATCCCAAGAGTTCAATCAGGAGGTCGAACAATCTTGGCAGATGCTTTTGCGCAAGCAGGTGCGGAGGTTGTTGAAGTTGCAGCATATGAATCCTGTTGTCCAAAACATATGCCAGAGGTAACTGCAAATGCATTTAAGCAAAAAGCAGTTGATGCCATTGTGTTTACTAGTGGAAAAACAGTTCGGCATACCGCTCAGTTGATGATGCAACGGTTTGGAGTTGATTGGCAACAAAACTTTTGTGGAGTGAAATTGATTTCAATAGGTCCTCAAACCAGTCGTAGTTGTCAGAATCATTTCCAGCGGGTTGATCAAGAGGCAGACCCTCATGACCTTGATGGCGTTCTCAAGGCATGTATTTCCGCATTGAGATGATCTATTTGGCTTTAGTTAATAGCAGATAAAAAACATTGCCTATTAATAATTAAAAAGATGAAATAAGGATTTTTATATATGTTTTTATCTTCTTCTTAGAAATAATTAATTTTTTTATTTACTATTAATTGCTCCATAACCACTTTCAACAAGATCTTTAAATCTATCTAGATTGCCTTGTAGTTCATTGGTAACCATGCCGCCTAGAATATTAGCTTCCATAATTGGCGCTAATATTCTAGGTAACTCATAAGTAACTGATAGCTTAACAATAGTTCGACTCTCCTCTTCTGGATAGAATCGAACAGAACCCTTGGTAGGTAATCCCCCAATTGATTCCCATTGAAGCTTTTGTGCTTCAATACGTTCGTTGATTTTTGCTTGCCATTTAAAGCGAAATCCATTCGCAGCTAATGTCCATTCAGTTAGGTCGGGGAGTGTTTTTGTTGGGGCATCAATTGTTTTTACTGATTCAATCCAACTCATCCATAGAGGCATTGCATCTAGGTCAGACCATACCCTCCATACCTGGGCAACAGGTGCTTGGATATCGCAAGTGACAGTGTGATCCAGCCAGCGTCCCATGTCAGATAACAGATGAATTTGTTGAAGGCTCAGCTGATTTGCTAAGCATTTTTGCAGCCGCCAGATGACCACTCATAGTTGCACCTTCCATAGAGTCGATGTAGTCCTGACGTGTGTAACTGCCTGCTAAAAAGAAATTTATGATAGGAGTGGATTGATCAGGTCTGTATGGTTCCATGCCTGGTTCTTCTCGATAAAGAGAATGAGATAGTTTGACTACATTGCTCCAAATAAGTTTTAAAGAACGAGAAGATGGGAAAAGTGATTTCACTTGGGCATCAGTATGCTCAACAATTTTTTCAACGGATTTTGTAATCCATGGATCTCCTGGGGTCAGTACACATTGCAACAAAGATCCAAGGCCTTCGATGCGATAGTCCACAGGACTGCTTAGAGCTAAGTCTGTAAAACAACTGAAGTCTGCATCAGCGGTATATAACAAATTGTCTAATCCAGTTGGGTTTTCAAGATTCATCATCGCTGCAGTGTCATTCATTTCCGTGACCCACCCGTCATATCTCAATTGAACAGTTGCTACTGGTACTGCTTTTAGCTTGTTGATTCCTTCGAACTGAGGGAAACGGCGCCAAGCTTTCGGGATCATTCTTTGAATTCCAGGTACATCGCATGCTGCAAGATATTGATCAGCTTCAATTTCCATATTTCCATTAGGCGTGCTGAGTTCTAAGCCAGTTACACGAGGTGAATCACCATCTTCAAAATGAATTTCACGTACACGATGGCGTAAATGTAGTTGGCCCCCTTTCTCAAGTATGTAATCCAAAATTGGCTTGGTAAGCCATCGATGAGGGGAGCCTTTTAGTAAATTTAGTTTGGACGCTTCAGTCTTTGAAGCAAACATCATGAAGATCGTGAGCATGCAGCGAGCTGAAATTGCCTCACAGTCGATAAAACCTAATGCATAAGCAATTGGATTCCACATTCGTTTGATGCTGTTTATGCTGCCACCATGGTTAAGAAACCACTCTTGAAAACTGATTGAATCCAGTGCTCTGATTGTTTTCATTGCTCCCTCGTAATCAACAAGCCCTCTGACTATTGGGCTTGTTCCTAAAGCCAGTGCATTCTGCAATTTGTCAATCCAGTCCAGCTGAGGAGTTGTGAAAAAAGCTTTCAGCCCGTTGAAAGGAGCACCAAGTGCAAAACGAAAATCTAATGATCGTAGGTCTCCGCCGTGATTTACAAATAAATGAGTGTGATCTTTTGGAAGTAGATTGTTTATTGCACCAACTTTTCGCATTAATGCAAAAAGATTGGAGTAATTGAAGAAGAAAACATGTAGACCCATTTCAATATGGTTTCCTTCTGGATCTTCCCAGCTGGCTACCTTGCCTCCTATGAAAGGTCTTGCTTCATAGAGATCAACTTTGTGACCTGCATCGACAAGGTCTATAGCCGCAGTTAATCCTGCAAGCCCAGCTCCAACTATTGCAACTTGCACCCTTTTTCAGAAAAGAACTTCCTAACTCTAGGAATATGACGTACAGAGTTCCTGAAGATAAAATTCAATATCCCTTCATAAAGTGTCTGAAAGCATACGAATAACTATGAGTATTCCAAATATCCAAAAAGATACGCATACTGCCGTAGACGGCAAGGGCATTGTGATTACTCAGACTGCCATGCAGCAACTAACTCGCCTTTGCCGAGAGCAGGGTGACGGTAAGTTACTCAGAGTTGGTGTGCGATCTGGTGGATGTAGTGGTATGAGTTACACCATGGACTTTGTCCTTACTTCAGACATTAGAAAGGATGATGAGGTTTATGACTACACCTCTCCTGATGGTGCTGAGTTCAAAGTTGTTTGCGATCCTAAAAGCCTTCTTTATATTTATGGGATGCAATTGGACTTCAGCACGGATCTAATTGGTGGGGGGTTTAATTTCAGCAATCCCAACGCGACTCAAACTTGTGGGTGTGGAAGCTCTTTTGCTGTATGAACTACCGAAAACTTTTCAAATGAGGCAGCTCAAAGATTCTTTTCAGTTCTTATTAACCTAATGGAGTCCACCGAAGAAAGCCTTTTTGATCAGGCGATGGCTAGATATGAGTCTGGAACAGATGCTATTGAATTGATCAAGGATTTTGAGGCGATTACCTCAACAGCTCCAAATCAGTCGGCAGGTTGGACTTGTCTGGCTTGGCTTCAATTGCTTTGCAATCAGAACGAGGAAGCACTTCGATCGGCTCGAAGAGCCGTCAAGCTAAATAGACAAGATCCTCAATCTAGAATCAATCTTTGCTTGGCATTATTAGAGACGAAGTCGAAGGGGGTTCGAGATCATATTGAGTTCCTCCAAAGAGTTTTAGTAGCTGTTCCAGACCTTGAAAAAGAACTAAAAAACTCAATAGAAGATGGTTTCACAAGAAAGCCTGATTGGCAGTCTTTGAAAAAAATCAAGAATTGGCTGGAGCTTTGATTTGGCTAGAATCCTTCTTCTGAGCAATGGTCATGGAGAAGATCTTTCTGGAGCTCTTATAGGGAAAGCTCTTAACCAATTTGATCATGAAGTTGATGCTTTCCCGTTAGTTGGTCATGGAAAATCATATTTAACAACAGGTATCAGAGTTCTGGGAAAGACAAAGGAATTCAGCACTGGTGGATTGGGTTATACAACTTTATCTGGGCGAATCACTGAAATTGTGCAGGGCCAATTGGTTTACCTTTTGGGACGCCTGTTCAATTTGCTTGCTGTTTGCAGTAATTATGATCTTTTGGTGGTCATTGGAGATGTTGTTCCCGTCATTGCAGCTTGGCTAACAAGATTACCAGTGGTTACTTATTTGGTTGCTTATTCTAGTCACTATGAAGGCAAGTTAAAACTTCCTTGGCTTTGTGCGAGTTGCTTATCCAGTAAAAGATTCCTAGGCATTTATACAAGGGATCAACTTACTTCTGATGATTTAACAATACAGCTCTTGAGAAATGTTTACTTTCTGGGAAATCCTTTTATGGATTCTGTTTTAACAAATAAATCAGACTTACCAAATGTTATGTATCGCTTGGGTATCTTGCCCGGGAGTCGAAGGCCGGAATTAGATGAAAACCTTCTTTTAATTCTTAGTGTTGTGGAACTCTTCTCTGAAGCAAGGTTATCAAGTTCAGAGATAAGTTTTGATTTGGCTTTAGTAACTTCATTAGGAGATGAAGAACTTAAGCATTTGGCTTCTTCTAAGGGTTGGGAGCTAATAGGTTCTTCTCAAGGGTCCAACCCTTCGCAACTAGTGAGAAACAATTGCAATATTAATATTCATCGTAATTCATTTGCAAAAGTATTGCAGTGCAGCGATGTTTTGCTTTCTATGGCTGGTACTGCAACTGAGCAAGCGGTAGGTCTTGGTAAGCCAGTTGTACAACTAGTAGGCTATGGACCACAATTTACTGATTGCTTTGCTGATGCCCAGAGGCGATTACTAGGCACTACGATATTTTGTGGTCCTGGTAATGCAGGCGAAGAAGTTAACTTTAGGAGTACATATAAGTTGATTTTGGATTTACTTGAAAGAAGTAAATATGATTCCTCCTTAAAAAAAGAGTGTAAGAAGCAAGCTAAAAGAAGATTAGGGGAGGGAGGAGGATCGAAACGTATCGCGAATGCAATAACAAAATTACTTGTTGAATATTATTAATTGCCCTCTTGGGTACTTTTTGTAAAAAGCTTTTGTTGTTCGTTCTGGCTAGTTGATTGTAGTACTTTTGAGAGCTAATAATTATTGGCACTGAGAGGAGCTGGCTTTAGTTTTAATTAAGATTGCAACTTATATTTATTGATCTTTAACGGGGTTAATTATTGCGGCAAGTGCTTGATCAAGTTTGGCGTATTGAAATTTAAAACCAATTTGATTTAGTCGGATTGATTCAACTTGTTGTCCTTCAAGTACTACTCGTGCTCCATCACCTAACAACAGTTTTAGAAGAGCTCCAGGCACTGGCAAAAGACTTGGTCGTCCAAGGCTTTTTCCTAGAACAGCAGCAAACTTGCTCATCGATACAGCTGATGGGGAAACAGCGTTAATTACTCCAGACCAAGATTTGTTTGTTAAAGCTTGTTGGATCATTTGACAGAGATCAGTGCGATGGATCCAACTCATCCATTGATCTCCATCTCCAATCGGGCCTCCCAAGCCAGCTTTGAAGACAGGAAGCATTTTCTTTAGAGCGCCTCCATCTGGACCAAGAACAATTCCTATTCGGAATATTATTAGTCTTGATGATCGTGGTTTTTTGTTTGCTGTAGCTTCCCATTCGTTGCAAAGCTTGGCCAAGAAATCGTTGCCATTAATGCTGTTTTCGTTGAATAGAGCATCTTGGCTTGTACCGTAATAGCCCACAGCGGATGCATTTATCAGCACTCGAGGAGGTCTTCTAAGTTGCCCCAAAGCATTTACCAATCCGTTTGTTGTATTTAGGCGACTATTTTTTATTTCTTGACAATGAGTGGCTGTCCAACGCTTCTCAGCGATTGGCTCCCCTGCAAGATTAATTACACCATCTGCTTTATTAAGTGCAGTCCAAAGTTCACCTTGTTCCCAGTTAATTAATTCTGCTGGATTTTGTTGCAACCAAATTAATTGATGAGATGAAAGGTTTTGATCAAAACCTTTCTGATCTTTTCTACTTACTAAGGTGACATGGTGCCCAGCGCTTAAGAGCTGAGGGACTAATTCACGACCTATAAATCCTGTGCAGCCAATCAGTAGCAGACGCATTTATCAAGTAGTGTCTTGATTGGAGATTAAGGCGATTTCAGCTTCTTTGACTCAGCCTTAATGGAAAATGTCTTGAAGGCTAGGGTTAAAACATCTTATGAGCTGAAACACCTTTCTTCATGACAGGCTTTAACCTTAAGGAGTATGAAATTTCTCTTATGGTTGAGGAAATTGGTTCTTCTAACTCTTCAAGAAGTTTTAGAAAAGGTGCTTTGGTAAAAGTGAACCGCCTGGCATATCAAAATAGCCTTGAGTCAAAAGCCAGTGACCCATTGTTGCCAGACTACATTTTGGAAGGCCCTGGAGAGCTTTTATCCATTAAAGGTGATTATGGTCAAGTGCGTTGGAGAAGGCCTGTTCCAGATGTTTGGCTAAGAATCGACCAATTAGAAGCCTGGTCCTGATTCAGAGATTGCAAAGGTTAAGACGAAATAATCATGAATTGATATTGAATCTTCTGCGCTCTGTTTGAAGTCCTGAGCGTCTTTTTTTTGCTTCTCTCAACATCTCATGTCCATCATGGAGATAGCTATCGACATAGCCCATTGTGTATCGTTCAAGTTCATTTAAAGCATCTTGCACTTGAGACAGACAGTGATAAAGGCTTAAACCAAAGCTTTGTGCTGGAATAGGGGTTGGTCTTGATTGAAATATCTGCTCAACTTTTTCAAGCTTTTTTTGACTTTGCTCTAGATAGCGGCAAAACTCTTGCATGAGGGCGTCGTCATATGGATCAGCTGCAAGATCGCGCAGTTTTGATGAAAAGGGATTTATTACTTGCCCGAGTAATCGATCTATAGGGGTATAGACCTCATTCAACCATTTGCTTAGTGCATCTTTAGCTGCAGCTGATTGCCCTTGGACATTTTGGGCTGCAGTGCTTGCACGAGCATTTCTTATTTCTCGTTCTTGAGCTTCTTGATTAAGGGAGGTGAAAGCTTGTTTGTCATAGGCAAGACGGTTTTCTTGATCTCCTAGAACCTCCCAAGCAGCATTGAGCTTAAGAATAATTTGTTGATCTCCTCCTGTATCGGGGTGATGTTGTTTAACTAAATTCCTATAGGCTGCTTTAATTTCTGCTGAACTAGCGCTTGGGCTAATGCCTAGGGTTTGATAATGATCTATGGACATATAAGCCGGTTGAAATTAGCGGGTTTCCATTTCTCCATTGAGATGTTGAGTTAGTGATCTAGATGCCACTGAACATGGAGGTAGAGAGATAACGTTCACCAAAGCTTGGAAGGATCACAACAAGTCGCTTTCCTTGCATGTCTTCACGGGCTCCAATCTTGAGGGCAGCGGCAACGGCTGCACCACTGCTGACACCACTCAGTAAACCTTCTTCTTTGGCTAATCGTCTACCAATTTCCATGGCTTCATCGTCACTGATTGGAAGAATTTCATCTATTAATGATTTGTCTAGAACACTGGGGATAAATCCAGCACCAATGCCTTGAATACGATGGGGGCCTGCTTGGCCTCCGGAAAGCACAGGACTGGATGCAGGTTCTACAGCAATTACAACAAGATTTGGATTTTTTTTCTTTAAGACTCTTGCACATCCAGTGATAGTTCCACCTGTCCCAACTCCTGCAATGAGGCAATCAAGTTTCTCCTCACAATCTTTCCAAATTTCTTGTGCTGTTGTGGCTTCATGAACTTGTGGGTTTGAAGGATTGTCAAATTGCTGAAGTAGATAGGAATTGGGAGTAGAAGTTACTAATTCTTTAGCTAAATCAATAGCACCTTGGATTCCTTCCTCTCCTGGAGTGAGTTGTAGTTCTGCTCCATATGCGCGGAGCATGGATCTTCTTTCCTGACTCATTGTGTCAGGCATGGTGAGTATTAGCCTGTACCCCTTTGCTGCCGCAACCATTGCCAGAGCTATGCCTGTGTTGCCGCTTGTAGGTTCTATTAGAACAGTTTGACCCGGTTGAATAGTTCCTTCTTCCTCTGCAGCTTGAACCATTGCCCCAGCTATTCGATCTTTAACGGATGCTGTCGGATTGAAGCTTTCTAATTTGGCTAACAACTCTGCACGGCAATTAAATGCTTTTGGTAAACGGCTTAGCTTCACTAAGGGCGTTTGACCTACTAGTGCAGTTATGTCAGAGGCAATGGTCATGGATGATGGCTAAAAATGACCATGAGGCCATCTAAATAAACACAGGACTAGTCAACAAATCTATATTGTTTGCAGAGTCATGAGTTGTCTTTTTTTGTTCCTGGGTGATTGTTTATTCGAAATAATTTTCAGTTGGATGAAATCGGCAAACTTCTATATGAATTTTTAGGGATGGTACTGGTATTGCCATAAAAAAAACACCCACCGAAGTGGTGGGTGTTCATGCAAGTTGAGTTCTGAGAACGAACTACTTGATCAGAAGGTGAAGGTTGTTTTAACCAAAGCACCAGTTACATCATCATTGCGCTCGCTATCTCTTTGAATGACAAAGATTGCAGGAGTAACAGTGATGTTGTCGCTAACAGCCATTTGGTAGAAGACTTCCCATGCTAATGGATCGTCATAACCAGTGTCATCTCTATGACCTTCAGCAGTTCCAAGACCTAAGCCGAGGTTGTTGCCGTCAGTGAAGGCATCATTCCACAAGAAACCAAGGCTCCATGTGGTTGAGTCTTCTATTCTGTTGGCTGCGCTGTCAGTTGGGTCTTCATTGTCGACACTCTTCCAGCCATAGCCAGCACTGATGGATGAAGGAACCCACTCATTTTCGTTGTCTAGACGGTAGACACCACTGAGTCCCCATGCACTGTAATCACCCTCGTCGATGCTGTCATTCCAGTTTCCGTTGTCGTCGGAAGTGTATGCAGCTGCGACAGTGAAGTTGTCCTCTACCCAAGCAAGCTGGGTTGTGACGGTGTCAGCACCTTGGGCAGTTAACACACCACCAGCTGTAGCTTCTTGAGAAGAAGCGTTATCGGCGTTTTCTGATACAAACAGAGTACTTGCTACCAAGTTGTCGTTTGTCCAGGTCACACCAGCACCAGCACCCAAAGCTAGGTTGTAAGTGTCGTTAGCACCTGCATAGGTCAATACGTCTAGTACTGAATCACTTGGGTAATCACTGGGCCAAACACCAAGCATGTCGTCTTGGCGAACCCTGGCACCAATAGTTGCCGTCCAATCATCAGCAATTGGGAACTGGTAGTAACTACGATCTATTTGCAGTGCATCAGCAGTAGAAGAAGCACTTTCTAGTGCGGCGACTCCATTAGCACCAAAAGGATCTGCGGCTGTAGTATTGCCAACACGAATCCTGTTTACGAACAAATCGTCACCATTGAAGCTGCTTTCTAGGGCAATCTTCGTGTCGTAATTAAAGACGACCGCTTCGTGTTGCTCAGGACTGTTTGCTGTTCCTGCTGTGCCGTGGTGACTACCTGTACCACGATTGGTGCCAATGCCACCAATCACGAATGTTGTTGAGCCTGAAAGCTTAGTTGTAGTAGAGAAAACACCGGCTTCAATGCCGTCCATGTCATTCTCTAGTACGTCTAAGCGGCCTCTGATAACAGCAAGCTCAGCACCGAACTCGTCAATTAGTGACTGCTCCTCTTCGTTTACCTGAGCAACATTGCCAAGGCACTTGTTCAGAAGGGCAGCTGCTTCATAACGAGTCATGCTGCTGTTTGGATTTGCAGCTGCACAACCATGACGCTGGCGAAGATTGTTTAAAGCCTGGAAGGCCCAATCGCTTGGATGTACGTCAGAAAAGTTAGAGATGCTCTCTACTTGACCTGGGTTGGAGTATTCAGAGACTCCATTGACATTGAGCTCTGCAGCGGTTGCTGCTACAGGAGCCATTAGCCCCAATGCAGCAGGTGCCACCAGCAGTTGCTGGAAAAGTTTCATTGATTCCTCACGCAAGAAAACGCTAAAAAGCGTATCCAATTTTTAATCAAAAATGATCATTTGATACCTAGCAATGTGACAGATAAACTAATGACCGATTAAGAAATTGGATTTATAAGGTAATGGCTTTGTCCTTTCAAATTGGTAGCGGGACTAACAAAATAAGTTTTTTGCTAAATTCTTTTTTCGATATCTATTAGCTTTATAAGGAATCATTTTTTTGCTTTCGAGCTTCATTTGCAAGCCTTGGATGAGCTGTATCAAGTTAAAAGTCAGTAATGCGCTTTATTAAATAAGGTTTATTTTAGAAGTTTGGAAGCAAAGAAAATGTATGGACTTTTCTCTTGAATAAGGATCTCTTGTCTATTTCTAAAGCCCCTTACGTGGGGTTGTTTGTAATTTGGCTGTTTGCCTGTTGTTTGGCTTTAGTGGGTTTAGGTGATCTTCCTTTGAGGGACTTTGATGAAGCAACAGTGGCGAGGGTGGCTTTGGAGATCAGTAATAAAGAAGGGATGGAGCAGTTGCTTCCAACGTTGTGGGGTGCTGATTATATAAATAAACCTCCTGGTCTTCATTTGCTTATTGCAGCAGTAATCAAGCTCAGTCGAAATGTCTTTTTCCAATTTGAGCAATTCCCATCCGACTTTGTAGTTCGCTTTGCACCAGCCTTACTTTCCACATTGGTAGTGCCCTTAGGAGGTCTTATTCAGTGGTCTTTAAGACCAAGAGAAACGACTACTAGTCTTGCAACCGCAGCTATTCTCTTGACAATATTGCCTATAGCTAGGCATGGCAGATTGGCCATGCTTGATGGATCACAATTAAGTGCAATGGCTTTGTTGTGGTTGATTTTGGTGTCTTTTGATAAAAGCTATTTAGACAAAATACGTGCATTTTTTGCAGGCCTCGTAAGTAGTTTTTTGCTTTTGTTGAAAGCTCCCTTTTTGATACCGGCACTAGTAGCAGCACTCATACCAATTTTTTTAGGCAAAAAGATAAAGGGTTTTTCGTTTGCTTCTTTATCGATTTTTTTTGCTATAGGGCTTTCCCCTGGGATCGGTTGGCATATATGGCATGGACTTCAAAGAGGCTCTGATGCACTTTGGCTTTGGGGTGGGGATGGTGCTGCAAGAGTTCTTTTCTCTACTGGAGAAGGAAGTGATCTGGGCTTTCTAGTACCAGTGATAGAGATATTTGAGGGAGGGTGGCCATGGTTACTTTTGTGGCCTATTGGTTTCTTCTGGGCCTTGCAAGAACGTAATACTCGATGGGGGCAATGGGTGCTTGCCACACAATTAGCTTTGGCCTTTACAATTTTACCTTTAAAAACCCAACTTCCCTGGTATAGCCATCCACTCTGGCTACCTTTCTCTTTGATTTGTGGAGTTCCATTTGCATGGCTTATTAGCCGCGATAGGTATCAAAATGAACCTTCAAAAGCTCTTTTGTCTCGTGTACCTTATTTGTTGATGATCATTGGAAGTGGGCTTATTATTTTTGCTTTTGGAAGTACTTTAGGTTTTTTAGCTAATTTTCGTATTTATAGTGGCATTTCTCTTTCTGCAGGAATTGGTTGGTTTTTAGGGGGATGGCTGTTGACACGTTCATTAAAGGAGCAACGGTTATGTGGAGGTATTGCAGTTTTTCTAGGGAGCTTTATTTCTTTATTAATCCTCATGGAATCAGGCTTTTGGTTATGGGAACTGAATGAAAGTTGGCCAGTTAAACCAGTTGCAGAAATGATTACAACAGAAAAAGCCTTTCCAGTATTTATTGAAGGGAACCATGAACGCCCCAGTTTGAATTGGTATACAGACCAAGTAATTAGTGGTGTTAAAGCTTTCCCAAATTCAGGTTGGATTTTGTCAAGAAACCCTTCTAATTTCATGGCTGAGAATTCTGATAAAGATTGTCGTCTCATTCAAGAAAGAGATGAATGGGCTCTAATGTCTTGCAAGGTCAAGTGATCATTCCTAAGCCCTAAGGACCTTATCTGTGAGAGCCTTTCATCAATGAAACAGATGCAAGAACGCCTTTCAATAGTTTTACCAACATTTAATGAGCGCGAAAATATTCGCCCTCTGCTTCAATCATTACTTTCGCTGGACCAATCAGATGAGTTGGAAGTTTTGATAGTCGATGATGACTCCACAGACGGTACTCATTCGCTCGTCAAGAATTTTGCTCAGCGAGACTCTCGAATACGCTTAATTAGGCGAGTAGGTAGGGCGGGATTAGCTAGTGCAATTAAAGAAGGACTTTTAAATGCAACAGGCGACTTTGCTGTTGTTATGGATGCCGATGGACAACATAGGCCTGAGGATGTTCTTAAAGCTGTTCGCAAACTGAAGGATGAGAACCTTGACTTAGTTGCTGGAAGTCGATTCTTGGACCAGGCAAAAATTCGAGGACTAAGTCAAAGAAGAACAGGGGGATCTTCTTTTGCTAATCGCTTAGCAGGCTTAAGTTTGCCAGGTGCATATAGTCACTTAACGGATTATATGAGCGGTTGCCTTGCTATCGATTTAAAGGCATGCCTACCTTTTATTTATAATGTTGATGTTAATGGCTTTAAGTTTTTCTATGAGTTACTTTCAGTTAGCCAAGGACAATTAAATGTCGAAGAGGTAGCACTTACTTTCCAACCACGCTTGTATGGAAAATCTAAACTTGATTTGTCAATTCTATGGGATTTTTTAATTTCTTTCCTACATACTTCTACATTTCGATTATTACCTAGACGTGCAATAAGTTTTGCAATTGTGGGAACTACAGGTGTAGCTATTCAATTGGTTTCTACTCAGTTACTTTTGCAGGCATTTCAGTTTAATTTTGAGGAGGCTTTGCCTATTTCAGTATTGCTTGCCGCTACATCTAATTACCTTATTAATAATTCATTAACTTTTAGAGATAAGCGACTTGGTGGGTTATCTCTGCTAAGAGGCTTGTTGAAGTTTCTGTTGGTAGCCTCTTTACCAGTAATGGCAAACATTGGATTAGCAACAGCATTTTATAATGTGATAGCTAGAGACACTCTATTGGCACAAATGGCAGGGATTTTTGTAGTTTTTATTTGGAATTATGTCGCTTCTTCTCGTTTTGTTTGGCATACACATTGATTGTGAAGAAAACAGACTCTACAGTTAATTATTTATATTGGTTCCCAATACTAATAGGACTCTTATTTAGATTAATTAATGTTCAAGCACCCATAGTAGGTATTCATAGTTGGCGGCAAGCAGATACAGCCGCGATGGCCAGGCATTTTGCTTTAGAGGGAACACCTATATGGCTTCCTCAGATTGATTGGGCTGGTGCTAGTGCAGGTTATGTCGACTGTGAATTTCCACTTTATCCGTATTTAGTAGGTCAACTTTATAAACTTTTTGGTTTGCATGAATGGATTGGGAGAGGTCTTTCAATTTTCTTCAGCATTCTGACAATCTTTTTAGTAATTCGTATTGGTACACGTATATTTGATCCACAGAGTGGATGGTGGGGCGGCTTATTTTTTGCGATATTGCCATTGAATATTTACTATGGAAGAACCTTTCAAGCAGAGTCATTACTTATTCTTTTGGCTGCTATAAGTATTGATCGCTTATTAGATTGGAAAAGTGAATCGAAATTCTTATCTCTACTTCTTAGCTGGCTTGCATTTTGCCTGGCTTGCTTGATTAAACTACTACCTATTTTTTGGCTCGGATTACCATTACTTGCACTGCACTTGTATGGTTTGGACAAGAATCATAAAAGACCAAAAATAGAAGTCTATAGACGTTTTTATCTATTGTTGAGTTCACCTTATGTATGGTGTTTTGGGTTAAGTGCAATTGTGATTTGCTTGATTTGGTTTAGATATTCATATGGACTTGGCTCCACAAGCGGCTTTAGCTTTTTTCTATGGGGTAAAGATACTGATAGATTCAGCCTAACTATGTTATTTGATATTCAGGTTTGGTCTAATCTCTTGTTAAGAATAACTTTGAGAAATCTATCTATTTTTGGTTTGCCTTTGGTTGTTTTTGGCTTTATGAGCTGTAGACAAGAAGCAAAAGGGCAAACTTTGCAGGCAGGAATAGTTGGGATGTTTATTTGTACAGTTTTTGCAATGAGATCAAGCTCAGTGCATGAATATTATCAATTACCACTACAACTTTTTCTTTGCCCTTTGATGGGACGCGGTTGGATCTGTTTTGAGAGTTTGTTGAGTTACAGAAGACTCTCTAAGGTATTTTTGCAATTAGTTCTTGCATTGATAACTGCCATTAGCTTAGTAGTACTTTCTTTTGACTATTATTTAGTTGAAAGAAGTCAGGCTGCAATCTGGATGCCATTAGCTAACAATATTCGAGAGGAGGTACAGCCTCAATCTCGCATAGTATCGGTGACAGGACTTGACCCTACTTTGCTAAATTTAGCAAGGCGTCAAGGATGGTTAACCTCGGCAAAAAAAGTCAACAAAGATAATCTGAATTATTGGTATAATCAAGGGGCAGAATATATTGTTGGCAGTTTAAAATGGCAAGAAACATATATCAAATTAGAGGAGTCAGAAGGAAATCATCTTATTGAAAAGTTTAATTGTAATAAGGAATTGTCTGGTTGTCCAAATCCCCCTAACTATACATACTTCATACCATTGAAGAAGTTGATCAACTAGGACTTATTTAATAGCTAAAAATAAATCTTTGCATCTTAACTTTTAGAAATGGAGATTGTTTTATAAAACAATGCCCCTGACCTTGAAAAAGATCAGGGGCTCTTGCCGGGTTCGCTATGTCACGGAACCGTTTGATCAAGGAACAGGTGCCGAAATCAGTCGGCGTTCTCCGCGATCAGCAGACCCTGGTTCATACAGCTCTCAATCATTGACACCTCCTCCTTTGGGGAATAAAGACAACTCACGAAGCGTTCGACCACTGTTAAGCAATTAACAGAGTCACATCGCTATTGCCAAAGCAAAAAAATCCTAACGGAAAATTAGTGTTCTTGATAGTTATGGGCAAATAGATGTAAAGGGGCAAAGAGGGCTAGTAATTGGTAAGAATGATTAAGTGCTTTCAGAACTTTTTGTGTACGTAATCGAACTGGCATTGAAATTCAGTCCTTTGCCGTTGTCAGTACAGCGTAAAAAGCTAGGAGATGCACAAGCCCTATATAGGAAAGTTTGCCAGTGCATTGAACAAGGTCAGCCCAGAACTCTTGAATTAACTTGCGAAAAAGTCGAAGACAAGAAGGTGACCTTTTTAGTTCAGGAGGTGTTGGCAGTGCAAATTTATGAGAAGACCGCAGCTACCGGTGGTACGAAGAGACCTGGTTTCTCATTTGAGGCTTAATTAATGGAAGGATCAAAGCTTTATCAATTATTTAGCGATGGCCCTTCTTCTCTATGCCTTAACAAAGTTTGCTTTTCATGGCCTAACGGAACCGATATCTTAGATAAGTGCACCTTATCTATACCTGGTCCAGGGTTGTGGATGATCGTTGGTTCTAATGGCAGTGGAAAAAGCACTTTGTTTCGATTAATTAGCGGAATGCTGCAACCGAAATCTGGAGAAATTTATTGCAACTTAAAGCCATTATTGATGTTTCAGAACCCAGATCACCAGTTGCTTATGCCAAGTTGTGGTAGTGACCTTTCCCTTAGCCTTCCAAGAGAATTAACGCTTTTGCAAAGACATGAACTTATCCAGGATGTTTTGGAGCAGGTTGACTTGGCAGATATGGAATCGCGACCTATTCATACTCTTAGTGGGGGGCAGAAACAACGCTTAGCGTTAGCAGGTGCACTCGCGAGTGATGCAAATTTACTTTTATTGGATGAACCAACAGCATTATTGGATCCTGATAGTCAAAAATCTGTTTTAAGAACCGTCAGCAAGCTGTGCAAACGAAGGAAGAATCCACTTACAGCTCTTTGGATCACCCACCGCCTTGAGGAGCTCGCGTATTGTGATGGTGCAGCAAGGATGGAGAAAGGCCAAGTGGGACCTTGGCTTTCTGGTCATTTACTAATTCAACGTTTAAAGCCACTTGCAGGGCGGAGGGTATGAGGGCTAGGTTCAACCCGTTCCATCCTCGGTAGCTCAGCGGTAGAGCGGTCGACTGTTAATCGATTGGTCGCAGGTTCGAATCCCGCCCGGGGAGTTTTACAAAACCACAGTTTAAAAACTGTGGTTTTGTTTTTAAGTTCAGCAAATCCACAACAGACCATGGACAGATTTGGAAGACTTTCTAAAGAGAGAGCGTATGAGCTGTTGTTGTTGATAAGACAAAAACCTTGTCAGTGAAAGACTTGCACTCGATTTTCTAGACATCGTGAGCTCGAAGTCAATTCTGCATGGCAACACACACCTTGAGAGAATCTGTAAAAGTACAAGTAACAGCATTTTGCTTGTTACTCATTCAGCCCAGACTCCGATCTAATGAAGCCTTGCATCTTGCTGATCGAAGACGACCAAGACATGCGTGATCTTGTGACAGGTCATTTAGTACACAGTGGTTTTGATGTTCAGAGTGCAGCAGATGGAATTAAAGGTCAGGCTCTTGCGCTTCAGTATTCACCTGACTTGATCGTTCTTGATTTGATGCTCCCTAAAGTAGATGGCCTTACGCTTTGTCAGCGTTTGAGGAGAGACGAAAGAACTTCTGGTATTCCAATTCTTATGTTGACTGCCTTGGGCGGCACGAAAGATAAGGTCAGTGGATTTAATTCTGGAGCTGATGATTATTTAACAAAGCCTTTTGATTTAGAAGAATTACAAGTCAGAATCAAAGCACTTTTACGCAGAACAGATAGAGCACCTATAGGAAGTAGTACCCATCAGGAGATACTTAATTATGGTCCATTAACCCTTGTTCCAGAAAGGTTTGAAGCAATTTGGTTTGAGCGTCCCGTGAGGTTGACTCATCTTGAGTTTGAATTACTTCATTGCTTGCTTCAGCGACATGGACAGACAGTTGCACCGTCTTTAATACTGAAAGAAGTTTGGGGATATGAACCTGATGATGATATTGAAACCATAAGAGTACATGTAAGGCATTTGCGTACCAAATTAGAGCCTGACCCTCGTAAGCCACGCTTTATTAAAACCGTTTACGGTGCTGGATATTGCCTTGAATTACCTACAGGAGCAGAGATTAAAGACATACAAGATTTATTAGCGAAAACTCGTAAAGAACGTCAAGAGGAAGAAGAGCGAGCTAGCGCTTAAGTAATTGCTTGAATTATTCTTAGCAGCGTAACTTCCCATGCTAATCGTGGTTGAACAAAAGAATTAAGTTGTGAGCGAAGAATCTCTAGTTTCCTGATAGGTATCGCATCATTATTTTGACGCCAAAGATAATATTGCAGCCAATTAATTAACCAGAGTTGTTGCTGAATATCCAGTTGGTCGGTTATATCCCTGGCTAGTGATAATGCTTCTATTGGTTGTTGAGGGAGGGTTTTTAGGGAATCCCAAAGTTCTTGAGGGAATTCTTGCCAAATTTCTATGTTCTTTATTAATGCTCCTGGTGAACCATTGGAAAGATTAATTAATTCTTTCTGTTGAAGTGCATACTCAATATCAGGCATTTTCATCGATTTAATTTTGGACAAAACTTTCTCAATAGCTTCTTTATTTAATCTGTTAAATGGTATTATCTGACACCGTGATCTAATTGTATCAAGTATACTTTCGGGTTTTTCTGTGATTAAGATTAATGTTCCGTTTCTAGGCTCTTCAAGAGTTTTTAGCAGTGCATTTGATGCAGATTCGTTCATCATTTCGAATGCATCAATTACAACCATGCCTAAATCTGCTTCTAAGGGTTTCTTGCTAAGAAAGGCCTTTATTGCTTTTATTTGCTCTAACCTTATTTGAGGTGGGTTGCGTCGGCTAATTGTCTCATTGCTGGCATTAGATTGTGGTATTAATTTGCCTTGATGGAGATAAGTAGGCTCAATCCAAATGAGATCAGGATGATTTAATGCTTCCACACGCCTTCTCTCGCGTATTTCAGGAATACCTCCTGTAATTAGCCCCTCTAGAAAACGACGTGCTGTAAGACTTCGTCCTACGCCGCTAGGCCCGCTAAATAAATATGCTGGAGCAATCTGATTTTTTTTTAGAGCAACACTTAATAATGAAACAGCTGTATTTTGATTTATGACATCATCAAAAAGTTGTTGGGATAGTTCTTTAACCATTTGAACTAATCCTTTTCCCAGTGATCTTTATAGATAATGATTCTTTGATTTTTTTAGCAACTACCTCTTTGGGA
The DNA here is from genome assembly GCF_034092395.1 of Prochlorococcus sp. MIT 1307. Taxonomy (NCBI): domain Bacteria; kingdom Bacillati; phylum Cyanobacteriota; class Cyanophyceae; order Synechococcales; family Prochlorococcaceae; genus Prochlorococcus; species Prochlorococcus sp. MIT 1307. Next base: position 1,141,656 of record NZ_CP139301.1, on the reverse strand, counting down.
AGGTTGGCTGGGACCCTTGTCCAATTGCGCTCTTTGGCTAGGACATCAAAACCATTAGCCACTCTGCCTAAGAAAGTTGCACCTTCTGATTCAATTCGATCATGATTGGTATTTTTTCGTCTATCCAGACTTTCTTCAACTGATAAATCGAGCCAAAAAGTTATGTCAGGAACTAAACCTTGTGTGGCGATTTTTTCGAGCTGAAGTATTAAATCAAGATTTAGCTCTCTTCCATAACCTTGGTAGGCGATGGTAGAGCCACTAAAACGGTCACTAATGATCCAATCTCCATTTTCTAGAGCTGGGGTAATTACTTCTAAAACATGTTGTGCACGATCTGCTGAATATAATAATAATTCTGATAACGAACCAGGTAAAATTTCTTTTGGTGGGTGAAGTAGTAATTCCCTTAGTGCATTTCCAAGAGCAGTTCCTCCTGGCTCACGTGTGACGTGTAGGACAGAATTTTGAGGCATTAAGCCACTAGTTGGAAGCCAGTTGATAAGTTGATTTATTTGTGTGCTTTTTCCACAACCATCTATTCCCTCAAAAACGAGAAAACGGCCCTTCATGATGTACGTAATGATAAAGCATTTAGAACTACTGTGATTGAACTAATAGCCATTAAAAGTGCTGCAATTGGAGGAGATAGTAATAATCCATACTTAGGGAGCAATACTCCAGCAGCAATTGGCAAAGCGATTAAGTTATAACCAAAAGCCCAGCTAAGATTTTGCTTGATTTTATTCATTGTTTTTCTGGCTAATAAGAGAGCATCGGGTAAATCTTCAAGACGATCTCCTAATAAAAGTAGGTCAGCAGACTCTTGGGCTATTTGTGTCCCAGTTCCTATGGCAATCCCTAGATCAGAGGCTGCCAGTGCAGGGGCATCATTGATTCCATCACCAACCATTGCAATGGAACCATTTGTTTTAAGCTCCTCCAGTTTATTTAGTTTTTGATCTGGTAGAAGTTTCCAAGAAAGTTGATTTGAATGAAAAGAGAGTTGTTCACCAAGTTTTTGCACTGCCTCTTTTCTATCACCACTCATCATGTGCAAGATCAATCCATTGTTTCTAAGGCGATTAAGTGCAACATCTACATTTTTTCTAACTTGATCATTAATAAGTATTAGACCCAATAGTTTTGTCCCTTGAGAAACAGCTACAACTGTTTCTTCTTTAATATTTTTTCCCTTAATATCAAAATCCCATTTAACTCCTTCACTTTCTAGCCATTCGAGTGTTCCAAGACGAATAGTGCCATCAATGCCATGTAACTCTCCTGATAATCCTTTACCTGGAAAAGTACGAATATTGCGTGAACTCAGCAGCTTTATATTTTGTCTTTGTGCTTCTTGAAGGATTGCATGCGCAAGAGGATGTCGACTACTTTCTTCCAGACTGGCAGCAAGTTGCAACATTTGACTTTGATTCTTTGAGTTAACAAAGCCCTTCACTAATGGCCTTCCAATGGTGAGAGTGCCTGTTTTGTCGAATACAATCTGATTAAGAGATGCGGCCATTTCAATTACATCTCCTCCTCGAAAGAGCCATCCACGACGGGCTGCTTGTCCCGAGGCCACTGTTATTACTGTTGGAGTGGCTAGGCCTAGTGCGCAAGGGCAAGCGATAACGAGAACAGCTATTGCTAATTGCAGCGCCAAACCTAATGGGCTTTCTGCATTACTTCCTAGGGTTGAATGGAGTCCATGCTCATGCCCAGGTAAAAAACCTTGCCCTGACGCATAAAGAACTTTTGGCCATATACGTGCGCCAACTTGCCACCAGAAAAGAAATGTTGTGGCTGCTAGGCCTACAACTCCATAGCAAAACTTGCCTGCCACACGATCAGCTAAACCTTGAATAGGTGCTTTTCTGGCTTGTGCTTCTTCTACTAAACCAATAATGCGAGCCAAGGCTGTTTCAGCCCCTATTCGCTGTACTTCCACTATTAGGTTGCCCTCTAGATTCAAGCTTCCAGAGAGAAGTTCTGTTCCTTTAGATGCTTCTAATGGCAATGGCTCACCAGTGAGGCTTGAAATATCTACGGCGGAATTACCTTCAATAACAATTCCATCCACTGGTATTCGATCCCCTGCCAGTAATTGCAGTTTCTCTCCAGGTCTTAATGCACCAACTCTGACTTCACGGGTTTCGTCTTTTCCAACAATAAGTCTTGCTGTTTCTGGTTGAAGTTTGGCTAATTGTTTGATTGCAAGGTTTGTTCTAAAACGGGCTCTCTCTTCTAAAAACCTTCCTAACAGAACAAAACCAAGAAGCATTACTGGTTCGTTGAAAAAGCATGGCCAACCAACATTTGGCCAGATCAATGCAACAAGGCTCGCGAAGTATGCGCTGCTTACTCCTAGGCCAACCAACGTATCCATACTTGGAGCTAAAGCCATTGCTGCCTTCGCCCCTCCTTTAATAATTTGTCGTCCTGGACCTATTAGTGCAAATGTTGCAAGACTTGCATGAAAGGGTAGTGAGCCCAATATTGGTAGATGGAGTTGGCCTCCATCTGCAAGGTGCCCAAGAACTGAAAGCAGTAGCAAAAACATCGCTACGATCAGTTGGCGCCATTGACTCCACCATTTATCAATTGCACTAAGTTCTGATGGATCAGGTATTGCTAAAGGTGACACTGATCTTGGCTTAGAGGGAAAACCAAGATCAGAAAGAGATTTCAGGATGGGATCAAGTTCTTGTCCAGCATCTTTGAGATCAATCCAAGCGGTTCGATTAACCAAATTCACACTCGCTTTTGCAATGCTCGGATGTGAAAGAAGACATCGTTCTACGGAGCTGACGCAGCCACCGCATTTCATGCCTTCTACATCTAGTAGCAGGGAATTTTGATTAGAGCGATTTTTAATGCTCAAGGCTTGGTGAGATGCTTTTACAAATTAGTGAATCGAGAGATATATATACATCTCCTCATCAAAAAACTAAGCCTGCTTAACCAACCAGCTTTGAATAGCGGCAGGATGGTTAAACAAATTGTTGATTTACCGCGGTCATGCCTCGTAGTCGAGAACAAGACAATCCAATCGATAAGGCCTTCACAGTGATGGCAGAGATGATTGTCAAAATGATGCCGATCGATTCTCAACAAAAGAAAGCCTATGTCTATTACCGAGATGGCTTATCAGCCCAGAATGATGGGGATTATTCAGAAGCTCTGGAGAATTATGAAGAAAGTCTGAGGCTTGAGGAGAATCCAGCTGATAGAAGCGAGACGCTCAAAAACATGGCAATTATTTATATGAGTAATGGAGATGAGGATCTAGCTTTGGAGACGTATAAGAAAGCTCTAGATGAAAACCCTAAGCAACCTTCTTGTTTGAAGAATATGGGTCTTATTTATGAAAAACGAGGCCGTCAGGAGCAAGAAGCTGGTAATCAGGATGAATCAGATAGATGGTTCGACCAGGCTGCAGAAGTTTGGACTAAGGCAGTGAGGCTTTATCCGGGTGGTTATTTAGAAATTGAAAACTGGCTTAAAACAACTGGTCGAAGCAAAATTGACATTATTTAATTCCATGTTCTCAATTTTGATCATTCTCTAGATCTACACCTAACGCCATTACTAGTGCCTCACTGATATTTGATGCTTCAAAACACTGCAATTTGACTTCAGTTTGCATTTGCTCCAACCCACTCCCTTTTGGGAAAACAGCTCTTTGGAAACCAAGACGTTCTGCTTCTTGAAGTCTTTGTTGAATTTGTCCAACTGGACGTAATTGACCTCCTAATCCGAGTTCACCAATCAGAACAGTGCCCTCCGGCAGGATCAGATCTCTGTAGCTAGATATAACTGCTGTTGCGATTCCAAGATCTGCGGCAGGTTCTTCGACTTCTAACCCTCCTGCCACTGCGAGATAGCAGTCATGTCGAGATAAAGCTAAACCCATATGTTTTTCAAGTACTGCCAAGATCTGATGAAGTCTGTTTGTTTCCACTCCTGTTGCAGTTCTTCTTGGGCTGGCATAAGTAGTTGCACTTATTAGGGCTTGCAGATCGACAGCTAGTGATCTATTCCCTTCACAAGCCACAATGGTGGCAACTCCAGCTGCGGATTTTCTGTTGAGAAATATTTCACTGGGATTTGTTACTTCGATTAGTCCATTGCCCTGCATTTCGAAAATTCCAAGCTCATGAGTTGCTCCGTAACGATTCTTTACAGCTCGTAACAATCTGTGGCTTGCGTATCTATCTCCTTCAAAAGTCAGCACCACGTCAACCAAATGTTCCAGAACTTTTGGGCCAGCAAGCATTCCTTCTTTCGTTACATGTCCAACGAGCAATAAGGAAGTGTTTTGTTGTTTTGCTAATCGCTGTAATGCAGATGAACACTCCCTAACTTGCCCAACGGAGCCTGGTGCTCCAGAGAGATGTTCATCATGTAAGGCTTGAATACTGTCGATGATGGCTACTGCTGGCTGAAGGGCCTCAAGTTCCTGAAGAACTAGTTCCAAGCTTGTTTCTGCAAGTAATTGAAGATTGGATTCAGGCCCTTGCAGTCGCTTCCAGCGCAATCGCACTTGTTGTGCTGACTCTTCGGCACTCACATACAGAACTGATTGCTGAAGCGCCATGGTTGTTGCGCTCTGTAAAAGAAGTGTGCTCTTACCGATACCAGGATCACCTCCCACAAGGACAAGTGAGCCAGGGACTAAGCCTCCACCAAGGACACGATCGAATTCGCCATATCCACTCGTGAGGCGATCTAATGCTTTTTCTTTAAGGGCACCAATTGGTTCAGATAGTTGTGGCCGTGGGTCTTTGAAAGAATGAGGCTTTCTTTGATTGCTCTTACTGTTAACCGAAGAGACAGCTTGTTCAACTATTGAATTCCAATCTCCGCAATTGGAACATCGACCAAAGAACTGTCGAGTTTGGGCTCCACAGCTTTGACAGATATAGATGGATGCAAGGCGAGACACTTAAAGTAAGTAGGGTTGGCTTTGCTTGAATAAGGATGACCTTTTTGGGGCCTTCTAGAGGGTTATCTAAGATTGAGCCGCTTTTGCCGCCACAGCCATAGAAGACATGACGGGCAACAGTTCAGCATCTAAGGAAACCATCCTCGTGGCTGACGATGAGGCCAGCATTCGACGGATACTTGAAACCCGCTTATCAATGATCGGGTACCAAGTGGTCACTGCTTGTGATGGGAATGAAGCACTTGCGCTTTTCAGGAATTCTGAACCTGATTTAGTAGTTCTTGATGTGATGATGCCGAAGCTTGATGGGTATGGTGTTTGCCAGGAATTGCGCAAGGAGTCTGATGTACCCATTGTGATGCTTACTGCGCTGGGAGATGTTGCAGACCGAATTACTGGGCTCGAATTAGGTGCTGATGATTATGTAGTAAAGCCATTTAGCCCTAAGGAATTAGAAGCTCGTATTCGGTGTGTTCTTCGTCGTGTGGAGAAAGATCACATTGCTGGAATACCTAATTCTGGAGTTATTCAAGTGACAAATTTGCGTATTGATACCAATAAGCGCAAGGTTTTTCGTGGAGATGAGCGTATTCGCTTGACTGGGATGGAGTTCAGTTTGTTGGAGTTACTAGTTAGCAGATCAGGAGAGCCCTTCAGTCGAGGAGAAATACTTAAGGAAGTTTGGGGCTATACCCCAGAGCGTCATGTAGATACAAGGGTGGTGGATGTGCATATTTCAAGGTTGCGTTCCAAACTGGAAGACGACCCTGCAAACCCTGAGCTCATTCTTACCGCAAGGGGCACGGGCTATTTGTTCCAGCGCATAGTTGATTCCATTGGTTCAGAAGGACTCTGAAATATCCTCCGCCTTTGGGCTGAGGATCAAGACCAATCGTCCAAGGGCCATTAGGCGTTTGGTGATTTGGTATCGCAGGAATGCTGCAGTAACAACAATTGTTGATACTGCAGCAAATTCTGCTTCGGCAGCTGGAAATGTTGCAGGTTCAGTAGTTACTAGTGCAGGCTCTATGGCCGGCAATGTGTTGCAACCACTTGTTTTTGATCCGCTGCGACGATTACAGGGTGGAGATAGTGCTTTAGGTAAATCGACCATCGACAACTCTGAACGGCTTTGGATAGCCGTTGATGGCATGGGGGGTGATAACGCCCCTGGTCAAATACTTGATGGTTGTCTTCAGGCATTGCAGCGACTCCCGATTCGAATCAAGTTTGTGGGTGAATCTGAAAGGATTATTACGGCTGCTAAGGAAATGGAGCTTAATGATGTTTTTGAGGCTGCAATACAAGCAGGTCATTTGGAAGTCATAGGAAGCGGCCCGTCAGTTCAAATGCACGAAGAAGCCACTGCTGTGAGACGAAAGCGTGATGCAAGTATCAACGTTGCAATGGATCTTGTGAAAAAGGGAGAGGCTTTGGCTGTTTATTCCGCTGGAAATTCTGGAGCCTTAATGGCTTCGGCGATTTTTCGCTTAGGTCGTTTACAAGGCATAGATCGCCCTGCGATAGGGGCACTTTTCCCTACAAAAGATCCTGGTCAACCAGTATTAGTGCTTGATGTTGGAGCAAATATGGACTGCAAACCAACTTATTTGCATCAATTTGCATTGCTTGGGAATATTTATTCGAGGGATGTTCTGCAAGTAAGTAAACCCCGCATCGGCTTGTTAAATATTGGGGAGGAATCTTGTAAAGGTAATGACCTTGCTCTTCAGACGTATGAATTGTTAAACCAAGAAGAACGTTTTTACTTTGCGGGCAATTGTGAAGGTAGAGATGTCCTTTCAGGGGAGTTTGATGTTGTTGTTTGTGATGGATTTACAGGGAATGTATTACTTAAATTCCTCGAGTCTGTAGGTAGTGTTTTGTTGGGTGTTCTTCGTGCTGAATTACCAAGAGGAAGACGTGGCAAGGTTGGATCAGCATTCCTACGCACAAATCTAAAAAGGATTAAGAAACGTTTGGATCACGCTGAACATGGTGGAGCACTTTTGCTTGGAGTGAATGGTATTTGTGTCATTGGTCATGGGAGCAGTAAGGCTCTCTCAGTTGTGAGCGCACTTCGTCTTGCTCATTCTGCCGCCAATCATGGAGTGATGGATGATTTGGCTCAGCTTCAAAAACCTTCTTTTTCTAATGTTTGAACTATGGATAGTTATGGGCTGTGATTGACTGACTCAACTTGACATTTAATAGCTTTTGGCAGATTCGCCCCCAATGGAAGTAGGAATAGCTTTGGTAGGAAGTGGGAGTGCCACTCCTAGCCAGCGGATTACCAACGATCAGCTTGGCCTAAGGGTCGAGACAAATGATTCATGGATTCGCAGTCGGACAGGGATTTTTGAAAGACGTGTTTGTGGGTCTGAAGAAACGCTAGCTCTGTTGAGTCAAAGGGCTGCCTCTGCAGCATTGGAAATGGCTGGCTGGGAACCAAGCAGTATTGATTTGGTTTTATTAGCCACTTCAACTCCTGATGATTTGTTTGGAACGGCTCCAAAAGTGCAGGCCAAACTAGGAGCGTCAAAAGCAGTTGCTTTTGATCTGACAGCGGCTTGTAGTGGCTTTTTATTTTCTTTCATAACCGCTGCTCAATATTTGCGCAGTGGTGCAATGCGAAGAGTATTAGTGATAGGTGCTGATCAACTAAGCAGATGGGTCGATTGGGATGATCGAAGAAGTTGTGTTCTTTTTGGAGATGGTGCGGGAGCTGTCGCTCTTGAAGCTACTAGTCTCGAGAATGATGGATTGATTGGCTTTAAGCTTAAATCTGATGGTAGTCGTGGAGATTGCTTGAATTTAAATCAGGTCGATGAGTCTTTGCTTTTAGTCGATGGTGTTACACATCAGAAAGGGGGGTTTTCTCCTATACAAATGAATGGGCAAGAGGTTTATAAGTTCGCAGTTCGAGAAGTGCCTCTGATTTTGAACGAAGTATTAACTGCAAATGAAATTTCTCCGACCTCTTTGGACTGGTTACTTCTTCATCAGGCAAATCAGCGCATTCTTGATTCCGTTGCTGACCGATTCTCTATTCCACAGGAGAAGGTGTTAAGCAACCTATCTAAATATGGGAATACATCTGCAGCAACTATTCCCTTAATGTTGGATGAAGCTGTTCGAGATGGGCGGGTAAAGCCAGGGAATTTGATAGCAAGTAGTGGTTTTGGAGCTGGGTTGAGTTGGGGAGCAGCATTATTTCGTTGGCAAGGTCCCTCCTAGGCTTGATTTAATAGTTGAAAATTATTTATGACGATTGCGTGGGTTTTTCCAGGTCAAGGCTCTCAGAAATTTGGCATGGCAGAGGATGTGATTGCTTTGCCAGGTGCGGAGGAGCGTTTCAATTTTGCCTCTCAGTTATTAGGTCGTGATCTTTTCAAGATTTGCCGTGATAGTGAAAATAATGAGGATTTTCCTGACCTGAATGATACAAGGAATACACAGCCAGCTTTATTTGTGGTCGAGTCATTGTTAGTAGATGAACTGCTGAGACAAGGGAGAACAGCTTCATTACTTGCGGGCCATAGCCTAGGTGAGTTTGTTGCTCTTTATGCCGCCCAGGTATTTGATGCAAAAACTGCTTTGCGTTTGTTAAAGCGGCGGTCAGAGCTTATGGCAGGTGCAGGTGGCGGAGCAATGACAGCATTGATTGGATTTGACAGGAAACAGTTGGAGGAGCTTGTTAGTACTACGGAAGGAGTTGTTATTGCTAATGACAATAGTTCTGCTCAAGTTGTGCTATCTGGAACACCTAAGGCGGTTCAAGAAGTGAGCAATACTTTGACCTGTAAGAGAGCTATTCCACTTCAGGTGTCTGGAGCTTTTCATTCCCCTTATATGGGAGAAGCATCACAATCATTTGCTGCTGAGCTTGATGAGGTGAATTTTAAAACGGCTCTTATTCCTGTATTAAGCAATGCAGATCCCATTCCTAGTTGTGATCCCAAACTTTTGAAAGAGAGGTTAAAGAAGCAAATGATTTCAGGCGTCCGTTGGAGAGAGACTATGAATGAACTAACTCAAAAAGGCATAAATACTTTGGTTGAAATAGGTCCAGGAAATGTATTAAGCGGTCTTGCAAAACGTTCGCTAAAAGATATAACTATTAGTCAAGTATCAAATGCAACAGATTTGGGGCATTGAATTTTGAATGATTTAAAGCTTGCTTCTGAGAGTGACCTTTTAGCTCAGCCCACTCCAAGGCCAACCTTTATTTATCTTCTAGTTAGTTATCTCATAGCATTCCCTGCTTTTAGACTGTTATTTAGAGGGCGCGTTTATGGTAAGAAAAATGTTCCTCAAAGGGGCTCTTTAGTTGTAGTGGCAAACCATGGGTCTCACTTAGACCCGCCTTTATTAGGTCATGCTTTGGGACGGCCTGTAGCTTTTATGGCCAAGGAAGAGCTTTTTAACATTCCTTTGTTGGGTCAAATCATTCGAATGTGTGCTGCCTATCCAGTAAAAAGAGGCGCAAGTGATCGTGAAGCTATTAGAACTGCTACCTCTCGACTAGATGAAGGCTGGGCAATAGGAGTTTTCCTTGATGGGACACGTCAGCGAAATGGGCGTGTTAATAGTCCCTTAGCTGGGGCTGCTTTATTAGCAGCACGTAGCGGGTCGCCTTTGCTTCCCGTGGCAATAGTCAATAGTCATAGAGCTTTCGGGTCAGGAACTTTTTGGCCACGTTTAGTGCCTATACATTTGCGCATTGGCCGGCCTATCCCTCCGCCGTCTAGTCGTCGTAAATTTGATTTAGAGTTGACTACTGAAGAACTTCAAAAAAGTATTAATTTGATGCTTGATAAGGGGATTTAGAAGTTAAATAATAAATTCTAATAATATTTACTTTCCTCATTAGCTAGCACTCTTTAACTGGTGAAGTTGGGTAGATAGGCAAGACCTCATCCCAGTAGTTTTTTTTACCCATTTGCTTTGCTAATAAAGAAATATTTAGAAGTTGGACTACATCTTGAGCAACATCATCTGATGCATTTATTGATGGTTTTGCTGTGATTTTAGATCCTAATAATTGAGGCTTTTCTAATTCTAATGCTTCTGCAAAACTATTTGATTGTGAACTTTCTTTTATTTGATACCTCCCTCCAACAATACCTTTTCTTGATAAGTTGTCGACAATCCAAAATGGCTCATATCTATCCTTAGGCTTCAAATTTTTCGATAACCTTGGAGCCATTAGTGCAAAGCTACTGATTCCGTCTAGATCACAATTTAATTGCTGTGCAAGCGTGCGTGCCATTGCAACAGTTAATCGCGTCCCTGTAAATCCTCCTGGGCCAACAGCAACTGAAATACGACCCAGTTGATACCAATAAGAAGATGGCAAAACTTCTTCAATACAACTAATGATTTGGTTAGAGAGGCTTCGCCCAAGTGGAAATATCTTGCTACTTAAACTTGTTTCTGGTGATCGAGAGTCCAGGATTGCTATACCAAGACTTGTTGAGCAGCTATGTAAAGCGAGCAGCAAGTTGCCAGTGTCATTAACTTCTCCCTTTAAATTTTCCTTCTTCATATTGGAATTTCCTTGCCAGGGCACAACCTCATCCAACGCCCTTTGTCTTCAAGAAAACTTTTGCAAGCTCTTACATCCCATTCGACACCAGCCTCATCATTAAGAACATTCATCACGTTGATATGAATCACTGGATCTTCAGGCTCTATATCGGGAGTGGATGTTAGATGGCTTACACCATGTTGTCGCTCTACTGCGTGATAGGCCTTACAGCGATCAACCCACCGGCAGTCCACACATATGCACATTTCTTTTACCTCTGCTGATTCCACCATTCTGGATGGTGATGATAGTTTTTTGGCTCAATTGCTTTGGAGCAGGCTTAAACCTGATACATGGCCATTTTCATTGGCTCAACTGCCAGCTGGCACAGCTTTGGTTGGCGGTTCAGTTAGAGATGGGTTGTTGAATCGGCTTCAAGAGAAGCCAGATTTGGATTTAGTGGTTCCAAATAATGCAATAAAAATCTCCCAAGATTTTGCGAAAGAATTAGATGCAACTTTTGTTGTTTTGGATGCTGATAGGGATATGGCTAGAGTGGTACTTAAAGGTTGGACAATTGATATTGCTAAGCAGATTGGTTTCGATTTAGAGGAGGATCTATGGCGGCGAGACTTCAGGATTAATGCAATAGCGTTGACATTGGGACCTTCTCCGGAAATTTTTGACCCAACGGGAGGTATTCAAGACTTACATCAGAAAAAGCTTGTAGCTGTTAGAGAGAAGAATTTTTTTGAAGACCCTCTGAGGACTTTAAGGGGTATGAGATTTATTGGTGAATTAAATCTTTCCCTTGATCCTCAAACAAGAACTTTTATAAACACTTATGCAGGTCTTCTTCTAAAGGTTGCTCCTGAAAGAATTCAATCAGAAGTGCAGCGTATCGTTTGTGCGGAGCATGCTGATGATGCAATAGAACTGACAAAAGAAATAGGTTTACTAGATTTTTGGGGCAATCAAGATGAGTCTTATCTCAGCACATTGTTACCTTGGAATAATCATAATTTTCTCAAAAATAAGGAATTGTCTGTGGCTTTGCCTTTGGTTCGGCTTACGCATTTATTGAGTGATGCTGGGTTGGAATCTTTACGATTTAGCAAAAGACAACAACAACGCTGTAAGCTATTAAGAAAATGGCAAAAGTGCAATGATGGCAATGATTTTGAGACACTAAATGAAGGGGATCGCTTGCAGTTGCATAAAGATTTAGAGGAAGATCTGCCTGCTTTAATTCTTCAGCTTTCAGCTAAGAATCAAGAAGTTTGGATTAATCGTTGGAGAGATTTTAAAGATCCACTTTTTCATCCTTCATCTCCCGTAGACGGTCATACTCTTCAAGATATTTTTGACCTTCCTCAAGGCCCTAAACTAGGAGCTCTTATGAACCATCTATCTCATGAAAAAGCATTTGACAGGTTGCAAACTTTAGAGGAAACTCTTAAAGAGGCACGTCACTGGTTACAACATAATTAGGCCTTGCTGTGATTAACTGCATGCAAGTGGAGATTTTCATCATCCTGACCGGATCATTCCTTTCCCCCCCCTCTTTTTCATGAGCGTTCGCCTTTACATCGGAAACTTGCCCCAAACTTTTGATAGCAAAGAGTTGGAAGGACTCTTTGCTGCTATTGGTAAAGGGATCCGCTTCAAACCTGTTTTCGATAGAGAGTCTGGCGGATGTAGGGGATTTGGTTTTGCCAATGTTGAAGATGAAAAACTTGCAAATGCTGTTATTGAGCAATTGAATGGTCGTGAATTTAATGGGAATAATTTGCGGGTTGAACGTTCTGAAAGACGTGAATCTAATAATGGTGGAGGACGTAGGAACTCAAATTCATCAAACGGAAATTCCCATAGCAAACGCAAGCAAACAAAAAAAGTAGTTCATAGCGATGCCCCTAATGAAGAAGCACCTGATCCACGTTGGGCAGGGGAGTTGGCTAAACTAAAAGAACTTCTTGCTAATCAAAAAACGCCTGTATAAAAGAGCCATAATCATTAATTGAATTGCTGTATTTTTTGTTTGGCATGTAATCCTTAACGTGTTTGGGCAATTAAATATGAAAGTGGAAGTTCAGCAAATTTGGCTAAACGGGTTACATAAGCTCGATTATTGAAAACGTCATAGTCAAGTCTTTCAATAGCATTGAGGATGCCTCTATAGAGCCTTAATGACGTCCATACTGGCCAACGTGCATCTCCAGATAGCCAGCGGACCCCAGCTTCTGATTTCTCAAACCAATCTCTAGCTCGTTGTAATTGAAAGGCCATCAATGCTTTCCATTGATCATTCATAACCCCAGCCATTAGATCAGATTCTGTGTAGTGAAATCTTTTCAAATCTTCTTGGGGAAGATAAATGCGACCACGCCCTCTATCTTCACCTACATCTCGAAGGATGTTGGTTAATTGATTGGCAATACCAAGAGCAATAGCAGCTTCTGAAGGGTCTGGAGCTACGCTCCAAGGGGCTGTGGTATATGCAGGATCCAGCCCCATTACACCTTGAGTCATCAGACCCACTGTTCCTGCGACTCTGTAGCAGTACAGCTCTAGCTCCTCAAATGTTGCATATCGAGTTTTATTCAGATCCATTCTCTGCCCTTCAATCATGTCTAGGTATGGCTTGATGGATTGAGGGAAGCGTTTCAATGTATCTACCATCACTACATCAAGTTCATCTTTTACTTGCCCAGCAAATAGGGCTTTGGTTCTCTCTTCCCATTGATCTAGACGCTCTGACAGCTCGTTTGTTGGACGTTGCATTGCTTCTGGACTGTCCATCAGCTCATCTGTTCTTCTGCACCAAACGTAAATTGCCCAAATTGCTTTGCGTTTAACTGGTGGAAGTAGAAGAGTTCCTAAGTAAAAAGTTTTAGCCCATTGGGCTGTTTCTTTGCGACAGATTTCATAAGCAACCTCAAGACTTTCAGAAGCCTTAGTACCCATTATTGGCGAGTTAGATGATCCCAGCGTCATGGGTCAGTCTTGATTGACCTTACTTTTGATTTGAGACTGAGAAATCTGCTCTTCTTTTTCATTTACAGCTTTAGCGCAGAGTTTTCCGCTTAGCACAGCACCTTCCATAGAGGCTAAATAACGCTGCATTGTGTAGTCACCAGTCAAGAAAAAATTGCTTATAGGTGTTGTTTGGCTAGGGCGAATTTTCTGACACCCTGGAATAGCTTTATAAACAGAAAGAGGAGTTTTGACCACTTTGAATTTCCTAAGCTTCGCTTGATTCTCTCCATTGAAATGCATTGGGAAAAGTTTTTTGAGTTCTTCCAATGTGGCTTTTATGATGTCCTCATCACTTCTTCCAATCCAATCTTTAGCTGGCGCAAATACTAATTCAAGCATTGATCGATTTGGATCTTCATACTCTTTGCATGTAATACTCATATCTGCATAAACACTTAGTAATGATGATCGACTAAATAGTAAGTGATCAATATTTGTTAATTTTCTATCAAACCAGAGGTGGATATTTATTACTGGGACTCCACGAAGCCCATCTAAATTTTTAAATATTTGAAGGCTTTGCCATGGTTGAGGTATAAGAAGTTTGAAAATATCTACAGGTAAAGCGCTGATATAGGCATCTGCAGTAACCCTTTTGAGCTCTTTAGTTTCTGAGTCTATAATTTCAAAATTTTTCACACTATCATCATCATTTAAATTAATATTTTTTAAAGGACTATTTAAGTGCACTTCTCCTCCATGGCATTCAATATAATCGACCATGGGTTGGCATAGCCTTTCTGGGGGTGCGCCATCAAGAAAAGCCATTTTCGAACCATTTTTTTCTTGTAAAAATCTATTTAAAGCAGTGAGCAAAACAGTAGAAGATATTTCGTCTGGATTAATAAAATTAAGCGCTTTGCTCATTGCAATAAAAACTTCATCATTTACGCGCTCAGGAATGTTTTGAGACTTGAGCCATTCAGTCCATGATTTTGTATCGCATTCTTCTACATAATCTTGTCCTCTAAGCATTGCTGGTATTAAGCCAATTCCGAAAGAGATTTTTTCAGGCCAACTAAGCATGTCATTATTACTAAGGATTGCTGCTACACCATTTAGAGGCGCAGGAAGGTCAGGGAAATCAAAACGGCTATAAGTTCCTGGTTCTTCTGGCTGGTTGAAGATCATTGAATGGCTTTTCCATTGCAGCCGCTCTTCAATATCTAATTCACGGAATAATTGGAGCATGTTTGGATATGCTCCGAAAAAAATGTGCAGTCCTGTTTCATACCAGTCACCGTCTTCGTCTTGCCAAGCAGCGATCTTTCCACCTAGTACATTTCGTGCTTCGTAAACGATTGGGGTGTGGCCTGCCTCAGCGAGGTATTTCGCACATGAGAGGCCCGCTAGACCTGCTCCTGCGATAGCAACGCGCATCCTTTTTTGGAGTAAGGAAGTCAACTTTAATGATCAGCCCCTACCCATCTGTCCTAAAAGTTCTTTAATCTATTGAAAATTCCCTTGGCTGCAACGGCTAATGGTCATGAATGACACTTTGCTGAAATGTACAACACGTCACGTACGTTTATTTACAGCAAAGGTTGAGAAAAATGCTCTGGTTCCTGACCTAGACCATCTCACTCTTGACCTTGACCCGGACAATGAATTTCTTTGGAATGAGGCTGTTATAGATAAAGTTCAAAGTCGATTTCGTGAATTGATTGCTTTGCAGGCAGGAATGGAGCTGACTGATTACAACCTTCGAAAGATTGGTTCTGAGCTCGAAGGTACTATTCGACAATTACTTCAAGCTGGTGAACTTAGCTATAACCCAGAATGCCGAGCTTTGAATTATTCCATGGGACTTCCACGCACTACTGAGGCTTTGTGACTCGTTCTCCTTACAATCGACAACCTGGACGTAGAAGCTTGGGCGGTCCATCAGATCGACAATCTAGATACCCAGGAAGGGGCCCTTCTCAACGGGGAGACTATTCAAGAGGTTCTCGCTCTAATTCTCCACCCCCTGGAGGGGGTGGAGGAATCAAAATGAATACAGGAACCATTGCTGTCCTTGCTGGGGTGTTGGTTGTGGGCGTTGGTATAGGGAGTGCAATTACAAGCACAACTCAAGGGGGGCAGGGAAATATTGCTAGTCAACAGCAACTGGATATGGCGGTTCCTGACCCTGAATTTTGTAGACAGTGGGGAGCTAGTGCTTTTGTTATTGATGTCGAAATGTACACCACTCTCAATCCCTCTACTAGTTTCGTTACCCAACCAGCTCTACAGCCTGGATGTGTTATTAGAAGAGAGAACTGGACAGTATTGCAAAAGCAGGGCGCAATTACTAATGATGATGTCAGAGAATGTAAGCAACGTATGAATACATTTGCTTATATAGGTTCAATTCGGGATAATCCAGTTGTGAGATGCGTTTATCAGGCTGATATAAGTGAAAATAAATTCATCATTAAAGGTAATGCGGACGATGCAGTTGGAGTAAACCAAGAAGCTATTCAATTCTAAATATTTAAATCTAAGCCTAGAAGTTAATGGTTATTTGATATTTTTTTTGTCACTTGTTTGATTGCTTTTAGTCGAAAAAAGAGGTAAAATCTCGTTGAGAAATGCATCAGCTGCTCTAGAGCAATATCTGGCTGGATGCCTTATTAACTTTAGTTCTCTGCGCACCTCAAGATCAACAACTAAAGGTTTATGAAGTGTTCCAGCAGCTATTTCTCTTTCTATTGAAACGACAGGTAGTAATGCTGCTCCTAAACCTGATTGAACTGCATTTTTTATTGCTTCAAGAGAGTTGAGCTCCATTTCAATACGCAAACGTTGTACATCTAATCCAGCACTTGCCAATAGCTGGTCTAGTACTTTTCTCGTTGTTGACTGGGCATCCAGAGTTACAAAATCAAGGCGGTAAAGATCTTCCTTATTGAGCTCATTTGATTTTGCTAATGGATGTTTCATTGGAAGTACAAGGGCAAGTTCATCTGTTGCGTAAGGTTTTACGTCAAGGAGTTCATTTAATTCAGTGGGCAGCTCACCTCCAATAACAGCTAGGTCTATTTGACCATTGGCTACGCTCCAGCCTGTTCGCCTAGTGCTATGAACTTGTAATTGCACAGCTACTTCAGGGTATTTCTGTCGAAATAGGCCCAACATTCGAGGCATTAAATAAGTACCAGTGGTTTGACTTGCTCCTATAACCAACGAGCCGCCTTTTAGCTGTTGAAGATCTTCGATTGCGCGACACGCTTCTTGGCATTGGTTAAGAATGCTTTCGCAGTAATTGACTAGAACTTTTCCTGCTTCAGTTAATTGTGCTTTGCGACCGCCACGATCAAAAAGGCATACTTCTAATTGCTTTTCCAGATTTTGAATTTGTAGGCTTACGGCCGGTTGGGTTACATAAAGGCTATCTGCAGCTTTTTTAAAGCTTCCTTCTTTGACTATTGCGCGGAGAATTCTTAATTGGTCGAGTGTGAACGGCAGATCGGCCATTTGGACGTGCCGACCGGCATCAAAGACATTGAAAAACTCTAAGACCTAACTACCAGGTGGGTGAGGCCTAATAATTAATAAAGAGATCAGGTGGCACAAATGTTTCCATTAGGCCTACATCAGAGTTCTTTGGTGATGATGGGTTTATTAATCATTTTTGCTTTTATTCATAGTGGAGGCGCGGCTATTCGTGCTCGTGCCGAATCTCTTATCGGCGCTAGAGCTTGGAGATTGATTTTTGCTGGAACCAGTATTCCTTCTGCAGTTGTCCTGATCGGATATTTTCTTGCTCATCGTTATGACGGAGTACGTCTGTGGAATATTCAGGGTGTATCTGGGGTAGTACCAATAATTTTTGTTCTTACTGCTATTAGCTTTCTTTTCCTTTATCCGGCTACTTATAACCTGCTAGAAATTCCTGCTGTAAGGAAACCAGAAGTAAGGCTTTATACAACAGGAATTATTCGGATAAGCCGACATCCCCAAGCAGTTGGTCAAGTTCTTTGGTGCTTTACCCATGGACTTTGGATTGGGAGCAGTTTCATGATGGTTACTTGCGTAGGACTGATATGTCATCATTTATTTGCTGTATGGCATGGTGACCGTCGCCTTAAAGCAAAATTCGGTGATTCGTTTGATGAATTGCGAAGAACTACATCCGTTTTTCCATTTTTAGCAGTAATTGACGGGCGACAAAAATTGCAATGGAATGAATTTCTTAGACCATCGCAACTAGGAATTTGTATTGCAATTGGTGTTTTTTGGTGGGCACATCAATTTATTTCAAATGCGAGTGAAGCATTTCTCTCATTTCATTTCCCTCAACTCCTTTGATGAAATGCCTACACTCACATGAACCTGAAAATACAGGATGCCTTCGGCTGCTGAACTCGCCTGGTTAATCCCAGTGCTTCCGCTCTTAGGAGCTTTGGTTACGGGGTTGGGATTAATAAGCTTTAATCCAGCCATAAATCGCTTAAGGAAGCCAGTAGCCATATTGCTTTTAACTTGTTTAGGCATATCGGCTGTACTGAGTTATGCAGTATTGGTTGAGCAATTAAGAGGGGCTGCTCCTGTAGAGCATCTTTTTGTTTGGGCAAGTGCAGGAAGCTTCACTCTTCCAATGGGTTATTTGATAGACCCATTGGGAGCTGTGATGTTGTCTTTGGTCACCACTATTGCATTACTGGTGATGATCTATTCCCATGGCTACATGGCCCATGACAAGGGATACGTACGTTTTTTTACTTACCTAGCGTTGTTTAGTAGTTCAATGCTTGGTCTAATTGTTAGTCCGAATTTGCTTGAGATATATGTTTTTTGGGAATTAGTTGGGATGTGTTCATACTTGTTAGTTGGTTTTTGGTATGACAGAGATGGTGCTGCTCATGCAGCGCAGAAAGCATTTGTAGTTAATAGAGTTGGCGACTTTGGACTTTTATTGGGCATTCTGGGATTGTTTTGGGCTACTGAAAGTTTTGATTTTCAGGGTATTTCTGAAGGACTATCTGATGCGATTAGTTCAGGAACAGTTCCTATGTGGGCGGCTCTCACATTGTGTTTGTTGGTTTTCATGGGCCCAATGGCAAAGTCTGCTCAGTTTCCTCTCCATGTTTGGCTTCCAGATGCAATGGAAGGTCCTACCCCAATCTCAGCCTTAATTCACGCAGCAACTATGGTTGCAGCCGGTGTGTTTCTTGTGGCCAGACTAGAACCTTTGTATAGCCAATTCCCAATGGTGGGTTTGGTTATTGCTGTAGTTGGAACAATTACCTGTTTCCTTGGGGCCTCAATAGCTTTAACCCAAATGGATCTTAAAAAAGGTTTGGCATATAGCACGGTTTCACAACTCGGCTACATGATGCTGGCAATGGGTTGTGGGGCTCCTGTAGCAGGCATGTTCCATTTAGTGACTCATGCTTTCTTTAAAGCGATGCTTTTTCTGGGTTCAGGGTCTGTTATTCACGCAATGGAAGAGGTGGTCGGTCATGAACCTATCCTTGCTCAGGATATGAGACTTATGGGGGGCCTGCGAAAGCAAATGCCCATCACGGCAATTACTTTTTTTGTTGGTTGTATTGCAATTAGCGGGATTCCTCCACTTGCAGGTTTTTGGAGTAAAGACGAAATCCTTGGTCAAGCATTTAATACCTTTCCTTATCTTTGGCTTATTGGATTTATCACTGCTGGGATGACTGCATTTTATATGTTCCGTCTTTATTTCCTTACATTTGAAGGAACTTTTAGGGGCGAAGATCACAAGCTTCGTCTCCAATTGCTTCAGGAAGCAGGAAAAGTTATCGACGAAGAGGAGGAACATCATCAAGAAGGCAAATTACATGAATCTCCTTGGTCAATGACTCTCCCTTTAGCGGTATTGGCTGTGCCATCGATATTAATTGGTTTACTTGGAACTCCATGGAATAGCCGCTTTGCAAATCTTTTGAACCCTTTGGAAGCTCTTGAAATGAAAGACGCTTTTTCTTGGTTGGATTTTCTTCCACTTGCTGGAGCTTCTGTAGCTATTTCAAGTGCTGGGATATCTCTTGCGGTATTTGCGTATTACCTTCATCGTATTGATCTTGGGAAATTGATAGCAGCAAGGTTCCCCAAAATTAATGAGTTTCTAATAAATAAGTGGTATTTAGATGATATAAATGAAAAAATCTTTGTTCAAGGTAGTCGTAAACTTGCACGTGAAGTGCTTGAGGTAGATGCAAAGGTTGTTGATGGCGTGGTTAATCTCACTGGCCTTCTAACGTTAGGAAGTGGAGAAGGACTTAAATATTTCGAGACGGGTCGCGCTCAGTTTTATGCCCTTATAGTTTTTGGTGGTGTAATTGCTCTAGTGGCTCTTTTTGGGGTACTAGGTACACCACCTCCAGCTTGATTTAATTTTTCTCCTTGTGTGTCAACGCCTATAGAGAGGGTGTCAGAAAGCTCAGTATTTCTACACTTCACATGTGCCCCACCTTTTAATTGTTCGAGTTTGCTTTTGATGCAACCTTTTTCCCTGTTACAGAGATGGTCATAGATCAGGTGAGCGCAGATTTCCCTTGGTTAAGCACCTCGATTCTGTTCCCAATTGCGGGGTCCTTATTTGTGCCATTTCTCCCTGATAAGGGGGAAGGTAAACAAGTGCGATGGTTTGCGCTTGGGATCGCATTGGTAACTTTTCTGATCACAGTTGCTGCTTATTTAGAAGGTTATGACCCGAGTCAAGAAGGTCTGCAATTATCCGAAAGATTGAATTGGCTGCCAGACCTAGGCCTTTCTTGGGCAGTTGGGGCAGATGGCTTGTCAATGCCCCTGATTCTTTTAACCAGCTTTATTACTGCTTTAGCAGTTTTAGCCGCCTGGCCAGTTTCCTATAAGCCAAAGCTCTTTTTCTTTCTATTACTGGCCATGGATGGAGGTCAGATTGCGGTTTTTGCGGTTCAAGACATGTTGCTTTTCTTTCTTGCTTGGGAGCTGGAGCTTTTACCTGTATATCTTTTATTAGCCATTTGGGGAGGTAAAAAACGTCAATATGCTGCTACGAAATTCATCATTTATACAGCTGGAAGTTCCTTATTTATACTTTTAGCAGCACTTGCAATGGGTTTCTTTGGGGAAGGTCCTCCAAATTTTGAATTTACACATCTTGCTCAGCAAAGTTTTGGGACAGGCTTTCAAGTCCTCTGTTATACGGGCCTTTTAATTGCTTTTGGTGTCAAGCTCCCGATAGTTCCCTTGCATACATGGTTGCCTGATGCTCATGGAGAGGCTACTGCTCCAGTTCATATGTTGTTGGCAGGAATACTTTTGAAGATGGGTGGTTATGCACTATTACGCTTTAATGCTCAACTTTTACCTGAAGCCCATGCTGAATTTGCTCCACTCTTAATAGTTTTGGGAGTAGTAAATATTATTTATGCTGCTCTAACTTCTTTTGCTCAGCGGAATCTTAAACGCAAGATTGCGTATAGCTCTATTAGTCATATGGGCTTTGTTTTAATTGGGATAGGAAGCTTTAGTGCTCTTGGTACAAGTGGTGCGATGTTGCAAATGATTAGCCATGGTTTGATTGGAGCAAGCCTTTTCTTTCTTGTTGGAGCTACTTATGACAGAACGCACACCCTTCAACTCGATGAGATGGGTGGAGTTGGACAAAAAATGCGAATTATGTTTGCTTTGTGGACTGTTTGTTCTCTTGCCTCCCTTGCTTTGCCAGGTATGAGTGGCTTTGTTTCGGAATTAATGGTATTTGCTGGTTTTGTAACTGATGAGGCTTATACGTTGCCTTTTAGGATTGTTATGGCTGGTTTAGCGGCAGTAGGCGTAATCCTTACACCAATTTATTTGCTTTCGATGTTGAGAGAAATCTTTTTTGGAAAAGAGAATACAAACCTAACTTCCAATACAAATCTTGTAGATGCTGAACCACGTGAAGTTTATATTATTAGCTCATTGCTAGTACCAATAATTGGGATTGGTTTATATCCAAGACTTATGACTGATAGCTACAGGGCATCAATAGAAGCTTTAGTTGAAAGAGATCTTGATGCTATGGAAAGATTGAATAGGCTGTCATCATCTTCTGTTGAAAAGGTTAATCTTACTCCTGCAATCTTGTCTTCTGATAGGTTTCATTTCCCCATAACTTTGAAGAGTTAAATTCATTCAGGCAGCTAAGTTTAAATCAGAACTATTTATAAATAGCAAGAATTTGAATGAGCGCAATTAGTAAATCAAAAATATTTCCCTCCCCCCTGGCGTCTGGTCTTCAAGATTGATACCTTGCCAGGAGGTTCACATTCCCATTGCATGATCACCCTTTGAAACTGGGTGTTGATTCAGGCGGCGCCCGCCTAGCTATCCGTCTGTTGCAAGATGCAGCAGAGAAGGGAGAACTGGATCCTTGGGATGTTGATGTAATTCCTGTTGTGGACGGTTTTCTTGATCAACTGCGTCAGAGAATTGAGGTCCCTAGACAAATTTCAGAGCAATTAGAACGTAATGGTGGAACATTTGAACGGGACCTAGCTGAAAGTAGTGAAGCTTTCTTAGCTGCTTCTGTTTTAGTTGGTTTGAAGGCTGAAGTACTCGAAGCTGAGACATTCCCGAGTGAATGTGAGCCTGAAGAGAGTTTTGAATTTGATTCTTCAGAACAAGGTTGGCTGGATTCGAGCTTTGTGATCCCTTTGCGCCCAGAACAGCATCTTTTAAGAAGGCCTGTGGCTCCACCACCACTAAGGAGGCCTGTGACCTTAGGAGAGCTTATAGAGCAGCTTGAAGCTATTGCCGAACAAATTGATTCAGATGAATTGCAGAACCGTAAGCGTCGCCCTCATAAGCGATTTACCGAAAGGGAGGTGATCTCACAAGTCAATGCTTTAGCCCATAGAGAAAAGTTGCCAGAGACAACAGCTGCATTAGGAGTTTTTTTAAATACTTTGGAACCAGCTTTGCATTGGATGGACTTTGAATTGCTTGTTAGACATTGGGAGGGTGCTGCTAATCCTGATTTGGATACTGATCGAGTAGGGGTTTTTTGGGCGTTACTTTTCTTGTGCTCGCAGGGGAAAATTGAACTTCAACAAGTCGGTTCTTTATACGCTCCATTGAGTGTTAAACGAATTCTTTCTCCAGGTACGATTACACAACTTCCATTAAAGACTTTGAACGTGCCAGATGCTTCGCCGGCTGCGGCATAGATTCTGAAGTAAAAGGGCGTCTATGTTGTTTTATTAGCTGAGGCTTACAACGCCAATGAAGGCGATGATCCTAGCGGCAGGCAAAGGAACGCGTGTACAACCTATTACGCACGTTATCCCAAAGCCAATGATCCCAATTCTTCAGAAACCCGTTATGGAGTTTCTGCTGGAATTGTTGAAGGAACATCAGTTCAAGGAAGTCATGGTGAATGTTTCACACCTGGCTGAAGAAATTGAAAATTATTTTCGAGATGGTCAGCGTTTTGGTGTGGAAATTGCTTATAGCTTTGAAGGTCGAATTGAAGATGGGGAGTTAATTGGGGACGCTCTTGGTTCTGCAGGCGGATTGAAAAAAATTCAAGACTTTCAAGAATTTTTTGATGACACTTTTGTTGTGCTTTGTGGGGATGCCCTCATAGACCTTGATTTAACTGAGGCTGTTAGGCGACATAGAGAAAAGGGAGCTTTGGCTAGCTTAATAACTAAAAGAGTTCCTAAAGATCAGGTAAGTAGTTATGGAGTAGTAGTGACTGATGAGGATGATAGGGTCAAGGCCTTTCAAGAAAAACCTTCAGTTGATGTTGCCTTGAGTGACACGATTAATACCGGAATATATCTTTTTGAGCCTGAAGTATTTGAACATATTCCTTCTGATACTCCATTTGATATTGGGTCAGATTTGTTTCCTAAATTGGTAGAAATGGGGGCCCCATTTTATGCCCTCCCTATGGATTTTGAATGGGTAGATATAGGCAAGGTTCCTGATTATTGGAGGGCTATTCGTAATGTACTTTTAGGGGAGGTTCGTCAGGTGGGCATCCCTGGAAAGCAAGTAAGACCAGGGATTTATGCAGGTTTAAATGTTGCAGCTAATTGGGATAAAATTAATGTTAAAGGGCCTGTGTATGTTGGTGGAATGACCCGAATTGAGGATGGTGCAACTATTATAGGACCTTCAATGATTGGCCCTAGTTGTTGTATCTGTGAAGGGGCAACAATAGATAATTCAATTATCTTTGATTATTCCCGAATTGGTCCAGGAGTACAACTGGTAGAGAAATTGGTTTTTGGTACTTATTGTGTCGGTAAAAATGGCAATCATTTTGATCTTCAAGAAGCTGCTCTTGATTGGTTGATTACTGATTCCAGAAGACAAGACTTAGGTGAACCATCTCCCCAGCAAAAAGCTATGGCTGAATTACTTGGTACTGATCTCACTGCTGCAGCGAACTAACTCCAGCTCGTTCGAGTATCTCAGCAACCCTTTCTTCTGCCTTGATAGCCATTACATGAACACCTTTTGCTAAACCAAGAAATCTTTGGACTTGTTCTGCTGCGATAGCAATCCCTTCGTTAGCTGGGTCGGTGGACTGTTCAAGACGATTAACAATTGAATTGGGGATGCATGCACCAGGAACCACCCGATTAATAAATAAGGCATTCTTTGCTGACTTTAATAAGAAAACTCCTGCAAGTACTGGTAATTCCAACGGATTAGCGACTTCATTGCAAAAGTTTTCTAAGACCTTAGGGTCCATCACCATTTGTGTTTGAAGAAAACGTGCTCCAGCATCCCTTTTTTGTTCTAGCCGTCTACGCAAACTATTAAAACTCGGACAATTTGGGTCTGCTGCGGCTCCTGGAAACAAGCTTGTTGGCCCATCAGCTAGTTCTCCAGATACTGGGTCTTCTCCTTTGTTAAGCGAAGTTACTTGTTTGAGTAAACCAATAGAATTGAATTCACTAACTTGTTTTGTATCTGGCTGATCGCCCACGCGCACAGGATCACCTGTAAGGCATAGAACGTTTTTAATCCCTAGCGCATTCGCCCCGAGTAGGTCAGCTTGAAGAGCTATACGATTTCGATCTCGACAAGCAATTTGTAACACAGGATCAAGTCCGATGTCTAAGAGCAATTTGCACAAGGCCAGACTGCTCATTCGCATCACAGCTCTACTGCCGTCTGTCACATTTAGTGCATGAACATGCTTTGCAAGCTTTTGGGCCTTTTGAATGGCCCGTGATGGGTCTGCGCCTCGTGGGGGCATTATCTCAGCTGTAATTGTCACTCCTTCTGATGAGAGAGAGCGTTCTAAAACTGACCGCAAATTTTTTTGCTCGAAGAGTACTAACTATGGAATATCGATGTACCTTTAGTCTGCCTACTATGAAACCTAGGAGTTGAGAGGGAGATTATGGCCACAGGCGAAGTCTCCAATGCGGCTCACATGAACCTCTCGGCGAGGGAAATGGAGATTATCGAATTAGTGGCAGATGGGCTTACTAATCAGGAAATTGCTGAGCGGTTAACGATCAGTAAAAGAACAGTGGATAACCATGTCAGCAATATGTTTACTAAAACGGGATCCAAGAACCGAGTAGCTTTGCTCAACTGGGCGATGGATCATGGAAAGATTTGTCGTGATGGATTTAATTGCTGCTCATTGCCCGATGAAATTTCTTCCGATCACTGATCCCTAAGGCACTTGGCTCTGGAAGAGAAATTAAGGAGCAATCAATTGATGGCATCTCAAATAGTTCTGCATATGCCAAGCAAGCTTCACGATCTCCGCCTATATAGCGGAGAATCCCGTCGGTATCGTATAAACCATACAAAGGCTGGAACTCCTATAGAAATGATTTCCTGCCAGCCCGAAAGAGAAGCAGAAAATATAAAGAGAATCTAAAGGAGCGAGGCGCTTGCTTGGCCTGCTAGTTGAGATTTATTGCTAACCGATTTTCGATTGACCAATTAGATACTGGGTCTTGAGCTAACGCAGCATTGCTTAATTTTTGGAGAGCTGTGACTTCTTGGTAGCACCAATTTGGTTTTTCTATTGCTTGATTATGTGAAGTTAACTCCACCTCGGCTATTACTAATGGAGCATTTTGATCTTCAAAGCAATCAATAACCCAGTCGAATCCATTCAGTCTGAGTTCGTATCGAGTTTTCGTGAGCTTATATAAAGCCTGGTCCCAAAGTGATTCAGCATCATCCAGGGGTATCAAGTATTCGAATTCATGTCTTGCTATTCCTCCAGCCGGAGACTTCAGGGTGAGCCATGCTTTTTCTTGCTCGATAATTCTCACTCTTACTGTCCAGCTCTTAACGCTAGTAACTAGATATCCTTGCCGAAAATGTTGTGCATTTCTTGCAATTGTTTTCCATTCTTGGCCTTTAACAAGAAACCTTCTTTCAATTTCAAGTGCCATTGGAATATGAATTAAAAATCTTTATTTTTATTGAGGCTGCCTGCCCAATGTAATTTTTGAGCCAGTGTTCTGTAATAGGAAGGGCTTTGATTTAGTACCACCATTTGTGCATGTAGCTGTGCCTGTGTAATTACGCAGCTATCTTCTGGCTCAAGTAATGCTGCACTAGCTCCGTCTTGCCAAAGCTTGACTCTGCGAGTTCTCGTCCCTAAGGGCTTAATAACTAGTCTTGATGTGGCAGGAACAATCACAGGCCTGCTAGATAAGCTCATTGGACATATTGGACTGACAATAATCGCTGCGATACCTGGATGGAGAATTGGCCCTCCACTGGCCATTGAATATGCCGTCGAACCTGTTGGTGTTGATAAGATCAGCCCATCTCCTTTGTATTGATCAACAGCTTCTCCATCAATCTCTAATTCCAAAGTGCATGTGGGAGAAATCTCGTCGTTGTAGGCCCGAAGGTAGAAATCATTTAAAGCCCAATATTTATGTTCATTTGCAAAAGATTTTTCTTTTGAGTAGATGACTGATTCTGATGTAAATTTCTTTTCTACTTTTGCCTCAATCATCATTCTTTTCTCTATAGAAAAATTTTCCTCGATAATATTTTGTAAGAGGTTTTTACCATTGAGTAAGTGTCGGTTATGAGTCAGAAAGCCTAGATGTCCTCCAATATTGAAACTTAAAATAGGAACATTATGTTTAGCAAGATGACGCGCAGCATCAAGTACAGTTCCATCACCCCCTAAGACAACAGCTAAATCTGGTAAAGATGTTGTCGAATTAAGAAGATTATTTAAAGGACTATTAGAAATATTGCATGTTTCAATAACAGTTACTGAACAGATTGAACTTAGTTCACCTGAAAGAGCTAAGCCTTCTTTTGCTGCAGCTTTGTTACCTGCCCGATAGATCAACCAGACCAGATCGAGGAACATATTTTTTCTACCAGCGAAGTAAATTGAAATTTTCCATGTCAACAGTTACTCTATTTCGATATAGGGATAGAAGTATGGCTAATCCAACCGCAGCTTCTGCTGCGGCAACTGTAATGACAAATATTGTAAAGACTTGTCCACGAATTAATTCACCATCAAGATACGAAGAGAATGCCATTAGATTTATATTTACAGCATTTAGCATTAATTCAATACTCATCAATACACGTACAGCATTTCTACTATTGATCAGTCCCCATACCCCTATACAGAATAAAAAAGAAGCAAGAAGGAGATAAGCTTGAAGTGTGACGTGGAGGGAGGAAGTTACTAGCATCGGAATAAATGATTAAATTTAATAATTGTAGTTAATTTATGGTGAGGATTTATCAATCAGAAGAGGACTTCCAGCTTTTTCTATGAGATTCTGGTCTACCGAATTTCCTGTGCCTACGTCACTAACGAGAACATCTCTTCGTGCTAAAACTATTGCTCCAATCATGGCCATTAGTAGTAAGACTGAGGCAAGCTCGAATGGTAAAAGATAATCTGTAAAAAGATGCTCGCCAATTCGCACAGTTGCTTGTTCTCCTATTGCGGGTGGACCAGGCAGAGCCCAAGGAGTAGTTAAATCAACTCGGACAAGTAGTGCTAATAGTCCTATGCATACTGCTCCAGAAAGTATTCGTCTAACTTGTAAATTCTTTATTGGTTTAAGGTCTTCTTTTTTGTTGACCAGCATGATTGCGAAAAGAATTAGTACATTGACGGCACCGACGTAAACGAGTACTTGAGCTGCTGCTACAAAACTGGCATTTAATAGAAGGTATAGCCCAGCAACAGCCATAAATACTCCTCCTAGCAAGAATGCTGAGTAAACAATGTTTGTTAGTAGAATTACACCTAGACTGCCAATTACTACCACTGCAGCAAGGATTAAAAAACAAATTAACTCAGTGGAAGTAGCAATATTCATTGTTAATTCTTTTCTAGTTGATTTGCAATTTTGTTGGACTCTTTTAAATTTTTTTGAGGGGGATTTTTGTTCATAGATTCAAAAATTTCTTCAGGTAATTGTCCTGCTCTTGGTTGATCTTCGGGAAGCTCATGTGGATCCATTACTCCTGAAGGCAGATAGGGTAGTTCACGTAAAGCTTTGACTGAAGGGTCTGTGGTAACACTGGTTGGTAGTCGACCCAGAGCAACATTGTCATAGTTAAGGCTATGTCTATCAAATGCTGAAAGTTCATATTCCTCTGTCATAGAAAGACAATTAGTAGGGCAATATTCAACGCAATTCCCACAAAATATGCACACACCAAAATCTATTGAATAGTTACGAAGTTCTTTCTTCTTAGTTTCTTTATTCATTACCCAATCAACTACTGGAAGATTGATTGGGCATACCCTGACACAGACTTCACAAGCTATGCACTTGTCGAATTCATAATGAATCCTGCCTCGGTAGCGTTCAGAAGGAATTAATTTTTCATATGGATACTGAACCGTTATCGGGCGCCGGCGCATGTGGTCGAAAGTAACGGCTAGTCCTTGGATAAGGTAGTTAGCCGCACCAAACGCATCCTTGGTGTAATCAGAAACTTTTTTGAGGAAACTCATCATTCGCTCAGAACTTCCATGAGTGAAAAGCCTGTACGTGATAAATCTTACAAGCCTTTTCAACGTTATAAGTAGAATTACTCATGTTTTTAGAATTCTAGTCTTGGGGATTGTCGTCTAGTCAGCCGCCAAAAGCCAAAGGAAATGCGAGTTTGAGGGATGCTGTGATCAGGAGGTTAGCTAAGGAAATTGGCAGTAGAAACTTCCACCCAAGATCAAGAAGTTGATCAATTCGCACTCTGGGGGTAGTCCAACGGAGCAATATTGCCAGGAAAACTAACAGGTAGGTTTTCATTACAGTCATTACAATGCCTACTGATCCAGTAATGATTTGGATGAAAGGTGCATCTGCAGACTGACCTAACCAGTTAGCTAGCCATTCAATAGGGATAGGGAAGCCCCAGCCGCCTAAATACAGAACACATACAAGTAATGATGAAAGAACAAGATTGATATAACTGCCTAGATAAAACAAGGCGAACTTCATTCCTGCGTATTCGGTTTGATATCCAGCAACTAATTCTTCTTCTGCTTCAGGAAGATCGAAAGGTAGGCGCTCACATTCGGCAAGGGCACAGATCCAGAAGATTAAAAAACCTACAGGTTGTCTCCATATGTTCCAACTCAAAAAGCCTGCACTATTTTGTTGCCCAACAATGTCAACTGTGCTTAGAGAATTGCTCATCATCACAATCGCTAGTACTGCTAGAGCAAGAGGAATTTCATAACTTATAGATTGAGCAGCAGCTCTAAGTCCGCCTAAAAGTGAGTATTTGTTGTTTGACGCATAACCACTCATTAGTAAGCCAATCGGTTGAATACTGCTTAGGGCTATCCATAGGAAGATGCCTATCCCTACATTGCTAATTACAAGATTTTGGCCAAATGGAACTATGAGCCAGGACAGGATTACTGGCACCAAAACCAGCACGGGACCAAGGGTGAATAGCAGTCCATCAGCTCGTTTAGGGATTACATCTTCTTTAACCAGTAGTTTGAGTCCATCTGCCATTGGTTGAAGTATTCCTAGGGCCCCTGCATATTCAGGTCCCACTCGCTGTTGCGCAGCAGCAGAGATCTTCCGTTCAAGCCACACAGTTACTAGCACTCCAACAACAGCTGCCACGAGAACGAGCAGCATTGGTAGCGGTAACCAAAGTAAATGAGCGACTTGATGGGAGAGGCCTAGACCCTCCATAGCTTGATTGAAGCTCAATTCAAGATCGATCCCTGGTGTTGTTAGGGCCTGGGATGCTGCGCCAGTAGATGTCACCATTGGCATGGATGAGATGTATTCAAATTAGGAGTTTTCGGGAGTAGAACGTTCTTCAGCCGGCTTCCATTTTCTTGTTTTTACACCTGTATAAATTTGTGATGGCCTGAAAATTCGATTGGCACCTAGTTGTTCACGCCAATGAGCCAACCAGCCAGCAACTCGAGATATAGCAAATACTGGTGTGAAAAGATCTCTAGGAATACCAAGTTTTCGATAAACCAGTCCAGAATAAAAGTCAACATTTGGATATATACCTTTTGCACCTAGACGGTTCGAAGCTTCTTTTTCGAGAGCTCTTGCAACGTCATACATTTCATCCTTGCCAAATCGTGCGAAGAGTTCTTCTGCAAGTCCTTGAAGAATTGAGGCGCGCGGATCTTTTACTTTGTATTCACGATGGCCAAAACCCATGATTTTTTGTTTATGTGCAATTGCTTTGTCTAGATATGAGGAAGAATTTTCTGGGAGCCTAATATCTTCCAGCATTTTAATTACATCTTCATTTGCACCACCATGAAGAGGGCCAGCGAGAGTGCCTACTGCAGAGGCGACTACGGCATAAGGGTCAGTCAGCGTGCTTGCAGTAACTCGTGCACTAAAGGTACTGGCGTTGAGACTATGTTCTGCATGCAGAATTAGACACCTATCAAAGATCCTTGCTGAAAGAGGGTCTGGCTCGCGCTCTGTGAGCATGTACAAGAAATTTGCCGAATAAGCAAGATCATCACGAGGTTGAATTGGATCTTGCCCTTTTCGAATTAATTGAAAGGCTGCAACCATAGTTGGGATTTTGGCAATCAGCCTCACCACAGCGTCATAGACATATTGAGGGTTGTCTATTGCTCTTCGGGAATAAAACAGGCCAAGTGATGCCGCGCAGGATTGCAGGGCATCCATAGGATGTCCTGAAGCCGGGAAGCATTTCATCATGTCTCTGACCCTAAAGCTCACCCGCCTGTGCATTTGAACTTCTCGTTCAAAATCCCTTAATTGTTGTGGACTTGGTAAATTTCCCCAAATCAGTAAATAAGTAGTTTCTAGAAAACTGCTTTGAGCTGCAAGATCAGCAATAGGGTAGCCGCGATATTTAAGTTCTCCTTTGATGCCATCAATATCACAAATTGCAGACTGGGTGACTGGTACGCCTTCCAGTCCTGGACGCAATCCGATCGTTATGGGGTCGAGATGCTGATCTATTGTTTTTTGCTCCGCAAGCATATCTTTAGAGATAATGGGCCAATGAAGAAAATTATGTGAGCTAAATGAAGACTGGTTCTATAAGTGCTGTTATAGGCATGGCTCAAGAAGGTCTGAGAATTATTTTTTCATTTTAGATGGATGCAACCATCACTAGGTATAGAAGCCACCTCTCTTGACTTGAAGTGGAGAAGTGCCGAAATAAACCATATGAGTTGAAAGGAACTGAAATAAGAGAAATTATTTAAATCTCTTTAATAAGGAAAGCTTTCACATTTTTTTAAAAGGGCGAAATTTAGGAATTTTCATTGGCTCAGTAAATATTAATTATGAAAGTGATTTTTGTTCTTCTCTCAAGGAGCTAGTCCAACTGATGTTTATATATAAAGCTAAAGATAAAAACTGCTCAATGGATTTCACCTTAGTGCAAGCATAAATATTAACTAATATCCAACTTTGTGTTAAGATTGATGCTGTTAGGATTTCTTTCCGAATCTGTATTGATAGAAATTTCCATTCCCTGGATGTTTGGAGTTATCGAAGCACTTCCTATTACTTTTAGAAGCTGCCAAGGATACCACTGATTTAGTTGTTCTTGCGCTTGTATTGCATTTAAGGATATTTGCATTGCAGACATATTCATGCCTTCTGGATGAAATTCTCCCGATTCTTCTTGCTTTAGTCTTGATTCAGTTTGTTCTTTTTGCTGAAGTGCAAAAAGGTTCTCCCCCCACCAATTAATATCAGAATCTTGCAATAAAATTGCGCCAATTTTAGTTTTTAATTTGTCACCATCTTGGACATGCTCGGTGACCAGTTTTGACCATACTTGAAAGATTTTATTATTGATTAATAGCTCTGACCTCTTATAATTCTCTTTCGTGAGTAGCTTATCAATAAGAGATATAGGTGGACTTCCTTTTTTGGTCCCTATGACCCAACCCTTGGCTTCTTTTAGCCAAATTAATGGGCCCTCATTAAAAGTAATAATAGCTTTAGCTGTAACCCCTTCTAAAGATTGAAGCTTGGCTACTAATATTGGACCTATCAATTGACTTAGAGGATCATTGCTTGACTTGCTAAGTAAATCTAAAGGTGAATTAAAAAATGCGACTACTTCTTCTGATGTCCCCGCGATTTTATGAGTTGAGATGTTCTCATTGTTTTGAGGTGTTTGTTTTTTAATAGGGTTTTTAAATTCTAAAAATCCATTAATATCAATATAGGATTCATTAGCCTGAAAGGACGCTACAAAACCATTAAAGTCATCACGCTCACTTATTTTTAATGGTAGTGAGAATAAGGAATATAATGATTTTGGGGAAATTGTTAGTATGCCTAATCCATTATTAAGATGATTAATTGATTGTTTTAGAGTTTGATTGCCTAATTGATTTAGACCGGGTAATTGGGAAATACTTAGAGAGTCTTCTAGCCTTGATTTCTTTGAAGCGATGACAATTAGGTTATCACTTACTAAAGCTGTAGATACAGGTTGGTAGCTATTGACAGTTGAAGTCTGATTACCGCTAATTAAAGTAACTCCCCTATACTCACTTAGATTTAAATCTATTCCGTCTAAGCGTTGTTTTTGCCAAAAACTCTGTAGAAAGTTCTTACTCTCACTAACATTTCTACTTGATATGGCCATTACCCAGTCAAAATCTTGATGATCTTCATTTGCTTCAAAAAAAGCAAAGCTGATTTCAGGCCCTATCCATTCTGAAAGATCAGAATAAAAATTTAGACCTGCAAGTGCAAATAAGTTTTCTATTAACTCTCTGGATATTTTTTGAGCTTCGCTTATCTTTTTCTCTAAAGGCTCAGTTGATTGCAGGTATTGAGGAAGCTTTTCTTCTTTTATTGTCCAATGAAGAGATACTGATGAATTTTGGGGTAAAAATTTAGCTGTTTTCGGCAGTTCAAGTTGATTATTCTCAGTTGGATTTGTCCCTGAGAGGGCTAGAACCCTCTCAGGGACAAATACTATGAACTGCAGAAACACCAATGCAGTCGTCAAACTAAGTAGGAAGGGACGAACCTTCATGGATTAGCGATACGACACTTGTGGCTATTTTTATCCATTACCGAGCAGAATTCCTATTGGACTGACAATGGACAAATGGTTCAGCACGTTCCCAAGAATCTTGCTCCTCAAAAGCTACATAGTTGGCTAAATACAAACGCTTCTAATTTGGTGTTGGTAGATGTTCGGGAGGATGAAGAATTAGTTTTGGCTCCTTTCCCTTCTCAAGTGATTCATTTGCCTTTAAGTAAAGCGTCTGTATGGGTTCAAGAATTACCTGAGAGACTAGGAAAAACTCAACCAGTGGTGGTGATATGTCATTCAGGTGTGCGTAGTTGGAATTTTGCAACTTGGCTGTTAGAGCAAGGATGGGGAAACGAAGTTTGGAATCTTGAAGGGGGGATAGATGCCTGGAGCGTAAATGTTGATCCCAATGTTCCTCGTTATTGAGTAGTTATCGAAGACTTCTTAATAGTGTTGGGAGTGAGGTGATAAGTCTTCGTTCCATCTAATTATTGTTTCGATCCATTGGAGTCTCTCCCCGTAAGACAACAAGACGTTCTTCGAGCCACGGTGCATCATTACGTGGACACAATGGAACCTGTTGGTAGTAAAGCCCTGGTACGTCGCTTCAGTTTAAAAGCTAGTTCTTCGACAGTTCGATCGGATATGGGGGCTCTTGAAAACAAAGGATTACTCACACAGCCTCACCCTTCAGCAGGAAGGATTCCTAGTCCACAAGGCTATCGGCATTATGTGAATTGGCTCTTACCTCCTCCAGGAGTGACTGTGCAACATTTGGAAAGTGAATTGACGCATATGAGTCTTCGACTAGCTGCATTGGATGATCTCTTATGGCAATTGGCTAAACGTCTTACTGATTTTACAGGTTTGATGAGTTTGATTACTAGACCTGTTCGAAAGCAAAAAATGTTGGAGGAGGTTCGTTTGGTGCAAAGCGGAGAAAGACTTTTAGTCATGCTTGTAGAAAGTTCTAATCATGCAACTCACTTGAATGTTCGTCTCCCTTTTGAGGCCATAGGTGAGCTTGAAGCAATGGAAATTTGGATTCGTAAGCAACTGGCTCAATCAGACAAGGGAAGCTTGGATTGGTCAGCTTTGCCTCCTCAGCTTCATATGAGTGGAACAATTGTAAGAGAGGCAATTCAGAGTCATAGGTACTCTCTCTCAAATGTAGAGACTGGTGCGTTATTTCATGGAATGTCTCGATTAGTGGCTCAACCTGAATTTAGCCAAAGCAATAGTTTGCGACCTCTTTTAGAACTAATGGATAGTCACCCAGCCGCAGTTGTACCTATGGATGACTCACGTTTGGATGGTGTTTGGATTGGGGCCGAACACCCTCATAAGGCTTTGGTTGATTGTGCCGTGGTTCAAGCGACATATAAAAGTTCTAATGAGGGTGTTGGTCATGTTGCTTTAGTTGGCCCAATGCGTATGGCTTATGCAACAGCAATGGCCGCTGTGCGAAGTGTCGCAGATCACCTCGCTCGAGTTTTGAGTTAGTTGTGTCAAAGCTCAGTACCAAGTTTTTGTGCAACTGTATTGACATCCTTATCTCCTCGGCCAGAGCAATTGATGACTATTTCTGTACCAGGCTTTAGTGTCGGGCATAGTGTTTCTAGCCAAGCAAAAGCATGGGCAGTTTCAAGAGCAGGAATAATTCCTTCAAGTTGACTGACTAGTTTCAGTGCATTTAAAGCTTCTTGATCAGTGACCGCTGCATATTCAGCTCGGCCAATTTCGCGTAAATAACTGTGTTCTGGGCCAACTCCTGGGTAGTCAAGACCAGCACTTATGGAATGTGCTTCTTTAACTTGTCCATCATCATCTTGGAGTAGAAGGCTCATTGCTCCATGTAGGACTCCTATTCGCCCTTCAGTGATAGTGGCTGCATGGCGACCAGTGTCTACACCATCACCTGCGGCTTCTACTCCAATCATTCTCACAGATGTTTCTTCTACGAATGGGTGAAAAAGACCCATTGCATTAGAGCCTCCTCCTACACATGCGAGAAGTACATCGGGCAATCCACCAAAAGCATCAGAACATTGTTGTCGTGTTTCTTGGCCTATGACTGCATGAAAATCTCTTACCAGCATTGGATAAGGGTGCGGGCCTGCGACTGAGCCAAGAATGTAGTGAGTTGTTTCAACGTTAGTAACCCAATCACGAATGGCTTCACTTGTCGCATCTTTTAGGGTTGCTGTTCCTGCACTTACAGGTTCTACTTGTGCTCCAAGAAGTTTCATTCGGAATACATTGAGTGATTGTCTTCTCATGTCTTCTTCACCCATGTAGATAACACATTGAAGGCCAAATCTTGCACATACAGTTGCTGTGGCTACTCCATGTTGTCCAGCGCCTGTTTCAGCAATAATTCGCTTTTTCCCCATCCTTAAAGCAAGCAGGGCTTGGCCCAATGCGTTATTGATTTTGTGAGCACCTGTGTGATTGAGGTCTTCGCGCTTAAGCCAAATTCTTGGTCCACCATCAGAGCGGCAGTAATGCTTGGTTAGCCTTGTTGCTTCATATAGAGGTGTTGCGCGCCCTACATAAGAGCGCAACAGATGATTTAGTTCTCTGGTGAATGCTTTATCTTTCCATGCCTTTGTAGCAGCCTGCTCTAATTCACTCAAAGCAGGCATAAGAGTTTCTGGTACATATTGACCTCCATACCGACCAAAACGGCCTAGAGAGGTTGGACGTGCATTGACTGTTAAATCCACATCTTTTGGTTGAGATGAAAGCGTGCTTGTCACCGTGATGAGGGGAAGATATATACCAGCCTAAGAATTAGATCAATGCCTAAAGGAAGTTGGCTTGAATTTAATGATCCTTCAACATCAAAAATGCAAAGATCTCAATCGATTGCAGACAAAGCGGAACGTCACGTGCGAGTTCAGAGATTAAGAGGTGGTAAAGGTGGGAAGACCGTAACTGTAATTAGTGGGCTTGAGCTCGATTCAATAGCAGCCAAGTCTCTTTTAAAGAGGTTGAAAACCCGTTGTGGAACTGGAGGGACCTTAAAAGCAGATGCTCTTGAGCTACAAGGTGACCAGGTTTCAGATGCTTTAGAGCTTTTGAGGCAAGAGGGGTATAGGCCCAAAAAATCTGGTGGATAACCTAAGAAAGTTTTGTTCTCATTGCGATGGAGAATGGGATTAACAAACAAGCAATCATTTACAAATGGTCGAACCATTAGCAGGAGCAATAACCCCAAAAGCCACCAACATTGTTTGGCACCAAGCATCTGTAGATAGAGATGCAATTGCTCAAAAAAGAGGACATAGCAGTGCAATTCTTTGGTTTACCGGTTTGTCTGGTTCTGGAAAAAGTACGTTGGCAAATGCTGTGAATATGGCTCTGTTTGAGATGGGGGTGTCTACTTATGTCCTTGATGGTGACAACATTCGTCATGGTCTCTGTAAAGACTTGGGATTTTCGAATCTTGATCGAGAGGAGAATATTCGTCGTATAGGAGAGGTGTCCAAACTTTTTCTTGATGCAGGCATTATTGTTTTAACTGCATTTGTATCTCCATTTCGCTTAGATAGAGACAAAGCTAGATCCTTAGTGAATGATGGAGACTTCTTAGAAATTTTTTGTGCGGCAGATCTCAAAACTTGTGAACAAAGAGATACCAAAGGTCTTTATGCAAAGGCAAGAGCAGGCGAGATTAAGGATTTCACAGGAATATCAAGTCCATATGAAGAACCAGAATCCCCAGAATTGAGAATTGATACTGGTATTCAGGATTTGGAGAGATGTGTTGAAACTGTTATTAGTAAATTGGTGGGGTTAAAGATAATTGATAGAGTAAGAGTCAAGAATTAGGACTTTTCATTTTATTTTTACTTTTGAGATAAATATTCTATTGCACCTAAAGCTTGGATTTTTTTGTCTTTTGAGACTACTTGATTATGCATTGATTGTCTGTATTGAGCCACTTGTTTATTGATTTTGGAGTTAAAAGTTCCCAAAATTTGTGCAGCTAAAAGACCTGCATTTAGACCACCCCCTATGGCTACTGTTGCTACTGGAATTCCACCTGGCATCTGTAAGATTGAATACATCGAGTCCACTCCAGAAAGAGATTGGCTTTTAACTGGAACACCTATGACTGGAATTGTTGTAAGGGATGCAATCATTCCAGGTAAGTGTGCTGCACCTCCAGCTCCTGCAATGATTACTTTTAGACCATTTTTTTCTGCTTCTTGAGCAAATTTCATCATTTCTAGAGGCGTTCTATGTGCCGACAGAATGCGTACTTCAGCGTTTAGGCCAAAGTGGGTTAAGACTTCAATGGCTGGTTTTAGTGTCTCGAGATCAGAGTCACTCCCCATGACAACTGCAACTTGTGTTGGAAGTTCAGCTTTAGCTGAAGACAATTGTCCACTCGCAGAGTTCATTATTAATAATGATTAGAAATGCATTGTTTCGCATTATTCATCGCTGATTCTTCCAATGCGTCGGATTACTCATGTCCGCTTGCCAGAGCCACTTGGCAATTGTGAAGGAAACTTGTGGTGGGTTCTCTTGGATGAGCAGGACATTGTGCTCTCAATTCACCCAATGGAACGAGGTTCTTCTATGGCTGGCGCTCACTGGGGAGGAGATTGGCTTAGTCCTATGGGGATAGACCTTCAAATGAATGGAGGTTTGGGATTGGCTTTCCCTGAGCTTACTGATCAAGACCTCCCAATTCTTTTGGACCTATTGGATAAGCTTTGGCTTGATGGTGTGGAGGCGATTTGTCCCACATTTATTAGCGGTGAACTCGCTGCATTTCATTTAGGTTTAGATGTACTTCGCAAAGCAAGGAAACTAAATTCTTCTAATAGATGCAAACTGCTTGGGGCCCATCTTGAAGGCCCATTTTTGGCACAAGAACGATGTGGTGCCCACTCTCGTGAGTTCTTATCTTCTCCCAGTCTGTCAGCTTTACACCAACTTATTGGCGGCAGAGAAGACGAGATTGATCTCGTCACATTGGCTCCAGAATTAGATGGTTCTTTAGAGGTGATAACCAGACTGAAGAATTTAGGAGTGATTGTTTGTCTAGGCCATTCTTCTGCTAATGAAAAAATTTGCCGCTTTGCATTTGATCAGGGTGTCAGCATGCTGACTCACGGTTTTAATGCCATGCCTGGATTAGGGCATAGGGCTCCTGGCCCCATAGGAGAAGCAATTAATCATGGGGGGATTGCTATTGGTTTAATAGCTGATGGAGCTCATATTCATCCAAGTATTGCTGTTCTTCTCCAAAGGGTGGCTTCCAAACAAGTGGTTTTAGTAAGCGATGCTATTGCTCCGTATGGACTGCAAGATGGGAATTACACATGGGACAAACGCTCAATTATTTCAGAAAAAGGTTGTTGCAGACTTGAGAATGGCACTCTGGCAGGTTCGACTGTTCCCTTGTTAAAGGCATGTCAAAATCTCGCTAGATGGAGTGGAGAGGCTTCTTCTGCAATTTGGTCTGCAACTATTGCGCCACGTTTGGTTTTAGCTAAAACTGATAAATCAAATGACTATTTGATTGGCCAGCCTTTGAAGCACTTGCTGCGATGGACAATGAACGTTGAACAAGATGAGCTGTCTTGGCAGCGAGCTGCTTAATATCTCGTCGGATTGACAATTAATCAATGTCTACTGAAAAATTTGAGCAACTAAAGCAAGCCGAGAAATCTGCAGTTGAAACCTACTTCAATGGAATGGGCTTTGACCGCTGGAACCGTATTTATAGCGAAAGTGCTGATGTCAATAAAGTTCAACGAAATATACGCATAGGTCATCAGAAGACAGTTGACGATGTGCTTGGTTGGTTGAAGGATTCTGGAGGTATTAGCCAGATCAGTTTTTGTGATGCTGGCTGCGGTGTCGGTAGTCTTTGTCTTCCTTTGGCTGCTATGGGTGCAGGATCAATTTCTGCTAGCGATATATCTCAGGCAATGGTGGAAGAAACTAAGCGACGTTCAAAATTATTAGACCTTGATCTCAGTAAATTAACGTTCACAACTTCAGACTTAGAGAGTGTTCAGGGCTCATTTCATACTGTTATTTGTCTTGATGTGTTTATTCATTATCCGCAACAGCAAGCGGAAGAAATGGTGCGACATCTTTGTAGCTTATCGCAAGAAAGATTGATTGTTAGTTTTGCCCCTTTTACGCCTCTGCTTGCATTATTAAAACGAATTGGTCAGTTTTTTCCAGGACCAAGTAAGACTACTCGTGCATACACTCTTCGTGAAGATGGCATAGTAAGAGCTGCAAAAGAATGTGGCTTTAAACTAACTAAGAGTAAATTAAATAAAGCTCCTTTTTATTTTTCAAAATTAATTGAGTTTAAAAGAATTTGATTTAATATGAATGTCTAGCAACTATTAAAAATAGCTTGTAGGTTAGGTAATTTATGTGAGAAGAATATCTGATCACCTTAAGCTGCTTGTTAGATTGCAATTTCCTATCCAAAGTTCTTTTGGTAATGGTGCCTTAAAAGAATATATTTTATTTTCTATGGGTATATTTAGGATCTTGTGTGCGTGTAATAAGTACCCTCCCTGCCCCGGAGTTGAGTCGCTTGAAAAGAGTCCAGATGGTCCAAACAAAGGATCTCCGATTAGTGGTGTTCCAATAGAGGCTAGATGAATGCGTATTTGATGAGGACGTCCTGTAAATATAGTTACTTCTAAGAGATCCATGTCGCTTCGCCTTTCAAGTAATTTCACCTTAGAGAAAGCTTCTAGAGGGGCAGAGCTTTGCTCAATTTGGTGAATCTCGTTTTTTTCTTTTTTGTAGATATTCCAAACTTGGTTGAGTTTAGGGTGGGCGCATCTTTGTATTGGAGTGTTTATCTGAATAGACTCACCTATTCCCAGCTTAGAGTTTGTTTTGGCCAGTGTTCGATAGATTCTGCGGAAAGAACTTTCCTCGAAACAATTATTTCGGAAAACTGCACAGAGGTTTGCACGAGTTTTTTTTTGCCTTGCGCATACTAATAACCCTGAAGTATATCGACCTAGTCTATGAATAGGTTTTGGTGCTAAATCCTTATGTGCAATTTTAGATTCTAAGTGAAGAAACTCTGTTAATGTATGTTTTAAGAAACCTCCACCTGGCGTGGTAGGTAGCCCTGCAGGCTTGTTAATTACCATCACATCATTGTTATCAAAAATAATTTCCCAAGAAGCAGGCACTCCAGCTTCTTCCCATGGTGGACGGTCCCAAGTTAATAAATCACCTTCAGAAAGAATTTGATGATTTTCTGCCTTTTTATTGTTGACCTTAACCTCGCCTTTCTTGATTCGTTCAGACCAATCTATTAAAGATGAATGTTTATACTTGTATAGTAATAGCTCCAATAGAGTTGTATGGTTATCTTTTTGTTTTATTTTCTCGACATATTTCCAGCCATTATTGAAGCTTTTTGGAATCCATATGGACCTATAATGATATTTATCTGAAGTCAATTATTAAGTTACTAAATGATTTTCTAGCGCATACCTCACTAATTCAGTTCGACTTGATGTTTCTGTTTTAATAAAAAGCCGACTTACATATTTTTCTACATTTCTAATAGACGTTTCTAGCTTTCTGGCAATTTCTTTGTTCATTAGCCCTTCTGCAACTAGTTGCAACACGCTTGCTTCTCTGGGTGTGAAGTTTGGCAGTGTGATATCTCTTGAAGGTGCAGGTTCGCCGTGTGTAAGCATTGAACGTATTTCGGTGATTTGTCTAGCCATTTGTCCAACATCCGCATTGGCAAATCTTGCTGCTTCTGCGAGTAACCTTTCTTGGCGATTGACTACATTACGCACACGTGCAATTAATTCGTCAGGGTCAAATGGCTTAGAAATATAGTCATCAACACCTGCTAAATAGCCTTGGGTTCTATCAACTGTCATCCCCTTGGCAGTTAGAAATATTACTGGTGTTCCCCCTAGGCGTTCGTCTTCTCGTAGTCGCTTTAGTAGTTCATAGCCATCACACCGTGGCATCATCACATCACTAATGACCAAATCAGGAAATAATTGTTGAGATTTTTGCCAGCCTTCTTCACCATCTACAGCGGTTGTGACGTCAAACCCTTCATCCTGAAGATATGCTTGCACTGCTGTTCGAAGTCCTGGTTCATCGTCAACTAGTAGCAGTCGAGGCTGCTTTACCGCTTCATTATTAGAAGGTTGAGTTTCAATCATCATTCGATGAAGGAGATTTGTAGAAATCTAGAGGCTATATCCATGTAAGTTGCTGATCTCGTAAAAACAGCCTAAGCAGATTTAGATCTCTACGCTGGCTTTTCTAGAGTGATTTCTGGAACAAGGAATAAAACAAGCTCTGGAAGGATGCAGTTAGTTAATTCTCGCGTGATAAATCAACAAATTCCTCTTGATTTTGATTTTCAGGCCACTACTCCCTGTGAGCTTGAGGTAATAGATGCAATGGCGCCTTATTGGTCAGAGCTTTGCGGCAATGCTTCGAACCGTCAGAACAGAGCTGGCTTATATGCCTCTGCATCGTTGAGTTTAGCGAGAGAACAACTGGCTTCATTCCTGAAGATTGAACCTGAGAGATTGATCTTTACAAGCGGTGCAACTGAAGCAAATAATTTAGCTCTCCTTGGTCATGCGCGTGCAAAGGCTTTAGAGCTTGGTAAGCCAGGGCATGTGATCACTGTTTCTACTGAACACAATTCAGTGATAGATCCTATTAGGCAACTACAAAGAGAGGGCTTTCGTCTGACAGTAATAAACCCTTTACCTGATGGGCTAGTTCCCATTGAACAGTTTGTTGAGTCGTTTCAACATGACACTATTTTGGTAAGTGTAATGATGGCAAATAATGAAATAGGTGTCTTGCAACCTCTTGCAGAGTTATCAAAATTGTGTAGTGAAAGAGATGTGAGTTTTCATAGTGATGCTGCTCAAGCATTTGGCCAATTTACTTTCGACTTAAATGAGCTAAATATAGATTTTTTGACTTTGAGTGGGCATAAGATCTATGGGCCTAAAGGAATTGGAGCTTTGGTGATTCGCAAAGGTGTTCTCATCACTCCTTTACAATGGGGGGGTGGACAAGAGCAAGGAATTAGGGCAGGAACTGTTCCAATTCCCCTGGTAATTGGCCTTGCAAAAGCAGCAGAATTAGCCTTTAAAGATTTAAATAGTCGTAAGAATAGACTGGAAAAGCTACGTAATAAACTTTGGGATGGTTTAAGAGAAAGAGTTCCAGATTTAATCATTAATGGTTCTCTTAAGTATAGGTTATCTCATAATCTGAATTTTACTGTTCCAGGTGTTCAAGGGCATCATTTACATCGCGCTTTACAACCACTCTTGATTTGTAGTAGTGGATCTGCTTGTAATAATGGAGCAACATCGCATGTCTTAAAAGCAATTGGAAGGTCAAAGGAAGAGTCGGATGCTTCTCTTAGGCTGAGCATTGGTAGACATACCACACTTAGTCAAGTAGAAAAAGCTATTGATTTAATTTCAAAAGTGATTATTGATCTTAGGTAGTTAAGAGGATATTGAACTTCGATGCTAAAAATTAGCCAGTCTAGTTAATTAAAAGGAACGGTTTATGTTAATAGACCGCATGAAAGCTTGCGTCGTGCAACCCTGTATTTTGCACTTCTGCTTCGAGGATTATGCTTTATTTCCTCAGGAAGTGCTCGAAGTGGTTTTTTTGTAATTCGTTCTAAACGCTCATCATTCAGAAATGCTTTTTTTACACGCCTATCTTCAAGTGAGTGAAAACTAATTATGCTTAATAAACCACCTGCTTTAATCCAATCTGGAGCTTTAATGAGTAACTTATCAAGAACTTCTAGTTCATTATTTACAGCTATTCGTAATGCTTGAAAAGTTCTAGTTGCTGGGTGGATTTTCCCATGACGTAATTTTGGTGGGTAGCAGCCGGCTATTGCATAGGCGAGAGAGAGAGTCCCTTGGTAGGGTCCTTCCTTTAGTAAGTCTGTTTTTATTTTTCTAGCAATTTTCCTAGAGAACCTTTCTTCGCCATTCTTATAGATGAGGTTTGCAAGTTCCGCCTCCTCGATTTCTTGGATTAGTTCAGCAGCTGTTATCCCTTGTTTTGGGTTCATACGCATATCCAATGGTCCATTGAAGCGGAAACTAAACCCTCTTTCTGCATTATCGAGTTGAGGGCTGCTTACTCCTAGATCAGCTAAAACAGCAATTGCTTGTTCAGGAGGTGTGAAATCTGCGAAATTTGTTTCTATGATTTTTACCCTTGATCCAAAAAGAGCTAATCGTTGTGCGGCAGCAGCTCTTGCCGTCGGATCCTGATCTAAGCCAATGATGTTTAAATTTGAGTAGGCTTCTAAGAGAAGTTCACAGTGCCCCCCTCCTCCTAGAGTTGCATCAATTATTAATCCGTTATTAAGCATTTTTTCAGGCAAATTATTTATTGATGCCAGGAACTCATGAGCAAGTACAGGAAGATGCTGGAACCTAGAAGTTGTATTTGTCGATTGGTGAGGCATAGTTTCTTCCTAAGATCTAGTTAATTCACTTTTCTTTAGGCCCCTATGACGCAGCTAGAAACGCGCACGGAGCCAATGGTGGTCAACTTTGGCCCCCATCATCCTTCTATGCATGGTGTCTTGCGCTTGGTAGTGACATTAGATGGAGAAGATGTTGTCGACTGTGAGCCGGTGATTGGTTATCTCCATCGTGGGATGGAGAAAATTGCTGAAAACAGAACGAACGTGATGTTTGTTCCTTATGTAAGCCGTATGGATTACGCGGCTGGAATGTTTTATGAAGCGATAGTAGTAAATGCTCCAGAACGCTTAGCAAATATTTCTGTACCCAAACGAGCAAGTTATATAAGGGTTCTAATGCTTGAGTTGAACAGGATTGCGAACCACTTGCTTTGGCTCGGGCCATTTTTGGCAGATGTAGGAGCTCAAACACCTTTCTTTTATATTTTTCGAGAACGTGAAATGATTTATGACCTTTGGGAAGCTGCGACTGGACAGCGTTTGATAAACAATAATTATTTCCGAATTGGTGGAGTGGCTTGTGACCTTCCTTGGGGCTGGCTTGTGAAATGTAGAGACTTCTGTGATTGGTTTGGCCCAAAGATTGATGAATATGAAAAGTTAATTACCAATAATCCAATTTTTCGTCGGCGAATAGAAGGATTAGGAACAATTGGACGTGAGGAAGCTATTAATTGGAGCCTTTCAGGACCAATGCTTCGTGCTTCAGGCGTCCCTTGGGATTTGCGCAAGGTAGATCATTATGAGTGTTATGACGACTTTGATTGGGATGTGGCTTGGGAGAAAGAAGGTGATTGCTATGCCCGTTACCGAGTAAGGATTGAGGAAATGCGTCAATCTCTCAAAATTCTGAAGCAGGCAATTGAAATGATCCCAGGGGGGGCAACAGAAAATCTAGAGGCTCACCGTATGGCAGAGGGTAAAGGTAGTCCGTTTGCAGGATTTGATTATCAATATGTTGCTAAGAAAGTAGCTCCTACATTCAAAATCCCAAAGGGTGAGTTGTATACCCGGTTGGAGTCTGGCAAAGGAGAAATAGGTGTGTTTTTGCAAGGAAATAATGATGTCACCCCTTGGAGATTCAAAA
This sequence comes from Prochlorococcus sp. MIT 1307, assembly GCF_034092395.1. Taxonomy (NCBI): domain Bacteria; kingdom Bacillati; phylum Cyanobacteriota; class Cyanophyceae; order Synechococcales; family Prochlorococcaceae; genus Prochlorococcus; species Prochlorococcus sp. MIT 1307. The sequence continues at coordinate 1,097,069 of NZ_CP139301.1, read as the reverse complement.
TACGTGCTGCTGATTTAAATAATCTGCAAATCCTTCCTCATATTCTCAAAGGTGCCAAAGTTGCTGACATCATGGCCATTCTTGGTTCAATTGACGTCATCATGGGCTCAGTAGATCGCTGATTCTCGCTTTGTTGACTGAAAACGCCGAGCATTGGCTTCTTTTGAGCCGAGTTGTACGCTTTGGAGATTCAGATGCAGCAGGTGTAATTCATTTTCACAACTTGCTACGTTGGTGCCATGAAGCATGGGAAGAAAGTCTTGAAAAATATGGATTACATTCATCAGACTTTTTCCCGGGAGCTGTTCAGGACGACAAGAGACTGAATGTTGCTCTGCCTATTGTGCATTGCAAGGCTGATTTCCGTTCACCTATAAAGACAGGCGACCATTTGGAAATCATTCTTTCCCCAGAAAAAATTGATATCAGTAGCTTTCAGATTCAAAGTCGATTTCAACGAGATGGTGAAAATGTTGCATTAGGTCTAATAAGACATCTTGCTATTAATGTTCAAACTAGACAACGTTGTGCTTTGCCAGAAAAAATTGATCTTTGGTTAGAGTCCTCGTCTTTACATCTAGGCCCAAGGCCATTATGAGACAAATTATTGCTTTATATATTTATTCTTCCACCATTTTTTCCATTTAGAACGTTGCCATTTACCAACTAAATTAGTTGAGAGTTGAGGACACTCATACCAATCAGAAGGCCTTTCAGCAGGTCGCCAAGTTTTTGCTTCCTGTCTGAGTAAATTGAATCGCGTTCTCTTTTCGCTAGGTGTTAGCTTTGCTTGCCATCGAACTAATCCAATTAGCCTTTGCCCCCATTCATCATCGCTAATTGGTAACAAAATAATATTTTGAATAGGGAGGTTATTTGTTTTTGCATATTTTAGTATTCTTGCTTCTAAAGTCTCAGGAAAAATAGTTTCACCGCCTGAGTTAATTGCTGTATCTAAACGTCCATGGATTTCAACTTGGCACAAAGAATTCTCTATATTTAGTGTCGCTGAGTCGCCTGACTGCCACCATCCATTTTGATCACAAAGACTTTCAAGGTGACCATCTTTCCAACGCGCAACGGCAAGCCTTTTAGTTTTTACTTCTAATGCACCACTTGTATTAAGACGGAGTTCAACATCACCTAAAGGATTGCCACAGCCCTTTTTACCAGAGAGGAATAAATTAGGGTGAAGAACTGTTACCATGGCAGCAGTTTCAGTTGATCCATAACAAGGCGCTAATCGAATATTATTTCTTCTGGCCTCTTCAGATAACTGCTCAGAAAGTTTTGAACCACCTACCCATATTATATCAAAACATTGTAACCAAAGAAGGCCTATTTTGCTTGCAAGTAGGCGATTTATTTGAGTAGGCACTAAAGAAATAACTATAGGGTTAATCTTCTGTCTTAAGATTGATTTGTATGAATGCTCTAATGCAATTTGATCACGCATTAATGATGCTGCTAACCAAATATGTTTACAGCCCCAAACACGACTCCGCCACCAAGGCATTAGTCCACTGACATGATGAAAGGGCAATGGATTGATAATGGTGCAATTCTTCGGTTCATAACCCTGTTCCATTAGCCATTCCCCTGTGGCAAAAGCTGACTGGTCAAGGTTTGAGCAAGGCTGTAGGCAGTGATGTGGCATTCCAAGGCTTCCTCCACTTGCAATGACAACCCCTGGCCCTTTAGGTAGTAGATGATTGGGGATGCATACTTCCTCCCCCATTTTGGGTAATAATTGCACCCAAAATTCTTTCTCAATTGCATCTTCTAATTGGCTGGCATTTGCAGATGAATTTGTTGGATTACATTTCAATGCCATCAGGTGCTTCATGCAGCCTCCCAGACATCATGAGGATTATTACTAAAAAGTAGGCTGTTAGGGCACCAGCCTGGTGCAAAACCTGGAGCCGTTGGAGTTGGTCCTTGTTGTTGCAAGGCAGCAAGATGGTGAATCCAGCGGAGCCCAATTCCTGTTTCAAAAGTCGTACTTATCATTTTGTAGCTGGCCTTCTTTTTTAGTTCTTGTAGCAGGGCTCTTGGATCACCTTCCAGAGTCGGACGTCGGACTTGCCAACTCTGCCAACTTTTTCGCAGAGATGGCTGCATTAACAGCGATTCGTCAAGGGCAATGGGTATATTTTTTGCTAGTTCTGCAAGCCCTTCCAGGTCATCTGCTGGAAGCGGTTGTTCTAACCATTCTAATTGTGGCTCTGTAAGAAAATGTTGTGCCCATTGTTTAGATTGAATGCGGTCAAGGCCACCATTGGCATCCAGCCTTAAACGTGCGTTGTTAGGTAAACGCTCCAGGATTTGAAATAGTAGTGCTTCTTCCTTCTGTGTTGCCTCAAGACCTATTTTCCATTTTAAGGTTAATGGATGTTGATTTGTCTCGAGGTTATTCAATAAAATATCAATTTCTTTGAGAACTGATTGATTGTTTGATAACAAGATTGCTGATCTAGGTGCTGGGAGCCAATCTGCATCGCTTCCTATTCCAATTAGACCATTAAGTTCTCCTAAAGCTGCACCTACCCCAAAAGCTAAAGATTCTGGCCAAAAAGGTAAATTAGTTTCTAACTCATCATGGGAAATTTTATTGCCAAGGCTTTTTAATAGATTTCCAGATATAGCTATTTCTGAGTGACTCAAGGAAGACACTTCCCCCCAACCGCTTTTGCCTAATGCATTTTCAAGATGGATTAACCATCCTTTTTTTTCTTCAATAATGCCTTGAGATGTTTTGAGTCTCTTAATTAGCCGAAATGAGAATGGTTTTATATGAATGCTCAGACGCATTTGTCTAAATTTGATTAACTAAACTAATTCCGAAAACTGGGCCAAGTGCAAGGCCGACACTCAAACCCAATCCATTTAAGGCTTGGAAGTGTAACGCTAAGAATTTGCTACCACTGACTCTCTCAGGATGATTGTGATGCCTACTTAGTAAACGTACAAGTGCAATCCCTGAAGGTAACCCAATCAAACCTAGGAGTGCTGTTATGGGCCAATGCCTTTGCATTATTGGAATTAATTCCAAAGTCATTATGAGTGCTAACAACCAGGGAATTAGTTTGGCTGAACGTTTAGTCCCTAATCGGACTAAAGGAGATCGTTTCCCGTGTGCAGAATCTTCAGCAACTTGATGAAAATGTGAGCAAAAAAGAACTAATGTTGTTGCGAGTGCAGGGCCGGCCCCCAGTGTTGTAGCTACTCTCCAAGGGATGTTGGAGGGATTAATCCCGCTTGGTGATAGTACTAATAGTGCTGCTGCGGTAGCGAACGGTCCAAAGGCGATCCAGCAAAGAGGTTCTCCTAACCCATGGTAACCAAGTCGAAAAGGTGGCCCTTGATAGAGGTAACCGAGTGCACAGCTACCTAGGACTAAAAAGAGTACCGAGGGGTTGCTTCGAAAGGCCAGTAGCATTATTAGAGCTAAACCTAAGAAGAGTGCGGCGTAGGCCAAACGACGAACAGGCTGCTTGTTCCCTAGTAATGCAACAACCGAATGGGGCTTGTTGAATTCATCTATGCCAGTATCCGCATCGAAAAGGTCATTGGTTAAGTTTTCCCATAGCAAAAGTAGTATTGAAGCAATCAAAAAACCAACTAATTGGTCTAATCGCACAATTTGGCCTGCATTAAATCTCCATCCAGCGGCTAAAAGCACTGGCATCACAGCAACTGAATATAAAGGCCACTTGATTGCGGCTTTCCAAAGGAGACGTTTTTCAGCATTTGAGGCGTAAAGGGATGCAACATCCTGTTGGTTTTGCATGGAATTAACCCCTTTTTTGCCTGGTGACGGTTTATACATTTGAGCAGTATGTGTGATCAGCTCGAATCCCATATGACAGCTGGACCCACTTTTAGTGACATTTTGACCGCAACAGCCAAAGGCTGGTGCGCAAGGAAGGCTGATGAGCCAGTTTTGAGCTTAGCTGTGCGAATCAAAGGAGTTGACCCACTATGTCAGTTGCCTTTAATTGCTGAGAAAGAGCAATTTCGATTTCTCTGGGATGGCTCTCCAGGACGTTGTTTTGCGGCTTCTGGAAGATGTCAGTCTTTAGATATTTCTGGACCTAGGAGGTTTGAACTAGCCCAACGCTTCAGCGATGTCACGCTTGGACGGCTTATAGAGATCACTCCAGAAGCGCCTCCATATTCCAACCCTCGAATATTGTTGGCATTTTCCTTTTTTGAACAAACTTCAGAGTGCCAGAGGACGCATGGACTTCCTCCAGCGGTACAGGCTGTACTGCCAAGGTGGCAACTTTGCCAACAAGGTAGTCAGAGCTGGTTGCGCTTGACGGCTGTGGCTACTCATGAGGCGGAAGCACGTGTACTTGCTGAAAAGTTGTGGCTAATGAGTCAAAGCGTCACACAAATCTCAGAGCAAAAAGAAAGAATTTTGACGAATATCGGTTCTGTCCTTTCATTTCCTCAGCAATGGCAAGATTGTTATCGGCCTGCATTAATTCGTGGGATTGATCTGGTCAATCATGGAATTCTTGACAAATTAGTTCTTGCTGTTCGTCAATCGATCTGGCTTGAAACTCCTTTAGATCCATTGGGAATGCTTTCTCGTCTTCGTAGGCAGCAAACAGGAAGTTGCCGTTTCCTCTGGCAGAGAACCCCAGATGAAGTGTTTTTTGGCGCTTCACCTGAACGACTCCTTAGTCTTCGAAAAGGGAATCTCCAAATTGATGCACTTGCAGGCACTGCAACTCGACAAGATGATGAAAGGTCTTTACTTCGGTCTGATAAGGATTTGAGAGAGCATGAGCTCGTGGTTGCGTCAATTGCCAATCAATTGATTAGTGAAGGTCTTGTTCCAAGACGGCCAAGGCGTCCTCAGCTTGCTCGACATGGTCATCTAGTCCATTTACATACTCCGATTAATGCTGTTGCTGGAGATAAATCACCTTTATCTTTAGTAGGTGCATTGCACCCTACACCTGCTGTTGCTGGCTTCCCGCGAAGAGAGGCAATGACTTGGCTGCGAACTTTGGAGCCATTTGAGCGAGGTAGTTATGCTGCTCCAATTGGGTGGATTGATAACTCAGGGAATGCTGAGTTTAGAGTTGCTATTCGTTGTGGTATGGCAAGAGGTAGAACGCTAGAGTTGACTGCAGGAGCAGGGCTTGTAAGAGGCTCGATAGCTCAAAGAGAGCTTCAAGAGGTTGGGCTTAAATTGGCAGTCTTAGCTGATCAACTTGACATTCGCTCGAAACGATCTAGTAGTCGTTCCATTACTTGATCGGCTAAAGGAATAGTCATAAGGCGTTCAACTTCTCTAATGCCAGTTGGACTAGTGACATTGATTTCACTTAACATTCCTCCAATTACATCTATCCCAACGAAGAATAAGCCTTGACTTTTTAAGTCTGGCGCTAGTTCTTCACATATTTCTTGTTCACGAATAGATAGTTTTGTTGCCTCTGCTTGGCCCCCTAAAGCAAGATTACTTCGAAAATCTCCCAACTTAGGGCGACGATTTATTGCTCCCAAAGGTTCGCCATCTACTAGCAAGATTCTTTTGTCACCTTCGACTACATCTGGTAAGAAGCATTGCATCATTACTGGCAAGCGTTCTTGATCAGTCATTAATTCGATTAAAGCCTCCAGTCCGGGAGCATTTTTGGCGACTCGAATTACTCCTTGACCACCTTTTCCTCCTAGAGGCTTCACTACAACTTCTCCTTGCTCTCTTGCGAAGTCTGTTAATTCAACAACTCGACTAGCTACAAGTGTAGGTGCCATCAATTTGCTATATCTCAGGGCTCCTAATTTTTCATTCCAGGCTCTTAATGAAGCTGGTTTATTCAAAATGACAACGCCTTCTCGTTCTGCTACTTCAAGTAAATGTGTTGCATATAGAAAGGCTTCATCTACTGGAGGGTCTTTGCGCATCCAGATGCAATGGAAATCAGTTAATGGTTTACTTTGAGGTTTATCTATATCGATCCATGGCTCTGGAATAACAGGATTTGTCACTACCCAAGCCTTATCTCCATGAGCTTGTAAAGCGGAGGGAGTGCAGGTCCAAACTTCAATGGATGCGCGTTGTGCTGCTTGCATCAAAGCAGCTGACGAATCTTTCTCAGGATTTATGTTCTTAATTGGATCGAGTACAAAAAGATGTTTCATAGCCTTAATTCACGAAACCAAGCAGAGTGTTGAGTTGTTTCTTGTCTTCAAGAGCGTGTAACTCATCACATCCACCAATCCCTTTCTCATCAATAAAAATTTGGGGCACTGTGGTCCGACCATCTGCTCGATCAGCCATTGCTCTACGAGCTGCTTGGTCTCCATCAATTGCATATTCAATGTAATCGACACCTTTGCTTGTTAGTAGGCTTTTTGCACGCATGCAAAATGGGCATGATTGCCAGGTGTAAATTTCAACTTTTGCCATTGGGTCATTTTTAGTTGTTGAAGATCCTATGAGGCTTCTTAAACTGATAGCGTCTTTGTGCTTTGAGACTTGACGATTGCTCGACCTAACTGACTTTAAAAGAGATCTGTCTGAGCTCACTGACCGCCTGGGCAATGCTCAGGACTGTCTTTGACGTTCCTGCGTTAAATGCTCGAAAAAAAGATCTTGAACAACTTGCAGCACAGCCGGATTTTTGGAACAACCAGAAGAACGCTCAAAAGCAAATGCGAAAGTTGGACGAGGTGAAGGCCCGATTATCAGAATTAGTGAGATGGCAAAGCGCTATTGCAGACGCAAAAGCCACACTTGAGCTTTACGAGCTAGAACCCGATATGGAGATGCTTCATGAGGCCCAAGATGGCTTGGCTCAGTTGAGGATAGACCTCGATCGATGGGAATTAGAACGTCTTTTAAGTGGCCCTTATGATAATGAAGGAGTTGTTTTATCTATAAATGCAGGAGCAGGAGGGACTGATGCTCAGGATTGGGCGCAGATGCTCTTGAGGATGTACACACGATGGGCCGAAGATCATGGTATGAAAGTCACCGTCGATGAATTGTCTGAAGGAGAAGAGGCTGGAATAAAAAGTGCAACTGTTGAGATTGAGGGGCGGCATGCTTATGGCTACCTTCAGAATGAGAAAGGGACCCATAGGTTGGTCAGGATCTCTCCTTTTAATGCGAATAGCAAGCGTCAAACAAGTTTTGCAGGTGTTGAGGTCATGCCCAAACTCGACCATGAAGTTCAGTTGGAAATTCCTGAAAAAGACCTAGAAGTAACGACAAGTCGTTCTGGTGGAGCTGGTGGTCAGAATGTCAATAAAGTTGAAACTGCCGTACGTATCTTGCATATTCCTACTGGTTTAGCGGTTCGTTGTACTCAAGAGCGTTCTCAATTACAAAATAAGGAGAAGGCAATGGCTTTGTTGAAAGCTAAATTACTGATCATTGCCGAGGAACAACGTGCTGCTGAGATTGCTGATATAAGGGGTGACATAGTTGAGGCAGCATGGGGGAATCAGATTCGAAACTATGTCTTTCATCCCTATCAAATGGTCAAAGATTTAAGAACCGAGTATGAGACGACGGATGTCCAAGCTGTAATGAACGGAAAGTTGGACCCATTTATTCAATCTCTTTTAAGGCAAGGTTTAGATCGTTCAGATATCAACTTAGATAATTAAAAAGCTCACATCAATAAAAATTCATCAATGAAGAATTCAGATTCGCAGAAAACACCTTCCCCCAGTTTTGTGAAATTGGCGATGAAGAATATGGTTCAAAAGGGTAATCAGAGCCTGACACATTTTGCCTTAACAGCCTTTGGCTTTGTTGTGTTTATAGTTGTTGTTGCTTCATTAGGGCGTCCTACACTTCCGCAATAAAGTGATAATGAAAAGATCTTTAACTAGCGGGATAGATCTTCAGCTTGACTTGTCTTTTACTGGAGCCAATCAGGACGTGTTGGCGCAACTTTCAGATCAACCTACAAAAAGTTCTCTTATTGAAGCTGCTCCTTGGGAAAAGGCCCTAAGAGAATGGATACATTTTATTCGGTCTGATAATTCCTTACATTGCCCTGAATCAGTTAGGAAAACACTAGTTGTAAGTATGGGGTTGCAATTTACGGACGATAAAAATATCACTTTTTTAAATTCTACCTGGTGTGGTAAATCAGAAAAAACAGATGTTCTTTCATTCCCTATCATTGATGACAAGATTATTGTTCCAAAAGATCAATCTATAGAGTTGGGAGATATTGTTGTTTCTTTAATTACAGCAGAACAACAAGCTATGGAACAAAAGCATACTTTAGAAGAGGAACTTAGATGGTTGGTCAGTCATGGACTCTTGCACTTATTGGGCTGGGAACATCCCAATCCTCAGAGTTTAAAAGCGATGCTTTGCTGTCAAGAGCAACTTTTGTGTATCGACGGTAATCTTCCAACAAATGGAGGTAACGAGTAAGAATTTAATGACGCCACTTGAACGAGCCAATTCTTTGGCAGGAAAAATTACTCCACTTTCGACTCGGTTCAGAAGGACTAGAAAACGTGGTTCTTGGAGAATCTCTAAAGACCTTCCTTCCAGTTTTCGCTATGCGGCTCAAGGAATTGTTTATAGCTTTTTGAGCCAAAGGAACTTTCGTATTCATGCAGTTATTGGCATTTTTGTATTTGCTCTGGGAATTTATTTAAAACTTAATGCCAACCATATGGCTGTGTTGGTGTTAACTGTAACTGCTATTTTAGTATTAGAGTTATTAAATACTGCTATCGAAGCTGTTGTCGATCTGGCTATTGGGCGTCGTTTTCACCCTTTGGCACGCATTGCTAAGGATTGTTCTGCTGCAGCTGTTCTAGTAGCCTCATTTAGTTCTTTGATTGTTGCACTTCTTCTTTTATTACCACCTTTACTAACCCAATTGGGGACATAAATTCAGTAGGCTCATGATTCTTGTTATTGATAACTACGATAGCTTTACTTTTAACCTTGTTCAGTACTTGGGGGAGTTAGCCCAAGAACATCCTGTTGCGGCTGATGTAAAAGTAGAGCGTAACGATTCTCTTTCAATTAGTGAGATTAGTGATCTTGCACCTGAAGCAATTCTTCTGTCACCTGGTCCAGGTGATCCAGACCAGTCTGGAGTTTGCTTAGAAGTTTTGAAAAGCCTGGCTCCTAGCATTCCTACTCTTGGAGTTTGTTTAGGCCATCAAGCTTTAGCTCAGGCATATGGAGCGAGGGTTGTGAGGGCTCATGAATTGATGCATGGGAAAACATCACAAGTCTTTCATCAAGGATTAGGCGTTTTTGCAGGTTTGTCTCAACCATTTATTGCGACTAGATATCACAGCCTTATTGCAGACAAGGAGACTCTGCCTGACTGCCTTGAAATTACTGCCTGGTTAGCGGATGGAACGATAATGGGATTAAGACACCGTAAATACCCTCACCTTCAGGGAGTTCAATTCCACCCTGAGAGCGTGCTAACAGAAGGTGGGCATAAGTTGCTGAGCAACTTTTTGGGCCTCATTTAATTCAGCTAAGGAAACTGCTAATTTCCTGGGCCTATAGGTTTTTAATTAATGCCAATCAAATTTTGTTTCTGGAGCTCTTTTTTTAAAAGAGTTTTACTGGCATTTGCCTTAGTGAGCTCTTCAGGCCTTTCTGCTATGGCTGGAGGGGTCCGGATCACTAATCATGGCCATAGCTCTCTCTTGATTAAAGGGGGTGGACAATCTGTTTTGTTAAATCCTTTCAAGGCTGTGGGATGTGCAGCAGGACTAAAGGAGCCAAGATTGACTGCCAATGTGATTCTGGCCAGCTCGGAATTGGCTGATGAGGGCGCACGAGTTGCTAAAGGAGTATTTCTTGTCAAGCCCGGGTCATATCGAGTCAACGGATTGGCTTTGGAAGGCTTTACTGCTCCTCATGATCGTTTTGGAGGGCGTAGATATGGACTTGCGACTCTTTGGGTGTGGAATCAGGGTGGTTTGCGCTTCGCTCATTTGGGTGGCAGTGCAGCGCCTCTTTCTGGCGAAGATAAGGTCTTGTTGGGTCGCCCTGATGTATTGATTATTGCAGTTGGTGGCGGAGCAAAAGTCTATGACGGGATTGAAGCAGCAAAGGTTGTTAGAGATTTACGTCCTAAGCGGGTTATTCCAGTTCACTATCAACGGGGAACCAATACATCTTTGAGTAATTGTGATCAAGGAGGTGTTCAACCGTTTTTAGATGCTATGCAAGGAAATGAGGTAAGAAAAGTAGGAAAAACTCTTTACCTCAAAAATAAACTTTCCGATCAAACTGTTATCAACGTTATGCGATAGAGACCAACTTTCATTCAATTGCAGTCGACTTTTAAAAAAGTTTTCCAAAATTGCTTCATTTGATCAGTTGTGCCGATACTTATTCGTAAGGCTCCTTCTAGTAGTGGTTTCCTATCCATATCCCTAACTAGAATGCCTTCTTTCCTAAGAGACTCTGTTACTTTTGATGATTCGTTGTCAGGCCAAATCAAAAGGTAATTACCCCCGTCGATATGATGACGTTTCCCACTTGTGATTAGCTGATGTTTTAGCCATTCTCGTGCTCGTAATACTTCTTCGACATAATCATTTGTATATGCTTGGTCTTCAAGAGCAGCTAAAGCTGCTGTTATAGCAAAGCTATTGACATCATAAGGACCAGTCACACGACAAATTCGTTCTACAACATTAGCGTTCCCAATTGCAAATCCAATTCGCAAGCCAGCTAAGCCTGCTGTTTTGGAGAGAGACCTGAGTACTAAAAGATTTGGCGTCTTATCAAAATCAACTTCTGATAAGACGCTGTCACCTGTGAAGGCTTCATAGAGCTCATCAACTATCACCAAAGTGTTAGGTGCAATTGCTGCAAAGTTCAGTATTTTTTGTGCTTCTAACCTTGTACCAGTTGGATTATTTGGATTGCAGATCAATAAGAGCTTTGGTTTTTGCTTTAGCAATGCGACTGTGACCTTTTGTGTGGGGAACTTGAAGTTGATTCCTTCATATTCGATTGCGACTATTTCCATTCCTTGCATATGGGCGCAGGGCGTGTAGTAACCAAAAGTTGGCGATGTTGTAATTAGTTGCTCACCTCGGTCGCCGTAAGCATGAATAGTTGCATGTATTGCTGCATCAACTCCGTTGAAGAGTCCAACTTGTTCAGGCTCTAAGTTTTTGGAAGTCTCTATAGAATTGAGATTGGCTATCAGTGCTTCTCTCATCCCATCATATTCTGGGTAGATAGAGATGTGATGTGGTGGAATGTTTTGAAGTGCTTTTACTACAAGAGGACTTGGTCCAATTGTATTTTCATTGAAATCAAGTCGAAGCAATTTACGCCGACCTTCTAATGGTGCTTTATAGGCACACATTCTTTCTACTTCACCTCTAGGTGAAGGCCCTTTAAATATTTGAGGTCTTTCTAAAAATCCCATTACATCCTTTCGAGAGTAGGAATGCCTAGTAGTGTCATTCCTAGCTTTAGAGTGTTAGCAGTTGTTCGACAGAGCGCCAATCTGCAACTTCGGTTTGGTTCATTGGCTTTTAAGACAGGCACTTTGTCGTAGAAGCGATTAAATACTTGACTCAGGTCAAATAAGTAACTACAGAGACGATTGGGCAGTAGCTCTTCTTCTACTTTGATAATCACTTCATCAAATTTCAGGAGTTCTCTAATAAGGCACCACTCTTGAGGCTGATTAAATTCAAGAGTATCTATATTAATTCCAAGATTACCTCCTTTCCTGGCAATACCAGCTATTCGTACTAAGGCATAAAGTAAATATGGCGCGGTATTTCCCTGCAAGGCAAGCATTTTATTAAAACTAAATTGATAGTTCGTTATTCTGTTCTGACTTAAATCGGCATACTTGACTGCTGCTATCCCTACAGTGGTAGACACATGTTTGATAAAGGCTTGACTCTCGTCTCTCCCTTCTTTTTTTAGTCGAATTCGAAGATCTGATTCAGCACGATCTATTGCTTCATCCAGCAAGTCTCGTAGTCGTACGGTTTCACCTGAACGAGTTTTTAGCTTTTTACCATCTTCACCTTGAACAAGGCCAAATGGTACATGTTCAATGTGACAACCATTTGGTATCCATTTTGCACGCTCCGCAATTTCAAATACTCCTGCAAAATGATTAGATTGGCCTGCGTCGGTTACGTAGATCAAACGTTGAGCTCCATCTCCATCGGGATAGCTATTCAAACGGTATCTGATGGCCGCTAAATCTGTTGTAGCGTAATTAAAGCCGCCATCTTGTTTTTGAATGATCATTGGAAGTGACTTACCGTCTTTCCCAGTTATGCTTTCTAGAAATACACACTTGGCTCCCTCATCAGTGACCAACAGTCCTAAGTCATCAAGATCATTTAGTACATTTTTTAAATAAGGGTTATAGAACGATTCGCCTCTTTCATTGAGACGAATATCTAATCGATCATAAATTTTTTGGAATTCTTGTCTTGATTGGTCACAAAGTAATTTCCAAGCTTTCAAAGCTTGAAGGTCTCCGTTTTGTAGCTTTATGACTTCTTCACGAGATTCATCTTGAAAAAGCTCATCTTCATCAAAGCGCTGCTTTGCCTGACGGTAGAAGTTAACAAGATCACCTAAGTCAATTGCATCAGCGGTTGTCAGGGCTTCAGGAGCAACAAGTTTGAGATGAGATATCAGCATTCCAAATTGTGTCCCCCAGTCTCCTACATGGTTGAGGCGCAATACAGAATGGCCTCGAAATTCCAGTACTCTTGCTAGTGAATCACCAATAATTGTTGATCGTAGGTGACCGACATGCATTTCTTTTGCAATATTTGGACTAGAAAAGTCAATGACTATTGGGGCACTTCCCCCTGATGTTTTTGACAAATCTATTAATGGAACACCAAGTCGGTGGTCGTTCATTTGGTTGTTTATTTCTCTTATGAGGCATTGGGTTGTGAGAGTTAGGTTTATAAAGCCAGGGCCTGCGATTTCTGGAGACTTGCATAAGTTTAAAAATTCTTCATCTTCGTGTAATTGTGCGACGATCGCTAAGGCAATATCGCGAGGTGATTGTTTTAAGGCTTTAGCTAAGTTCAATGCCCCATTCACTTGAAAGTCACCAAATTCGGGCTTACTTGCTGGAACTAGTACTGGGTCGAGAGTTGAGCCTGATACTCGGGCTGCGTTTGCTGCATTTGGGAACGCTCTTTCTAGAGCTTTTTTCAGCTGAATATTGAGGATATTAGAAAGTCTGAGCATGGGTGTTAATTGGCTACTTTTTGAGCAGAAGGACGTTGCTTGTGACTAGTAGGTAAACCTGTTTCATTGATTAACTTGTTTCGAAACGCATGCTGAAATCGATCCAGCTACTACGGGTCATTGGAGCACTGGTTGAGATCAAATCAATCCCAGTCCCGGCATATGCTTTCAAATTCATAGGATCTATACCTGAGACCTCAATGACAATTTGATTAGAGCCCTCATATTGTGTTCTTGTTGACGCTAACTTCCTTAACTGCGGAACGAGGTTGTCAAGTTGTGCAGGAGTGAGTTCATCAAGTAGCACTCCGTCAGCGCCCGCCTGGATGGCCTCTTTTGCTTGTTCTGGGTACTCAACTTCAACAATTATTTGTGAAGGCCACGGGGTTGTTGCCTTTATAGCTTGCATCGCTGGCTTAATACCTCCAGCCCATGCAATGTGATTTTCTTTAAGCATCGCTGCATCATCAAGGCCAAGGCGATGATTAATACCACCGCCACATCTAAATGCATATTTTTCAAGAACACGAAGTCCAGGTGTTGTTTTTCTCGTATCAGCAAGGAGGATTCCTGTTCCTTTGAGTTCGTTTACTAAAGCTGCTGTGGCAGTTGCAATACCTGATAGACGCATGGCTAGATTTAATGAGGTTCTTTCCCCTGAAGCCAGAGTTGCTGCTGGGCCTTGGATTTTTAATAACTTTTGTCCGCTTTCGAAGGATTCACCATCTTTGATGAGCAAATTGACTTCGATAGATTTATCCATTCTCTTGAAAATTCGCTCAACCAATTTTCCTCCACAGAAAATCCCGTTTTGTTTTGCAATCCAGTGGGCGGATCCTGTTCGATCTACAAGTGCAATGTTGGTGAGATCTCCACGACCTAAGTCTTCATCTAGCCAGCTGTCTAAGAGATTATTCAATTTCGGGGTATTGATATCCACGATGGCTTTTGGCAGGCAAGTATGTCTAAAAGAGCTTATGCAGTCATGAGCCTTAGCCATCATTTGCAACTTTCTATTTACCAATACAAAATCGTGAAAAGATTCGATCTAATAAAGCTTCTGTCACTTCAATTCCTGTGATCTCACCTAAACTATGAATAGCTTCTCTGAGATCAATAGTCCAGAAATCCCAGGGTAATTGTTGATTTGCGACTTCTTCAGTTCTCTTCAACGCAGCAGCAGCAGAGGCAGCAAGGTCCTTTTGTCTTTCATTTAGGGCAATTTGCAGTCCCTGAGTTTCATTGGCACCACAAATGTGCAGTAAGGATTGAATAAAAGGTTCTTCTCCTTCGCCTGTAAGTGCACTAAAAATCAGATCAGGTTTGATAGCAGCAATCTTTTTGGCTTGCTGAGTAATAGTCAATTTGCTTTTGATATCGGCCTTATTTCCTACCACTAGTCTTGGAATCTCATTTGGAACCTTGGCGAGAAGGGCAGCGTCTTCTTCCGTCCAGCCTTGACTCAGGTCAAAAAGCAACACAACGATATCCGCTGTTAACAAGGCTTCTTGACTTTTTGCTATTCCAAGTTGCTCTACAGCATCTTCTGTTGGGCGCATACCAGCGGTGTCAAGGAGGGTGATTGGGACACCTTCAAATAAGACTTCGCTTTCAAGAAGATCTCTTGTAGTTCCTGGGATATTGCTGACTATCGCTCGCTCTCTTCTACTGAGCCTATTTAATAAGGAGCTTTTCCCAACATTGGGGCATCCGATGATTGCAACCCTTAGTCCTTGACGTACCAAAGCACCTCGTGTTGCGTCATCTAACAGCTCATAAAGCTTGGATTGAACTTTTAGTATTTCTTTTAACACTTCATCTCCATCGAGGGGAGGTAATTCATCTTCAAAATCCACCCTGGCCTCTAATTCAGATAGTTGATCTAATAACGCTTCTCGAAGTGCAGTGATACGTCGTTGGATTCCTCCATCAATTCCGGCCATCGCAAGTTGTGCGGCTCTACGACTGCGCGCTCCGATTAGTTCACTGATTGCTTCTGCTTGAGTGAGATCAAGACGACCATTAAGTACTGCGCGCTGAGAAAATTCTCCTGGTAATGCTCTGCGAACCTCAGGGTGGGTTAGAACTCTTTCCAATACACGCTGGACGGCTATTAAGCCACCATGACAGTGAATTTCTACGACGTCTTCTCCTGTGAAACTTCTTGGCCCGCGCATAATCAATATCAAGACTTCATCAATATGTTCATTTTTTTCTGCATTCATGACATGGCCATAAAAAACCTTATGACTGGTCCAAAGTTTTTCTCCTGGTACAGATACGATGCTTTCGCACACTGTTAATGCCTTGGGCCCTGAGATACGTACTACAGCAATTCCTCCTTGCCCAGCTGCTATTGCGGTAGCAATTGCAGCGATTGTTTCTTCGATAGGAAATGGCAGAGTCATTAATAACTAATCCTTTGCTCTTTCTTGCAATTTCCTCCAGTCTGTAACTTCGCAGCTCAGTTGGCTTTGTTATGGTTCAAATACGACGATACTTGAGTCATTTACTTCGTAGCTTTTTTCGTTGGCTTTTGCAGCAGGAAGGTTCTCCTGGATATAAAGCGCGAGGGTTAGGCATAGGTATTTTTTGTGGATGTTTTCCCCTGTTTGGCTTGCAAACAATCTTGGGCATAACGTTGGCAAGCTTTTTCCGAGGAAATTATTTGTTTGCCATTAGTGGAACGTGGATTAGCAACCCTGCAACTTATTTGCCGCTTTATTGGTTGAACTATCAGGTTGGCTCAGTCCTCTTAGGTTATGAGATCCAGATGAGCGAAGTTAGTCAATTTGCTTGGCGAGAAATCTGGAGTCAGGGTTTGATCGTCTGTAGCCGATTATTATTGGGCTCTGCTGTGGTAGGTGCCTTTTTGGGGGTATTGACAGGACTCATTGTTTATTGTTTCTTAAAGTCTCGTTCTTATTGAAGTGGCTTCAGCTCAGAATTCATTTTAATCATTCATTTTATGTAGGCAGATCGTTTTTAACCAAGATTGGAATGGCTCCCAGTTGTTATGTTGTTCAATTGATGTCCAGATATTTTCTATGTTTGACCTTATTGGAGTTTGAGAAAGATTCCAACGTTGTAGACGTTTAGGGATAGCTCGAATTTCTTCTGGATCAGCTACTGATGCTAAATGTTGATGATTCCACCAGCTATCTCGCCATTCTAACCAGGTGGTTCGAGGGGGAGCTGAGTCACTAAAGAGCATGTGCGACAAAGCTTCAGGTTCCTGAGGAAGACCATATGTATTGATTTGGTTAGTTAAGCCTGTAAAAAACGAACCATACGAAATTGACCACGTTCCTAATAGATTCAGGGTTTTTTGCAGTAGGTCACGATTATTAATGTCTCCAGAATTAGCCGGATTGTCTAGGTACTTGAGATTAGGAGGTAAGCCGATACGCCTGTTCATACAAAATTGGTAGTGACTTGCATAAATAGGGCCAAAACGATCTAATAGTTCGTTCATTGCTTCCTTTGGCAGAAGCATTGCGAGTGGTTCTTGCAGTAGTCGAAGATTGCTTTTGCAGATACTTGGCTGACGGCCAAAGGAATAGATGCCATTTTCATCAAAGTACGCAGCTGTAAAGTTGGGATCTAATTCTTCAATGAATGCGAAAGGCCCGTAGTCGAAGCTCTCCCCTGCGATAGACATATTGTCAGTGTTGAGAACACCATGGACAAATCCTGCTGCCATCCATTCAGCCGCAAGCTTGGCAACTCTCTCAATGAGACTTGCGTAAAATGCAAGAATCTGGGATTCCAGTACGGAATGAGAGTCTCCAGATTGATAAGGATGTGAAATGGCAATATCTGGATAGTAGATAGTAATTATATGACGAAGTAATCGTTCCAGTCGTTTGGGTTGCCTTAGATAAAGCAATCTTTCGCATGTGCCAAAACGTAAGTGTGTATGGGCGACTCGAACCATGACCGAACTCCTTGTTGGTGATGGTTCATCTCCTCTCCACAGACTTTCTCCTGTTTCTATTAAGGAAAGGGTTCTGCTTGTCTTTACTCCAAGTCTATGCAGTGCTTCACTCGCGATGATTTCTCTAAGACCACCTTTTAATGTTAGACGTCCATCACCTCCTCTACTCCAAGGAGTCGTTCCAGAGCCTTTGGTCCCTAGATCTTGTAGATTCCCATCCCGATCTCTTAGCTGACCATAAAGAAATCCACGACCATCTCCAAGACAAGGGTTATAGGTCCCAAATTGATAGCCGTGATATCTCAAGGCAAGGAATGGAGTGCGCCCTTTAAAGGTGCCAAAAGCTTCTTCAAAATGGATGTCTTGGATTGATGTAGAGTCCAGGCCTAGTTGTTTGAGTACTGCGTCATTTCGAAAACATAATTTTGTGAAGGGAAACTCAGCTGCTTTCACTACGTCCCAATAAGAGTCTCCTAGCTCTTCTAGATAGGGTTCAAATGGGAGCGATAGCAAAGGATTATTCAAAGTATTGAACGCACATTAACTTGATTGAATTGTATGGAAAGATAAGAAATTCTTCTGGTATTTAACTTAAGCCTGTACGTGCAATATCAATCACGTCTGCCATTGATCTAATTTGATCCATGGTTTTATCTAATTGGATGGCACTTTTCAGTTCTACCCTGAGATCGATACAGGCAGGCTTTCCAAAAGAAGTTTTAACTCTGGCATCACTTACATTAATTCCACCATCTGAAAGGCGCATCAGGATGTCTTTGAGTATGCCTACACGATCGATGACTTCAATGCGTAATTGAATGGGAAACCTTGCATTTTCTATATCTGATTTTTGACTCCAATGCACTGGTAACCTCCTTTCACTGGGTATTGATGTCACATTTGTACAGTCTTGCCTGTGAATAGTTATGCCGTGATTACCTAAAGCAACAGTCCCTAGTATTGGCTCACCAGGAAGGGGGCTGCAACAGCCTCCTAGCCGGTAGTCAAGTCCTTCTACTCCAATTATTGGAGTATGCTGGGTAGAGTGTTCTCTTGCAGGAGATGTATCTTGTTGCTCTATTAGTTGTTTAGCAACATCTGTATTAGTCGGTGGACTCTCTAAAGTCAGATTTTGTAGCCGTACCTCTTCTCGAAAGCGATTTAGCACTTGTTGAAGTGCGATTGCACCAAATCCAAGTGCTGCCAATAGATCTTCTGTGGTTTGTAAGTTGCATCGCTCGGCCACTTTTTTCATTGCATCACTGTTGAGTAGTGCATCGAAGCCATTACGGCCTACTTCTCTTTCTAAGAGCTCTTTTCCACGTTGAATGGTTTCATCTCGGTGGCTTTTTTTGTACCATTGACGAATACGATTGCGAGCTGTAGGAGTGGCGACAAAATTTAGCCAATCGAGGCTTGGATGTGCTGTTTTGCTTGTCAGCACCTGAACAAAATCACCATTTTGTAGAGGAGTTGATAACGTGCACAGACGATCGTTAATACGCACACCATGGCAATGATTGCCTACTTCTGAGTGAATTCGATATGCAAAGTCAACTACGGTAGAACCTTTTCGAAGGCCAACCACATCACCTTTGGGAGTAAATACAAAAACTTCTTCGTCAAAAAGATCTTCTTTGATAGACGCTAGGTAATCATTATGGTCTTTACTTGCACCTTCTTGTTGCCAATCTACTAGTTGACGCAGCCAATTAAACCGTTCAGTATCACCAGCTGCTGGAGAACCACCTTCTTTGTACTTCCAGTGAGCTGCTATACCAAAATCTGCGACTCGATGCATTTCTTCAGTCCTAATTTGAACTTCGATGGGCCTATGTCTACCAATGACAGCTGTATGTAGAGATTGATACCCATTTGGCTTAGGTAGCCCGATGTAATCCTTGAAACGTCCTGGAATTGGTCTGAAGCTTTCATGAACGACTGCAAGTGCGCGGTAGCAGGCCTCGACACTTGGCACAATGATCCTGAGTGCAGCTACATCGTAAATTTCATGAAAGGCTTTTTCTTGCCTTTGCATTTTGCTCCAAATGCCATAAAGATGTTTGGGCCTACCTTTTACATCACAGTCTTCTAGCCCAATTGCAGCTAAACGACTTTTTAGTAATTGCACTGTTACCCCTAAACGATCTTCTCTCTCACTGCGTTTGGTAGCCACCTGTTGCTGGATCTTACGGAATGCATCAGGCTCAAGAAGCTTAAAAGCTAAATCTTCGAGCTCCCATTTAAAACGGCCAATACCAAGACGATTGGCTAATGGAGCATAAATCTCACGTGTTTCACGAGCAATGCGTTCTTGCTTGTCTGACTGTAAGGAACCTAGCGTTCGCATATTGTGCAATCTGTCAGCCAGCTTGACTAGAACAACTCGAATATCACTAGCCATAGCTAGAAACATTTTGCGCAGGTTTTCTGCTTGTGCTTCGGTGCGATTCGTAAAATGGATACCGCCTAATTTTGTCACTCCTTCAACTAAACCCCGTACCTCACTACCAAAAAAACTTTCTAATTGCTCTGGCGTAATGTCTGTGTCCTCAACGACATCATGTAGGAATCCTGCTGCAATAACACTTGGACTCGCCCCAATGTCCCTTAAAAGATCGGCCACTGCTAGTGGGTGGACTATGTATGGCTCTCCACTTGCTCTAAATTGTCCATCATGTAGCTGGAAAGCTAAATCAAAAGCCCCAGCCAGTAGCCCCTCTGCATCCCTAGGACAGGTCTTCCCAAGAGCAGGAGGACTGTTGGTTAAGCAATCTTTTAACCACTTTGGTAGATCTATCCCATAATCTTCAATACAACGTATTGGATCAGGCCTGAGGTGCGGTTCAGAAGGCAGCTTGGACTTGCAGACCATATCGGTCTGTTTCAAATTGGTCGTAGAGCTTGCATTAAGCATCCGATTCACCGGATTAATACATGATATTCAGGCTGAGGAACCCGTGCTACTCCCTAGGTCCAGTTCTTTAGAACATGTCCTAGAGCTTCAAAGCTTTTGCATGTGCTATCCAGGCAGCATGACTTGGACCTTGGATCAATTGGATTTCAAGGTTGCTTGTGGAGAGCGCTTAGCTCTTGTTGGACCTTCAGGCTGTGGAAAGAGCACTATTGCAAGAGTTGCTCTGCAATTACTTCCACCAGGAAGTCTGACTAAAGGCGGGTTGAGGCTGATTGGCGAGGATCCGAGAACATTGAACTCAGCCGATTTGAGAAAACTAAGAGGCGAAGCTGTAGGGCTTGTTTTTCAAGATCCAATGACCCGACTCAATCCGTTAATGACCATTGGTGAGCATCTTGTTGACACTTTGAAGGCTCATAGACCGAATCAAAAACCTGCGTGTATGAAGACTAAGGCAGAAGTTTTGCTCGGTCGGGTGGGTATTAGTGAAGCTCGTTTTCATGCTTACCCTCATGAATTCAGTGGTGGGATGCGTCAGCGCTTGGCAATTGCCTTGGCAATTGCCTTAGACCCACAGTTAGTTATTGCTGATGAACCCACCACAAGTCTTGATGTTGCTATAGCTGATCAGGTGATGATGGAATTAAGCAGTCTTTGTGAGGATATGGGTAGTGCGCTGCTTCTGATTAGTCATGATTTAGCTGTGGCATCACGTTGGTGTGAACGGATCAACATTATGGAGCGAGGGCAAATTGTCGAGGATACTGATAGTAAAAACTTTGTAATTAGTCCACAATCGTTGATAGGTAATCGTCTTTTGAATGCTGCAAGGACTAGGGAAGAAGGGAGAGCAATCGTAAAACATGATCCAGAATTGGTTTTGGAAGTTTCAAGATTGAGATGCTGGCATGCTTTGGGTGGTTTGCCATGGCAATTGAAGTGGCTGAAGGCTATTGATGAACTGAGCTTCTCTCTTCGTGCTGGGGAAACTCTTGGCGTCGTAGGTGCGTCTGGCTGTGGAAAAAGTACTTTGTGCCGGGCTTTGATGGGTTTGACTCCTATTAGAGGTGGAGAGGTGAACTTAAAAGGTCAGAATATTCTGCGCTTGAAAGGCCAAGCCTTAACTAATGCCCGCAGGTCTTTGCAGATGATTTTCCAGGATCCATTGGCATCACTTAACCCCAAAATGACTATTGCAGAAGCAATTGCAGACCCTCTTTTAATCCATAACTTGTTTTCTGTTGCTGAAGCACATGAAAAGGCCAGAGACCTTTTGCGACAGGTTGGCCTTGTCCCACCCGAGAACTTTCAAGACCGCTTGCCTCATGAGCTCTCAGGTGGTCAGCAACAAAGAGTTGCTATAGCTCGAGCTTTGGCTATGGAACCTTCGGTTCTCATATGTGATGAGAGTGTAAGTATGCTTGATGCTGAGATTCAATCAGAAGTTTTAGACCTTTTGCAAGTCTTACAAGAACGATTGAGAGTAGCTATCTTGTTTATTACTCACGATCTTTCAATTGCAACTGGCTTTTGCCATAGAGTTATCGTTTTGGAACATGGAGGAGTTGCTGAAGAAGGCTCTGGGAAAGAACTTTTAATCTCTCCTCAAGCAGCTATTACTAAAAAACTGGTTGCGGCATGCCCTACGATTACGTCATCATTGAGTTGAACTATTTCCTTTTACGCAAGACAACTAGGAGGTTGTGAAAGACATCTGGTATTGGAGCTTCAAATTCCATACGAATATTTGTAATTGGATGATTTAAAATAAGCTTTATCGCGTGAAGTGTTTGTCCTGAAAGATTGATGGGTAATTTGCGACACCTACTATAAGTAGGGTCTCCAACAATCGGATGTCCTACATGAGCACAATGGACTCTAATCTGATGTGTACGTCCTGTATCTAATTTAAAACTCATAAGAGAATAATCGCTGAGTCGCTCTACTAATTGCCAATGAGTGCAAGCATGACGACCTTTTTCATCACTGACTACAGCGTATTTTTTTCTATCTGTGGGATGCCTTCCGATAGCACCAACGATGGTGCCTGCTTCGCTTTTTGGTGCTCCATGAACTACTGCGAGATAATGACGTGAGGCGATTCGTTTTTGAATTTGAACTTGTAATTTCACGAGTGCTGTTTGGCTTTTAGCGATCACAATGCAACCTGTAGTGTCTTTATCCAGTCGATGTACGACTCCAGGTCGGAGTTTGCCACTGATTCCTGGGAGATTCGGACAATGGTGTAAAAGACCATTAACTAACGTTCCATCTTTATTCCCTGGAGCTGGATGCACTGCTAGTCCAGCAGGCTTATTCACTACTATTAGATGCTCATCTTCAAAGAGTACATCTAAGTTCATTTCCTCTGGCTTTAGATAAGGAAGTGGTTCTGGAGGTGGCACCCATAATTGAACTTCATCTCCATGACGTAGTGGAGTTTTTGCTTGTGCTTGTGTCCCATTTACTCGTACAAACCCTGCGTCAATAAATTTTTGAATTCTCGTTCGACTTTGCTCTGGTCGTTGGCTAACAAGCCAACGATCTAAACGCATTGGTAATGATTTGGAATAAAACAGTTTTAATAGCTGTCCTTTCCCTTCTCCAAAGGATTGAGTAAATTCCTCTGTCATGAGGGGAGTTCAAGGGAGATTGGGCCTAATAGGTTTTTTCTGAAATCGTCTAAAATTCTTTGTGCCATCCGTCTCTTGTCTCCTGAAGTATGGCGTTCTGCAACTTTAATTAACCATTGATCAGCATCTTCAGTGTGGAAAGGAAGTTTATATCTTTGCCCAAGTAGGCCTTGTGGTACGCCTGCCATTTTGTTTATTTCTAATTTATGTAGTGTCTTTATAAAAGCAATGGCTACTAACTCGACGTCATATGCAGCCTGGCCAATGTCATCACATAATGCCAGTCTGAAAGCAACTTGCTGATCATCGAAGCGAGGAGGCAAGACCCCTGGTGCATCCAGAAGGTCAAGATCTTGTCCTACACGAACCCATCGAAGCGAACGTGTTACACCGGCCTTCCTAGAGCTCATAACTACTTTTTTTCGCACTAGTCTATTAATCAATGCAGACTTTCCTACATTTGGAAAACCTAATGTGAGAGCTCTTACGGGTCTGCTTTTCATGCCACGTGCTTGTCGGCGCTCGTTTAATTTTGCTCCAGTGCGAATGGCTGTTTCTTGTAATTGTTTAACCCCAGTTCCATCTTTGGCATTGCACCATAATGGGCTTTGGCCTTCTTTTCGAAACCATGCATCCCATATTTGAAGAGCCTGACTAGAGATCATATCCCGGCGATTAATGACTAATAGATGTTGCTTCCCTTTAATCCAACGTTCTAAATGTGGATGCGAAGTGGATATTGGTATCCGCGCATCACGTACTTCGATTACTAGATCTACTTTTTCGAGATTTCTAGCAAGTTGTTTTTCTGCTTTAGCAATGTGGCCTGGATACCACTGAATTGTGCCTGTTTTCACGGAACTACAAGTACTGGGCAAGGTGCTAGCTGTATTACACGTGCTGCGGTGCTTTTATTGTCTTTCTCAAGATTTATCCCTCTAGTACCCATCACGATTAGGTCCATATTTAAATCATCGGCAACATCGCAGATTACAAAGGCTGGTGTGCCCTGTTTTTCTAAAACATTACATGACACACCCGCTTGCTCTATTTGTTCTTTGACTCGATTTAGAAGAGATGTGATTAATTGTGTCCTATCCATTTCAGTACCTTCTACTTGAAGGACTGAGAGCAAGGTGATTTGACTTTGGTGGTTTTGGGCAATTTGTATAGCTGCCTTAGCTGTTTCAAATGTCTGTCTGCTTTGATCGATTGGGAAAAGCAGTGATTTAAACATTGGCTTTTGTTAACTATGTTTTGGTGTAATTGTGTCGTAACCACGGCCAGTCGGTTTGTCTGCCCTCAAAATCAACCAATGATGCTTATCAAGCGGTAGTCTCACGGCGGTTTCTTATTTCACGACACATCATCATGGCTAAGCGTTCCCTGTCTAGTCTCAGTGCAGAGGCGCTCTCCGGTAAGCGTGTTTTGGTGCGTGTTGATTTCAACGTTCCTCTTAATGAAACGGGCTCTATTACGGATGACACTCGAATTCGAGCCGCTCTTCCAACTATCAATGATTTGATTGGGAAGAATGCTCGCGTCATTCTTGCTGCTCATTTTGGGAGGCCCAAAGGACAGGTAAATGAAGCTATGCGCCTGACTGCGGTTGCAAATAGATTGAGCGAATTACTTGGAAAAAATGTAGAGAAGACTGAGAGTTGTGTGGGTTCTGATGCAAATATCAAAGTTAGTTCTATGCAAAATGGAGATGTTGTTTTGCTTGAAAATGTTCGTTTCTTTGCTGAGGAAGAAGCGAATGATGCAGCATTTGCAAAAAATCTAGCGTCTTTAGCTGATTTGTATGTGAATGATGCTTTTGGCGCGGCTCATCGTGCTCATGCCTCTACTGAAGGTGTAACGAAGTTCCTGAGCCCAAATGTCGCAGGTCATTTGATGGAGAAAGAATTGCAGTATCTACAGGGAGCGATTGATGAGCCGAAGCGACCTTTGGCAGCAATAGTTGGTGGCTCCAAGGTGAGTAGCAAGATAGGGGTTCTTGAATCTCTGATTGATAAGTGTGACAAGGTTTTAATTGGTGGAGGCATGATTTTTACTTTTTACAAGGCTCGAGGATTATCTGTCGGCAAGAGTTTGGTTGAAGAAGATAAATTGAGTCTTGCTAAAGCCTTGGAGGAAAAAGCAAAGTCCAAGGGCGTGCAATTACTTTTGCCTACAGATGTTGTACTAGCTGATAACTTTGCGCCAGATGCCAATCATCAGATTGCTTCAATTGATGCGATACCTGAAGGGTGGATGGGCTTAGATATAGGTCCTGCTTCAGTACAGACTTTTCAGATGGCGTTAAGTGATTGTCAAACTGTTATTTGGAATGGACCTATGGGTGTCTTTGAGTTTGATCAATTTGCTCATGGCACTAACGCCATAGCAACTACTTTGGCTTCATTGAGTACTAAAGGCTGTTGCACAATTATTGGAGGAGGAGATTCAGTGGCTGCAGTTGAGAAAGCAGGGCTTGCTGAGAAAATGTCGCATATTTCTACTGGAGGCGGAGCAAGCTTGGAACTATTGGAAGGGAAGGTTCTTCCTGGTGTGGCTGCGCTAGATGAAGAAATATAGAGGGTAAAATTTCCTTATTAAGAGAGACTGATTTAATTAAAATACAGTAAGTATTGCTATATAGATTATATTTTTTGGTTATTTTTGAGTCATAACTTAAGGTCTAAGTTCAGACTTTTCTGAGACTACGCTTACACGCTTAGTGATAGAAATAAGACTATCTGGATGCGCCAGGATTGCAGCCCAGTTTTGTATTCCAACATTTAATGGAGCTTTTACAGACTTGAACAATCCTCCTCCACCTAGGGGTTTGAGTTTGATATTGGGGGTTGATTTGTTGCTGATTTGTTTAGCTGTTATGTTGCTTAACCCTCCAGCAATCATTGCATTTCCTAGAGGCTTTTCTAAAATAATATCAACATCGTAATTTGCGCCTGTTAACACTGTTTCGGGTATGTTGACAGTAATTGGTAAATAGTTGTTTCCTTTTTGCACTATGGTCTGCTCGCTTATAAGTTTTTGATCAATAATTCTTCCTTGCATAGTTTTTACGTCTAATAATTGCTTGGCTTCCATAAAGTAGTGAATATCTTCAAGCTGTTTTTGGCCTTTAATAAGAATTTCAAAAGATTGATGCCCATTATTCAAAAGCTGAGTTTCTTTAATAGTCCAAGTCGCATTTGGAAAAGACTTTAAGAATGTTTTATATCGACTAGCTAAGTTTAATCCATCTTTTTCAAGGAAAAGTTTGATTATTGGAGAAATATTTTGTGTATTAAATGCATGTTCTAGACGCTTGCTCAGAGAGCTTGTGCGTAAATTATTCCCAAAAGTTGGATAGTGAGGTGTGATTAAGCTCAATAGAATGGAGGCTAAAGCAACCTTTAGTAAATAGTGCACCTTTGTTCTCACAGTAATACCGATAACTTAAGCGCGACACCAGCGCTGTGCTTTTTTTATGCCTAGGGTTTTAATAGCAGCTAGTGGGACTGGCGGACATCTTTTCCCTGCAATTGCTATTGCAGATGAATTGCCTTCCTCGTGGGAAATTACTTGGCTTGGAGTTCCAAATAGATTAGAAACAGAAATTTTGCCAAAGTGTTATCAGTTAATAACTGTTAGGGCTGGGGGAGTCCAATCCCATGGATTGAGGAAATTCTTACAGCTCTTCCAATTGCTTGCCGCTTCTAGGAAGGTAATTGAAGTTAATCGGCAAAAAAAAATTGATGCTGTTTTTACTACTGGTGGCTATATTGCTGCGCCTGCGATTTTAGGTGCGGTTTGGTGCGGGCTACCTGTCATTTTGCATGAATCAAATGCTTATCCCGGCAGAGTGACTCGCTTATTGGGAAGGTTTTGCAATTTAATTGCTTTAGGCTTACCGCCTGCGGCCAAAACTCTTAAAAGATGTAGAACGGTTGTTACAGGGACCCCTGTGCGTACATCATTTCTTACTCCACAACTTTTGCCAGATTGGGTGCCGTTAGATCTTGGCCCACTGATAGTTGTTATGGGCGGAAGCCAGGGGGCTGTAGGGCTAAATAATATGGTCCGAGAAGTACTTCCTTTTCTTCTTGAAAAAGGCTGTCGAGTAGTGCATTTAACAGGGCACAATGACCCTAATAAAGATGAGTTAAGGCATAAAAATTTTGTAGCTAAACCTTTTAGTAATGAAATTCCTGCATTGCTTCAGCATGCTGATCTTGCGATAAGTCGATCAGGAGCTGGTGCGTTGAGTGAGTTGGCAATCTGCAGCACACCAGCCATTTTGGTTCCATACCCTTTAGCACAAGATCAACATCAAGAAGTCAATGCTTCTTATGCTGCTGAGCTAGGCGCAGCTGTAATTGTTCATCAGCATGAACCTGGAATTCATACTCTTCGCAATACTTTATTGCGCTTGTTAAATAGTCGACTATCTGGAAAAACTTTTGACTATGACCCCTTGCTAGAAATGCAAAAAGGTATGAATATATTGGCTATAAGAAACTCTGAAAAGGTTTTAGTTGAGAGATTAAAAAAATTAATTTAAGATATTCTTCATGGCTAATATTATTCTTTTATTATCTTTTTTTTTCTGTAGACTAATGCGTAACCAATTATCTCCTAAACCCTCGAATGAGGCGCATTCTCGAACTAGGATATGATGTTTTCTGAGCAAGGCTCTTAATTGTAATAGAGAGTTTTCACTTTCAATTAATAGAAAATTTGTTGCGGATGGATGAGCTCGTATCCCTGGGAGACTGCTTAATTTAGATTGTAACCAAGGACCTTCTTTTAATATCCAGCTATGAACTTTATTTGTCCATTTCTGGAGCTTTTTATGATCATTCATTAGCATTATGCCTACAGCATCTGCAAGTCCATTAAGAGGCCATGGATCGCGCCAATTTTGCCATCGATACAATCTTTCAGCTTTACTAATTGCATAGCCTAGTCTTAAACCAGCCACAGCAAATAATTTGGTGAGGCTTCTAATAACAATTAGGTTTGAGTTGTTTTCTACAAGGGGAACCAGAGATTGTTTTTCTCCATCAGGAACTAATGATAAAAAAGCTTCGTCACATATGACTAAGCTATGACGCTGCAGTAGTAATTCTAAAGAAGCTCGACTCCATAGTTGCCCTGTTGGATTATGTGGGTTTGTGATCCAAATTACATTGCTATTTGTTGTTAATGGGAATGTTTGAGGTGTTTTAGATGACCAGACCAGGGGAAGGTGTATATAACGATATTTTCCATTCCAACAATTTAAGGCTCTGGCATAGTCAGCAAAACCTGGAGCAATCAATATGCTGGTCCCTTTTTCGGTTGCATCACGAGCAGCCCATGTCAAAAGTTCCGCTGCTCCGTTCCCAGGGAGCACCATGGATGGATGGATGCCATGCCATCTACCTATTGCTTCTCGGAAGTTCTGGTATGTGCAATCTGGATATTTTCTGAGAGAGGTGCCTGAAAAAGTTTTAAGAAGGCAATGATGAATTGACTTAGGTGGTGGAAAAGGAACTATTGAGGCACTTGCATCTAGAATGTTACTTTCTTTGATTCTCAATTTTCGAGCTTCTTCAGTGATATTTCCACCATGTGTTTGATTGGCTGAATTCACGTTGGTGCTTGGATAGATACAAATAATTCTTTTCCATTTGTACTTTAACTGGGTCCTACCAAGAAGCTCTTGAATTGATTGATTAGCTTTTTGGGGCTGAAGTGGAGTCACTTCTTTGAAGTCGGACTTATGAAAGAGTCTTTTCAGATGGATGCTTATTTTCTTGGAGAATTTAGTCCTTTAACCATGGGACATTGCTACCTACAGCTTCAGCGACATTCTCGAATCCATGGCGATCTAATTGAGCTAGAACCCCTTCAAGAATATTGGGCACTAAATCTGGACCTTGAAAAATCCATCCTGTGTAAATCTGTATTAGGGAGGCTCCAGCACTAATTCGTTCCCATGCACTTTCTGGAGAATCGATGCCTCCTACTCCTATAAGAGGCAAATTTGGTCCAGCAGCATTACGTAGTCGTTGAATTACTTCAACTCCACGTTCCCGTAGAGGGGCACCGCTAAGTCCGCCGGCTTCTTCTTTGATAGGACGTCCTGTTTGGGAAAGAACTCTTTGTTCTAATCCGAGTCGGTCAAGGCTAGTATTTACTGCAATCAACCCAGCTAATCCCTCTTCGAAAGAGAGCCTGGCTACTTCATCAATAGCTTTATTATTTAAATCTGGCGCAATTTTTACTAGTAAAGGAGGGCAATTGTTCAATTTTCTTAGCTCTCTAACTAGCCGAAGTAATTGCTTGGAATGTTGAAGATCTCTTAGACCAGGTGTATTTGGTGAACTGACGTTAATTACAGCGTAATCTGCGTGTGAAGAAAGTACTTCAAGTGATGAGGAATAGTCATTTGGAGCTTCCTCTATTGGGGTTATTTTCGATTTGCCAAAGTTAAGTCCAATTGGAGTAGCTCTTTGGCCAGGTGGGTTTAGTTGTTGTCTCTCAAGAGTTTTTCTCATCGACTCTGCGCCATTGTTGTTAAAACCCATTCGATTTAAAGCTGCTTGTTCAGCAGCAAGACGGAAGAGTCTTGGGCGAGGATTGCCTGGTTGAGCATGCCAAGTGACTGTGCCTAGCTCTGCAAAACCAAAACCAAAGATATTCCATATCGCTGCAGCTATTCCGTTTTTATCTAATCCTGCAGCTAGGCCTATAGGATTTTGGAATTTACAACCAAATAGATTTTGCTCTAAGCGAACATCATGACGTTGTAGATCTCTAGCTAAATATTCCAGTAACCATTTAATTCCTGGCCATTTTCTTTGTCTTGATGCTTGGCCGAGTATAGATAGTGCGATTTGAGTCAAATTTTCTGCATCTATTCCTTCATCTTTGGCCAGGATTGGATTAAAGCAATATTTATAAATCTTGCCTGGTGAAAGAAGCTTGGATTTATATGCTCCGGCCATTTTGTACCTCCTCAGAGTGACTTGTTTTTTGTTGTAGGAATTTCAACCTCCATCTGGAATTCCCAATTGGCTCTACCAACCAATCCCTCCATTCCCAAGACTTTTTCTGTTTTTTCAGTTCAGAAATAGGAGTTTCGATTAGTTCTGCAAGTTCTTCTAAATCCAGACCATATCCATTTTTTGCTATATGGCTTGCCATGTCGAGACGGGTCAGTAATTTTTGCAATGTTTCTGGACCAGGTTTATTTGAGGCGATTGTTGCGCTCAAGTTTCGTTTGCCTGCGATTGTTTTATTAGGACTTAACTTTTGCTCAGAATTCAGCTCTGAATAGGTCCCTTTGGAGTAGCTGACTGCGATTTGATCAACTCTTTCATTGTCGGGATCACCACTATGGCCTTTCACGAATTCGAGAGCAACATTTGAAAGTCGAGCACGATCTAATAATTGCCAAAGATCTTGATTGAGTACTGGCTTACCTGATGAAGTACGCCATCCATTTCGTTTCCAGCCTTGCATCCAATTATTCATACCGTTGATCAAATATTTACTATCGGTTCTGATAGTGAGGTTGGGATGAAGAGGTAGATTTTTTAGACAGTTCAAAATTTCTAGTACTGCTTGAAGTTCCATCCGATTATTTGTTGTTTGTGCTTCATGCCCCCCAAATTCCTTAACAGTGCCATCCTCAAAACGTATTAGTGCGCCCCATCCACCTGGCCCTGGATTTCCACTACATGCACCATCACTGGCAGCGCTTATAACACGGCTGCGATCATCATTCATTTTAGTATTTTGTTTAGATACGGTTTGACCTTTGATAGTCTATTAATGTTGAGAAATCAACTTTGAAGGTTGTTTGAAAACGAGTTATTACTGCATGATGCTTTTTATCCTGCTAAGACCTGTCTTAATTTTCTTAGAATAGCTTCTTAAACTTAACTCTCTAAGAAATGGCTTTGAATATTATGTGACTCTAAAAGTCAAGTTTTATTTGACCTTGGCTGGCCTAATATTTGTTGAATAGAAGTAGGTTTTATAAAGACCACTAGAAATAAATGGGTAAATATATTCGCTTTTGTGAGTATCCCTTAAAGTAATATTCAGGTTTTAAACTTAGGATAGATCCCTCAATATTTTGCATTTGCATAACCTTTGAGGGGCTTGTTTGTAGGCTTAATAAAAAAGCCGAACTCCTAAGTTCGGCTTTTTTATTAAGGGTTAGAGGGAGTTAATTGACTTGACTTAGTTCAATAGTGATTATTTCAGACTGACCTTGCCGCCTGCTTCTTCAATTGCCTTTTTCAGGCTCTCTGCATCGTCTTTGCCAATACCTTCCTTGATGGTTTTTGGAGCTGCTTCGACCATAGCTTTGGCGTCGCCAAGGCCAAGACCGGTAGCTTCGCGCACTGCCTTAAGGACTTTGATTTTGGAGGAAGCTTCAAAACCTTCCAGCACAACATCGAATTCGGTTTTCTCTTCGGCTGCTTCGGCTCCACCACCACCTCCAGCGGAGGCCCCAGGAGCGGCCATTACAACACCAGCAGAAGCTGCCGCTGATACGCCAAAAGTATCTTCAATTTGTTTTACCAGCTCAGAAGCCTCAAGTAGCGAGAGTGCTTTGAGCGAGTCGAGAATTTCGTCGGTTTTTGCAGACATGGTTGGAATTCAGCAACTAAGTTAGGGAGAAAAGTCGAATCGAAGTGATGGGTTCAGCTTTCGCCATTGTCGGCGTGCTGCTTTAAAGATCTGGCAAGGCCAGAAGGAACCTCGTTAATACCAACAGCGATTTTGGTGGTCACTGCATTAAGTGCACCAGCAATCTGTGCCATTAGAACTTCCTTCGTAGGAATGCTTGCAATGGCCTTGATTTCATCCTGAGTTAGGAGCTTGCCTTCAAATAGACCGCCCTTGGTCTCAGATTTTTTGGTGTCTTTCTGAAAGGCTTGTACGGCTTTAACCGCACCTCCAACATCGCCCTTTACCAGAACGAATGCATTAGTACCAGTCAGTAATGATTCGAGGTTTGCCCAGGCACCATTTCCATCAATTGCATGACGCATCAAGGTATTTTTAGTTACCTTGCATACTCCATTGTTGGCTTGCAGACGAGTCCGCAAGTCAGACATTTCTTTGATAGACAAGCCCTGATAGTCCAGAACTAATGCCATTTCTGCCTTGTCGAGAAGTCCTTTGAGCTCTTCGACGATCTGTTTTTTGCTCTCCAGCGTGCGGCCCATAGGGATTGGATCGAATCGGGGGAAGAGATGCCGGACACGCGACGACCGCAAATACTCCTAAGAGGCGAGGCCGCTTGTGATTCAATCCTTGGATTAGAAAAACTTTTGCGTATGCCTCGATAGGATTTATACAAGCATTACTTAATCCAATGGGAAGTAAGTAATTTTGATACCTATTGTCTTTGGCCGGGCGCCTGCCCGTTGGCTTTCGCCATCTAATAAAGATACAACAAGAAGGTCATACTTCTTGTTGTATTTCTTGGAGTGCAGTGACATCAATCTCTACTGATGGCCCCATCGTTGATGATAGGTAGAGGCTTTTCCAGTAACGACCTTTGGCACCACTAGGCTTGTTACGGTCAATAACCTCTTGCAAAGTTTTTAGGTTTTCGAGTAAGGCTTCTGGTGAAAAACTCGCTTTTCCGAAACGCACATGAACGATGCCAGCTCGATCAGCACGGAATTCTAGTTTTCCTGCTTTAAATTCCTTTATTGCACCTATGAGGTCGGTAGTGACAGTACCTGCTTTGGGATTGGGCATTAGACCTCGTGGCCCAAGTACTCTTCCTAGTTTGGCCACTTTGGGCATCATGTCAGGCGTTGCTATGAGGAGGTCGAAGTTCATTTCGCCTTTATTGATAATTTCCACTAGATCATCATCACCTGCTAACTCTGCTCCTGCTGACTTGGCTTCTGCAACTTTTTCGCCGCGGGTTATAACTGCAATTCGAACAGTCTGCCCACTTCCTTGAGGGAGCGTAACGGTTGTTCGGAGTTGTTGGTCAGTGTATTTAGGATCTATACCTAACCGGGCATGCGCTTCGATAGTTTCATCAAATTTCGCTGTGGCGTTTTCTTTGACGAGTTTGATTCCTTCAAGAGGATCATATGTTCTATCCTCGACTTTCGACGAGAGACTAGCCATACGTTTTGAATTTTTTGCCATAATTTTTTGGGGTGCTGGCGACAGAAAATGTCTTCCCCTGGAATTGATTAAAAGTTTAGTTTAGAAATGAACTAGAACTGATATTCAGTCGCTGATGGAAACGCCCATATTCCGCGCTGTTCCTTCAATTACTCGCATTGCAGATTCAACGCTAGAGCAGTTCAAGTCAGGAAGCTTTGTCTTGGCAATTTCCTCAAGTTGGGCACGACTAATACTACCTGCTTGGCCTTTTGCTGATTCACCTGAACCTTTATCTATACCAGCAGCTTTGGTAATCAATACCGATGCAGGTGGTGTTTTGGTTATAAAGGTGAAACTTCGATCTTCAAAGACCGATATTTCTACAGGGATAACAAAACCTGCTTTGTCTTGAGTTTTGGCATTGTATTCTTTGCAAAATGCCATGATATTTACTCCGTGTTGACCTAAGGCAGGACCAACAGGAGGGGCAGGATTGGCTTTGCCGGCCTGGAGGGCCAACTTAATAACAGCTACGACTTTCTTGGCCATCGGGGCGAGTTGAATTGGAAGACTGTGGATCACCTGACTTCATTTGACAGGTGTAGCGAGGTGACAAACTTACCTCGGAGACCACCCTCCACAGGGAGGTGGTCTCCTTTGATTTAGTTTTGTTTGGTGATTTGAGAAAACTCCAGCTCGACAGGAGTCTCTCGTCCGAAGATAGAAAGTAGGGCTTTTAACTTGCTGCGTTCACCAGAAACTTCTATTACTTCTCCTTGGAAGTCTTTGAAAGGTCCTGATGTCACAACGATTTGATCACCTTCTGTTAGATCTAATTTGACAACAGTCTTTTTCTCTGCTGCACGTTTAAAGATCCTATCCACTTCTTGTCTGCTCAGCGGCCTAGGCTTTATATGTCCTCGTGACTTGCCTGTTGCTCGACGATCTTCAGCTCCTACAAAATTAATTACATTTGGCGTGCTCCTTACAGCCATCATGGTGTCTTCATCAAGGACCATGCGAACTAAGACGTAACCAGGGAAAACTTTTTCTTCAGTGGATTGACGACTACCATCTTTTTTTAATTTCACTGCAGGGGTTTGAGGAATTTCTATTTCTAGAATTCGGTTGCTGACACCAAGAGTGACTGCACGTTGCTCGAGTGTTGCTTTTACTTTTTTTTCACAGCTTGATGCCACTTGCACTGCATACCATCTGGCTATGGATGTTTTAGCCATGGATGATGTTGTAAGGATGTTGTCCTCTCCAGGGTTAGGAGCAGGTAGATCCATCACCTCTTTTTGTGTTTTGGGTGTGGGATCGAACTCTGACACTTGGGAATTGATTAGGTGAAATGTTTGAGGAAATTGTGTTGAGCTTTGAAGAAGTCAACGGAAAATTTGGGACGCTCCCCATCCGTAAAAGCGACTGACAGCAGCAATTGATGCTGCCGATAGTGTCACCATCAGAATGACAGCAATTGATTCGCTGAAGAGTTGTTGACGACTTGGCCAAACAACTAGCTTCAACTCTTCAAGAGTTGCGGTAAAAAAACCATTTTTTCTGATGGGTTCTACCCCAGTAGAAATTTGAGTTGGTTCTGTGGGCTCTTGGGGAGTGGGGCTTGTCACAAGAAAAAGCCGGAGGCTGACGCCTGTGCACAATTAAATGCACTAGGTGACAAAGTCACAGACTACCGGATGCTTGTTAATTTTCTGCAAAAAATTGCAGTGATTCTGAATCTTTATTTGAAGTTTGGACGCGAATAGCACTTACACCCTTGAATTGTTCTTCCAGCAGTTGCGTTGCAAGAGGGTTCTCAAGTTGTCGTCTTAACACACGCCTTAAGGGGCGAGCTCCATATTCAGGCTCGTAACCTTGTAATGCCAAAGTTTCAATTGCTGATTGATCAACTCGTAATTCAAGACCTTGTTCCGCTAGAAGATTTGTCAGATCTTTCAAGTAGAGCCTAATTATTTGCTGAAGATCTGTTGTTTTTAGTGGGCGGAATCTAATGACTTCATCAACGCGATTTAAAAATTCGGGTCGAAATTTGTTTCTTAGGGCTTCATCAATTTGTTTGGTTAGATTTTGCTCAAGTTCTCTCGTTCCACTGCCTTGCTCTTTAGATAGCTTTGCGGTATCTAGGATTGCTCTACTGGCAAGATTGCTTGTCATAACAATTACAGTGTGCCGGAAGTCGACAGTTCTGCCTTGTGAATCTGTAAGGCGACCATCATCAAGAACTTGAAGGAGCAAGTTGAATACATCTGGATGGGCTTTTTCAATCTCGTCCAAAAGCAAAACTGCATAAGGACGATCACTCACTGCTTCCGTGAGTTGCCCACCTTCTTCATAGCCCACATATCCAGGAGGGGCGCCCAGAAGACGTGCTACGGCATTCCGTTCCATGAACTCGCTCATATCTAGTCGGACCAACGCTTCTTCCTCATCGAATAGAGAAGCAGCAAGAGTTTTTGCTAGTTCTGTTTTACCTACTCCTGTTGGGCCTAGAAATAAAAATGACCCAACGGGACGACGAGGATCTTTCATTCCTGCTCGAGCTCTGCGTATAGCAGCTGATACGGCTTGCACAGCTTCTTTTTGACCAATAACTCTCTCTCCTAACTCACTTTCTAGGTTTAAAAGTTTTTGTCTTTCACCTGCAAGGACTCTTTGAACAGGTATGCCAGTCCATCGGGCAACAACATCAGCAATATCCTCTGCTGCAACTTGGTCATGAATGATTGCTTTCCCAGATGATTGAGCTTCCGCAAGAGAATCTTCAAGATCTTTTCTTCGTTGCTGCAACTGGTGCAGTTGGTCATATTGCAGGCGAGCAGCTGTCTCAAGATCGCCGATACTTTCTTTATCGGCAATTGCGGCTAGTAGTTCTTCGTTTTGTTGCTCTAAGTCTCTCAGTTCATCTAATTGCGAACGCTCTAATTGCCAATACTCTGTCAATTCCTGAAGATGACTAGCGGCTATTGCTCGATCATTTTGTAATCTTGTCAGCTCTTCTTTAGGTGCTTTTGCTGCTTCCAGTAATTCAAGTTCAAGGTTTTTGAGTTGTGATTCTGCGTCTTCAATGATTTGGGGTTTAGAAGTGATTTCTATTTTTAGTTGGGCAGATGCTTCATCGATTAAATCGATTGCCTTATCAGGCAGGCATCGGTCACTTATGTAGCGATCTGCTAATCGATTAGCAGTTGTTATTGCATCATCAGAAATTTTCACTCCGTGATGAAGTTCGTATCGCTCTTTGAGACCACGAAGAATCTGTATGCTCAAGTCAAGATTTGGTTCTTTGATAAGAACTTGTTGAAATTGTCGATTCAGTGCAGGGTCTTTTTCAACAGTTCTACGAAAGTTTTCAGGGGTTGTTGCTCCAATACAACGGAGGTCGCCTCTAGCAAGAAATGGTTTGATCAAGCTTCCAGCATCTGCATTTGAACGATCTGTACTAAAAACAGTATGTAATTCATCCATGAACAACACCACGCCAGCATCAGGATGACTGGCTTCTGCTAGGACAGAACGAAATCGTTCTTCGAATTGACCACGAAACTTGGCCCCAGCAATTAATGCTCCTAAGTCAAGGGAAATTAGTTTTAAACCTTTTAGAGAGTCAGGAACCTCATCAGCAACGATTCGCTGCGCCAATAATTCGGCAATGGCTGTTTTCCCTACTCCTGGAGCTCCAATGAGAACAGGATTGTTTTTACCTTTGCGAGATAGAACCTTTATTAGGCTTTTTATCTCGGAATCTCTGCCAATTACAGGATCTAATTGTCCTAATTGAGCAGCTGAGGTGAGGTCTCGTCCATATGATTCAAGTGCCTTTGGCTCTTCTTTTATTTGCAAAGAATCTTGAGGGCTTGTAGTTATGACTTCTTCGCTTCTTTCAGATTTTGAAACGGAGGAAGAGTTTTGATTCCTTTGATCTCTAGCTTCTGATTTTGAAATTGACTTGGATGCTACATATTGTTTTTTTGATTGTTCCAAGTAAGGAAGAGCAGGTACTGGGGAACGTTGCAGTTCCGCTTCAAGAAGTTCACTTGGCAGACCGAGCTCCTCAAACAATTGAGCGCCTATCCGTTGATCCCGTCCTATTGCTATGAGAATATGCGAAACCTCTATTAATCGGGATCCCCAACGATTCCGGAAATGATCTGCGTTTTCAAGAAGATCTTCAAGGTCATCACCAATAATCAGGCTTTCTCCACGCGACATTGGCTGCTCTGCGAGAAAGCCTTCTAAGCGTTCAAGTAACGCTGAATGATCAATTGGTAAAGCTTCAAGAAAATTTATGTAAGCACGATCGCTGCATAGGACCTGAAGTAGATGCTCAACATCTAAATGTCCATGTCTCCATCTTTTTGCTAAGGACTGAGCAGCTAATAATAAATTCCAGGCTTCATCACTAAAACAATCAGGTTCTGAGGTGAGGCTCCCCTGCATAGAATTTTTGCTGAGAGTCTCAAAAGACATGGAAATTAATTCGCATTACTACTAGGGGCCTTTTCAATTAACTCAATTTTGTAACCATCTGGGTCTTGAACAAATGCAATCACTGTGCTGCCATGTTTCATTGGACCTGGTTCTCTTACAACAAGGCCACCGTTTTGTTTGATGGATTTGCAGGTGGTAAAAATATCGTCCACTCCTACAGCAATATGACCATAGCCTTCTCCAACTTCATATTGATTGATGTCCCAATTGTGAGTTAATTCAAGGACTGTGCTTTCATCCTCTGGACTGAAACCAACAAAAGCCAGAGTGAAACGTCCTGAAGGATAATCCTTGCGGCGTAATAGTTTCATACCAAGAATGTCGATGTAGAACTTTAGAGATTTATCTAGATCACCAACTCGAAGCATGGTATGAAGGATTCGCATGATTGGGAATTTGAAAATCACAGAATGGTTGATTGTGAGCCAAGGTTGCTCTCAGATGACTTGCTGAAATAGCAGGAGTGCAAAACAACTCACAGCCAACTTATGGGTAGACCCATAGGATTTCAATAATCCCCGCGAGACAACGTGATTGATTCTTTAGACCTCATCATTGACACCATCCTGGCAAGGGAAGTTCTTGACTCTCGTGGGAACCCAACTGTGGAAGCTGAGGTTGTTCTTGAGGGAGGAGCAATTGGTCGGGCCATAGTCCCTAGTGGTGCCAGTACAGGTGTACACGAAGCCCATGAGATGAGGGATGGAGAAGAACGATATATGGGGAAGGGTGTTACAAAATCAGTGAATCACATTGAAGAACGAATAGCTCCTTCGCTATGTGGTCTTTCTTCGTTAGATCAAGCAACTATTGATTCTTCAATGCTGGAGCTTGATGGAAGTCCTAATAAATCCGTTTTAGGAGCCAATTCCATTCTGGCTGTAAGCCTTGCTAATGCTCGAGCTGCAGCCAATGGGCTTGGATTGCCTTTATATCGCTATTTAGGGGGCCCTATGGCCTCTCTTTTGCCAGTTCCTTTGATGAATGTGATTAATGGAGGAGCACATGCTGCTAATAACCTCGACTTTCAGGAATTTATGCTTGTCCCTCATGGGGCAAGCAGCTTCCGAGAAGCTTTGCGCATGGGTGCGGAGGTATTTCATACTCTCAAGAGCCTTTTAATTGAAAGAGGCTTGTCTACTTCAGTTGGAGATGAAGGCGGCTTTGCTCCAAACCTTGCAAGTAATCAGGAGGCGGGAGATTTGCTTGTGGATGCTATAGAGAAAGCTGGCTTTCAGCCTGGTAAACAGATTTCCCTGGCATTAGATGTTGCAAGCACTGAGTTCTTTATGGATGGAATTTATAGATATGGTGGTGGAAATTACACCAGTCAAGAGATGATTAAGGAACTAACTAAATTAGTCCATAGTTATCCAATCATCTCTATAGAAGATGGACTTGCTGAAGATGACTGGAAGGGTTGGGCATTGCTTACTAAAGAATTAGGACATAAAGTTCAGTTGGTTGGTGACGATATATTCGTAACTAACACTAGTCGCCTCCAACAGGGCATTGATCAAAATGTCGCAAACTCTATCCTGATTAAAGTCAATCAAATAGGTTCTTTAACAGAAACCATTGAAGCGATATCTTTAGCGAATCGCTCAGGGTATTCAAGTGTAATTAGTCATCGAAGTGGAGAAACCGAAGACACAACAATTGCTGATCTTTCTGTTGCAACTAGAGCGGGACAAATAAAAACAGGCTCATTGAGTAGAAGTGAAAGAGTTGCTAAATATAATCAATTGTTGCGTATAGAAGATGAACTGAGAGGACAAGCCTTATATGCAGGAGCTGTAAATTTAGGGCCAAGAGGTAGAAATTAAAAGCTTTCTTTTTTTGATTGATATTTCTGTTTATTTTCTATCTTGGATTTGATCGATCCTGTTGTCGCGATTAATTCTAAATTGTAATTTTAACCATCCAACACTCAGTGGGATTCCAATAAATAATGGTATAAATGAAAGGATAGGTTTATGGCTAGATCCTAGAAGTGCTGCACTAATACCAAGGCAACCTAGCAATATAGATTGACTCATCGCTCTTTGAGTATTAATCATTCGACGTAATTGTCTGTCAGATTCCCCCATGCGAATTTGAAGTTGGAGGTCACCTTGCTCTAATTTTTCTAAGCTTTCATCTAAACGCTTAGGCAGTGCAACTGCCTTGCTCCCTAAAGCACCAACTTGTCGTCCCAGTTCATTGATCAGGTCATTTGGATTGGAATTGCTTGAATTCATTAGAGGCAGAATGTATGGCTTTGCTATATCTATCAAATTAAAGCTTGGGTCAAGACTACGCCCTACCCCTTCAAAGGTTGATAGGGCTCTCATAACAAAAATTAATTCTACTGGGATTCGAAAGGGTTTCCCATAGACAAGGTCGTAAATATCTCCTGAAAGTTTCTCGATTACATTCGTACTAAATGGAGGAGTTAGTGCTTCTTTTAGCATTATTCTTACTAACCTTCTGACAGGCCCTACTTCTATCCCAGAAGCAATTAAGCCCGCTGCTTGTAATTCTGTTACCAGTCTGGCAGCATCTCTTCCAGCAGCAGCGGTAACCATTGAACCTAATCTGCTGCGAAGTCCACTAGATATCAATCCCATCATCCCAAAGTCGTAGTAGATCAAAGCTCCATCAGTTGCTACTGCGAGATTTCCTGGATGTGGGTCAGCATGAAAAAAACCAAATTGCACCAGTTGTTTTAGATAACTAGTAGCTCCAGTTTTTGCTATTGAAGATGGATCTATACCATGTTCTATTAGTGATATGCGGTCATTGATTTTTATGCCTGGGAGGTAGTCAAGGCAGAGAATTTTTTGTGTGCTTAGTTCCCATACAACTCCTGGAATACGTATGTCTGGCTGTTCAAGAAATTGTTGACGAAACCTTGCTGCATATTGAGCTTCTAATCGAAAATCTAGCTCTCTAAGTAATACTTTTTGGCATTCTTTCGCAATTCCAACAAAGTCTCTGCCATTACTCCAGTTCCGGTTTCGTTGAAAGACAGCTGCTACTTGTTGCATGACTTCCAGATCAAGACGAAATAACTTTTCAAGTCCTGGGCGCTGAATTTTTAATACAACCTGGCGACCATTTTTTAATTGAGCACGATGCACTTGTGCCAGTGACGCTGCTCCTAAAGGTTCTTGATCAATATCAACAATTTCTTTGTATTTTGAGCCTAATTCTTGTTCAATTACAGCTTGAGCTTTTTGAAAGCTAAAAGCGGGTACCTTGTCTTGCAAATCAGCCAGCTCTGTTACCCATCCGGAAGGCAATACGTCTGGGCGGGCTGAAAGAAGTTGGCCCAGCTTGATGAAGGCTGATCCCAGATGAACCAATTCTTTAGTTAACCAGCGAGCTCTAATTTGCTGTCGTGCTTGTTTCTTTTCAAAACTCCTGCCTAGTGGGTAGCTCCAGGCACGTCTATCCCACCAAATAAAAAACAACAGAGATACAACTGCTTTCCAAATGCGAAGTGCACGGAAACCCCGCCTAAGACAATCAAGGAATTTCCAAAAAGCCATTAGCTTTTGGCCTCTAGCTTGCTATTGAGTTCAGCTGCTTTTGCTCTAATTCGATCAATCCTTTCTTGAGGCGTTTCAAAATTTGGATTGTTAGGTTTTTGTTTGGTATCTGAGCTCTCGTGATTTGTTTCTTTATCGAGTCGGTTGGCCTCTTCCATTACTTCCTCTTGGAAAAGTTCCCATTCGGTTCGAAGCCTCTCAGGCGCGTCTTGCGCGATGACGGCTAGTTCAGCAACTGATTTTATAAGCTTTTCCCCTATTCGCACTCCTAGGCGGTTAAGGGTGGCTTTTAGAAGGTTGTCAGAAGCACTCATTAGTTATCTCTCCTACAAGAAACAGTGATAGACCATGGCTTGGTTAAGGTTCAAGAAGTGCTTTAAAAAGCTCATCAAATTTTTTTTCTCTGGCCATTAATTGTGAATTTGAGCTTGGGAACTCTTTTGGTTTAGGTGTGTTTCTAGTTCTTTTTGGTTTCTTTAGTTTCATCTCCTTATCTTGGGTCTCATTGTTTTCCAGAGCTTCTAAAGCAGTTTGCATTTCTGCTTCTTGAAGCTCTGCAAATTTTGAAATCTGTTTTTTCTCTGCTTTCTTGGGCTTTATATTTCCTAAATTTCCATTCGTTTTTAAGCCCGAAGCCATGCCTTGATTAGAACTTTGGAATGCTTCCCGTTTTCTGTTGGAGAACGTGTGAGGGATAGACAAGAATTTTATTTTTGGTCGGTTTTGGTTGTGTTTATTGAGCATGGCTCTATGAGTGACTTCATATCCTGCCGCTAAGCAGCATCCCACCAAGAGTGGGCTAATCCAGAAGCTTGAAATTTTTTTCGTTTTTTCTTGCGCCATCATTTGTAATTGCACACTTACCTGTGATGCTCCATTTGTAAGCTTGTAATAGCTCGATTCAGCTGAATTGGCTTTTTACATTTTGTCTAAGTGCCACTGAGGAGCTTGAAAATTTTCTTTAAGGGATCTTTTCTTCACTAAAGTTCTGAGAGGATAAGAAATGAAGCTAATGAGGGGAGAAGTCGGATTTTTTTAAGGCACTTCCTCTCCTAGTTTCATATGCTGATTCTGTTGCCATAAGTCAAAGCTCTTAAGGAGACCTTCCCATTGGAAACAATAGAAGCTGATGTTGTGATTGTGGGAGGTGGACCTGCAGGTTGTACCTGTGCGCTTTACACAGCCAGAGCCAATTTAAAGACAGTGATTCTGGACAAGAATCCTGCAGTGGGCGCCTTGGCCATCACACATCAAATTGCTAATTATCCTGGAGTATCAAGTGAAATGAGCGGAGAAGCTCTGCTTACTTTGATGCGGGATCAAGCAATTGAATACGGTACGGATTTTCGTCGCGCCCAGGTTTTTGGGGTTGATGTTAATGGAGATTGGAAAACGGTTTATACACCTGAGGGAACATTTAAAGGACGTTCATTGGTACTAGCTAGCGGGGCCATGGGCCGACCAGCTTCCTTTAAGGGAGAGGCTGATTTTCTTGGACGAGGAGTGAGTTATTGCGCTACATGTGATGGTGCATTTTATAAAGGGCGTGAAGTTGCAGTAGTTGGCACAAATAAGGAGGCTGTCGAGGAGGCTCAGGTACTGACAAAGTTTGCTTCGATAGTCCATTGGATTACGTCCAATGATCCTAAAGATGATGATTTAGAGGCTAAAGCTTTAATTTCTCAGCACAATGTTCGCCATTGGAGCAAAACAAGGTTGATGCAAATAGAGGGAAATGAAAGTGGTGTTAGTGGAATTAAAGTGAAATCTCGCTCAGACGAGAATCAGCAATCTTTATCTTTAGAGGGGGTTTTTGTGTATATGAGTGGCTCTAAACCGATTACTGATTTTCTTGGAGGCCAAGTTGCTTTAAGAGAAGATGGGGGTGTTGTTGTGGATGACTTTATGTCTACTACTTCTGAAGGTGTTTGGGCTATTGGTGATATTCGTAATACTCCTTTTAAGCAAGCAGTAGTTGCAGCATCTGATGGATGTATTGCAGCAATGGCCATAGATCGATTTTTGAATAGTCGTAAATCAATTCGTGTGGATTGGGTGCATGCTTGAGAGAAGATATTTACATTGAAAAACAATTCAAATTAATATAAGGATATGCTTAGATATAATCAACTTAGGTAATTGCTTGCTTCTTGATTAGAGTGGATTCGCTTCAGAAGTATAAGCAACGCCACCGTAATAACTAAGAATAGGCTGGATATTGACTTTTATTCTCTCTAATAATTCCTCTGGGCAAAAAATAATTACATGTGCATTCGCTCCAAGGCCGGTAAACTCCATGTCTTCTGAAACAACTCTTTCAGGCCCTCTCCCAGTTACATGCTTCATAACTGTATAACCAGGAACTTCTGCTTTTTCCAGGCATTTGATCATTTCATCTAATTCTCTCTCACTAAAAATAAGATCTAAACGCTTCATGTTTTTCATTTGATCAGGATGTCAGTGGGATTAATCGATTTACTAATCCCATATAGACTGGGATACCTATAACTATATTGAATGGGAAAGTAAGTCCAAGTGTTGTTGAGATGTAATAGCTTGATTTTGCTTCTGGGACTGTCATTCTCATTGCCGCTGGAACAGCAAGATAAGATGCGCTTGCACATAGCACCACAAATAACAATGCATTTCCTGGGCCTAGCTCCAACATTTTTGCAACAAATACACCAATTACTGCATTGAAAATTGGCATGCCTACGGCAAAAACAATTAAGAAGGAGCCTGCTTTTTTAAGTGCAGGAAGTCTTTGAGCTGCAACAATTCCCATATCAAGTAGAAAGAAGCATTCGACTCCATAGAAAAGTTTGACAGTAAAAGGTTGCATTTTTGTGACTCCTAAAGGGTTAAATGCAACTGTTAAGAACCCTATTAATAAGCTGCCCAATAATAAGTAAACTGAACCATTTAACATTGATTCGTGGAGGATTTCTCTCCACTTCATTGTTCTTTCTAAAGGCCTTTCTTTCGGAGCTGCTATTTTTACAAGTAAAAGACCAACTATTATTGCTGGTGACTCCATGATTGCGAGAGCAGCAACCATGAAGCCATCGAATTGAATATTTTGACTGTATAAGAAACTTTCTGCAGTTATGAATGTAACTGCACTGATTGAACCATAAGCAGCTGCAATTGCTGCAGAATTAAATACATTTAACTTTATTCTGAGGATGCAAAAACAAATAAGTGGTATTACAAGAGACATTACTATTGCTGCAACTATAGTTGGGATAACAGGACCTCCAAAGCCACTTTGATATAACTCAATTCCCCCTTTAAAGCCAATTGCAAGAAGTAGATATAATGAAAAGAGCTTTGGCAGTGGTGCTGGAATCTCTAGATCAGATTTAAGTAAGACGGCTGAAGCTCCAAGAAAGAAGAAAAGAACCGGAGGCGTTAATACATTTTGTAGGATGAGGCTTGTATCCATATAATTCTTGTGAAATTAGTTGAGTGTTAAAGGGATTGATTGATATATCTGAATTTATACCTGAATATCATTTAAAGCAGCTTCAAGTGCCTCTTTCCTAGTTGCTAACACTCCTTCAATACCAAATTTAGCAAGACGATCTCTGACATTCCCACTTATTCCTGCTCCAGCAACATAAGCTTTTCGCTCATTTGCTTTCGCTTCTTCAACCATTTCTTCGATTGCCAAAGTAGCTGTTACTCCTAAACGTGGTACATCAGTGATATCAAGAATCAGCACCTTGTAATTTCTAACGAGCATCATTCTTTCGCTAATACCTTTTGCGGCCCCAAAGCTCAT
Source organism: Prochlorococcus sp. MIT 1307 (assembly GCF_034092395.1). NCBI lineage: Bacteria > Bacillati > Cyanobacteriota > Cyanophyceae > Synechococcales > Prochlorococcaceae > Prochlorococcus > Prochlorococcus sp. MIT 1307. The sequence goes on along the minus strand of NZ_CP139301.1, from coordinate 1,052,400 downwards.
AGGTCCACGAAGCCTGAAAAGCATTACCTCACCTGAGCACTTATCTAGCAGTGTTTGCTCTTCGAAGGGTAGAGGTAACTCGCTAAAATCATCTCCTGTGGAATCTCTGAGAGGGTTATCTGCTTCCATTCCTTGTAATTGTGTTTGAGTTATAGAGTCAATTGTCAGCATATTTGCAACAAATACACCTACTAAAACAGCAGAGATAAGATCCCAGAAAACTGTCATTAATAGCACTCCATACATTACTGCTGCGGTTTTTAAGGAAAGACGATGCGCTCTTTTCAGAAAACCCCAGTCAATAATGTCAAGACCAACTTTTATAAGAATTCCTGCCAACAAAGCCTTTGGAATTTCTGCAGCCAATGATCCTGCACCTAGCAAAACTATTAGCAAAACTATTGAATGAACCATTCCAGATATTGGCGTACTTCCACCAGACTTCACATTTATCACTGTTCTCATTGTTGCTCCTGCTCCAGGGAGCCCACTAAATAGGCCTGCGACACTATTACCAATTCCTTGACCTATCAGCTCTCTATCAGAGTTATGACGTGTTTGTGAGATATTGTCTGCTACTAGTGATGTGAGAAGGGAATCAATTGCACCAAGGACTGCTAAAACAAGTCCTGCTTGAATTATTACAGGAAAATTATCTTGAAGATTAGGTAAAGAGAAGGATAGACCTCCTTCAGGGATAGTTCCAATCCGAGGTAAAGGATTCACTCCCTTTTCGATTAGAGATGAATCATTAAAAATCCAAACTGACAAAGGAGTAACTATTAATAATGCTAGAAGAGGAGAAGGTATCCATTGACTGATCTTTCTTGGTGTAAGAAAAACTATTGCAAGAGTCATTATTGAAACTGATATTGCGGCTCCATTTGGTTCAAAATTCTCAACTAATCTTTTTAAAGACTCGAGTACTCCTCCACCTGTAGTTATCCCTAAAAGAGGACCTAATTGAATTGTGATAATAATTACTCCTATTCCTGACATGAAGCCAGATACAACTGAATAAGGAACAAGAGTGATGTACTTACCGAGTTTCAGCAAACCAAAAAGAATTTGAAATAGCCCCCCAATAACGACTGCAGCCATAACCATTGGTAATATTTCGCCTGCTCCAAGCTCAGGATTTACCCCTATTGCAGTAAGGCTTGCAATTACTCCAGCCACCGTGACACTCATTGGCCCCGTGGGACCACTGACTTGGGCCGGTGTTCCTCCAAATAATGCAGCTAGAAAACCGACCACGACTGCCCCGTAGAGGCCATAAATTGCCCCTCCATCGCCAAGAGCAGCCTCTCCAAAGGCAAGGGCCAGAGGTAAAGCCACTACTGCCGCTGTTAGACCTCCTAAGACATCACCACGTACATTTTTTATGTGAAATCCATTGATCAAAGCTGCCACTCTTGCTTCCCTCCAATACTAAATTTATTGAATCGAGCCTATCTGGAAGAGGGTGATCTGCTCAAGTAGGTCAATCATCAAACGTAAGGATATTTTTTGGAGAACAGTCTTTGAGAATAAGAATTAACGATTAATGGCTTGCTAAGTAATTGATTTTCCTACTGCTTACCGTAATTCTTTTTTACCATTCATTGAGGGGGGGGAGGTTATGCGTTCGGACTTCCCTCCATTAGGAATGTTCTTAGTTCAACCTTGAACTGAGAACATACAATTCTGGGCAATTCATCCCAAGGGAATTCATGGCAGCTAGTGGTTACCGTGATTATTTCAAGGTTCTTGGGGTTGAGCGAAATGCTAATACTGATTCTATTAAGCGGGCTTTTAGGAAGTTGGCCAGGAAATATCATCCTGATGTGAATCCTGGCAATTCAGAGGCTGAATCCAAATTTAAGGAAATCAGTGAAGCTTATGAAGTACTTTCTGATCCAGATAAACGGCGTAGATATGAACAGTTCGGCCAGTATTGGAATCAAACCAATGGTATGGCGGGGAACAGACCCGGAGGAGCGGGGTTTGATGCTGATTTTGGTAGTTATGGCAATTTTGATGATTTTGTAAATGATCTTTTAGGAAGATTTGGAGGCTCGAGAGGGGGAGGATCTGGGTTCCCAGGAGGGTTCCCAGGAGGGGTCCCAGGAGGGTTCCCAGTGGGTTCTGGATTCCCTAGAAGTACTTCAAGGCCTCCAATAAATCTTGATGCTGAAGCTACTTTGAAGGTCACTTTTTCTGAGGCCTTTAATGGCACAGAACGTACTCTTTCTGTAAATGACGAAAAGGTTAGTGTTCTGATCCCTAAGGGGATAAAGTCTGGTTCCAGGCTTCGTTTAAAAGGTAAAGGGAATATTCAGCCAGGTACTGGCAGGCGAGGAGACCTCTATTTGAATCTGGTGGTTCAATCGCACACTATTTGGCGGTTGGATGGAGATCTATTGAGAGGAGAACTCCCGGTTGCTTTTGATGAGCTTGCTTTAGGTGCTGTAGTAAAAGTGATGACACCTGACGGTGAAGCTCAAGTCAACATTCCTGCGGGTACATCTCCTGGTAGGAGTTTGAGACTGAAAAGAAAAGGGTGGCCTATTAATGGCGATCGAGGGGATTTAATATTGACCCTGATTTTGGATTTTCCTGATCAATGGTCGGTTGAAGAGCTCAAATTCATTAAGGAGCTTCAACAGGTCCGTTGCAATGACCCCCGTAAATCTTGGCTCAAGTCAGCATGCATATAAGCTCGGATTTACCATGATTACGATGCTTCTTTGGGCCCTATGGATTTAACTTATCGGCCTCGAAGGCTGCGCAGGACTTCTTCACTGAGAGGAATGGTGCAAGAGCACAGCCTCAAAGCAGCTGATTTTATTTATCCATTGTTTGTGCATGAGGGTGCGAATGTGGAGCCAATTACGGCGATGCCTGGCGCAAATCGCTGGGACCTGGATGGATTAATTGCAGAAGTCGAAAGAGCTTGGAAACTTGGGATTAGATGTGTTGTACTTTTTCCCAAGGTTGATGAATCTCTTAAAACTGAAGATGCTGCAGAGTGTTTTAATCCAAATGGGTTGATTCCCAGGGCTATTCAACGGTTGAAACAAGAGCTGCCAGAAATGACAGTGATGACTGATGTTGCTCTAGATCCTTATTCATGTGATGGCCACGATGGAATAGTTAGTTCTGAGGGAGTGGTTTTAAATGATGAGACTATTGAATATCTATGTCGTCAAGCAGTAGTGCAGGCTAATGCTGGTGCTGATTTAATCGGACCTAGTGACATGATGGATGGTCGTGTAGGCGCTATTCGTGAAGCCCTTGACGATGAGGGATTTGAGCATGTTGGGATCATTAGCTACACAGCAAAATATTCTTCTGCCTATTACGGCCCCTTTCGTGAAGCTTTGGATTCAGCCCCTCGAGCAGCATCTGCAAAGCCTATTCCAAAAGACAAGAGCACATATCAAATGGATCCAGCTAATGCACGAGAAGCTATTACGGAAGCCCAACTTGACGAGCAAGAAGGAGCAGACATTCTAATGGTTAAGCCAGGACTTTCCTATTTGGATATTATTTATCGATTAAGGCAAGAATCTGAGTTACCTATTGCGGCCTATAACGTTAGTGGAGAGTATGCAATGGTGAAAGCTGCGGCAGAGAGGGGGTGGATAGATGAAAAGGCAGTAGTACTAGAAACTTTGCTGAGCTTCAAAAGGGCCGGGGCTGACTTGATCCTTACATATCACGCTTGTGAAGCGGCAGAGTGGCTACAAGAGAGATGAAATTATTGTTAGGGTTTAGATAAGTCAATTTTCCTTGGTTTTACAGCAGATATGAATAAATTAGATATCTTGAAAAAGGACTTTTTTATTTAAAATAATGTTAGACGAAGTTCTTAAAAACACTAATTTTAATGTCCAAAGACTAGGGCATATAGCGATTCGAGTTAAGGATATCGAACGTGCTAAGAGTTTTTATATGAGTCTTGGTATGAAGCTGATTTGGGATGATAAGGATTGGTGTTATTTGGAAGTTGGTTCTAGTAAAGATGGCTTAGCTCTATTGGGTCCAGAATATAAAGCAGCTGGGCCTCATTTTGCCTTTCACTTCACTGACAAAACTGAAGTAGAAGATATTCACAGACACTTGTCTAAGAAAGGAAGATATGTAGGTCCATTGCATGACCATAGAGACGGGACAGCCTCTTTCTATTTAAAAGATTCTGAGGATAACTGGTTAGAGATGCTTTATCACCCTCCTGAAGGAATCCCAACAAACCAGCAAAAGGCAATGAATTTCTTGGAATGAGTTCTTCAGGAACTGGCTCTCATATGTCAGATACTGAGAAAGCGCTAAAGGACACTCTGGAGTTATTAGAGTGGCCAAGACTTTGTGAATACCTTTCAAAATTTGCCAGCACTTCTCAGGGTTGCCGTGAATGCAAAAGACTTTCTTTGCCATTGGATGTGAGTGCTAGTCGGCAGCGTTTGGCTGAAACAATGGAAATAGGTGCTTTAGATGAACTTATTGAAGGAGGCCTCAGTTTTCAGGGAATTCATGATTTAGAAGATACCTTGTTTCATTGCTTCAAAGGTGGAGTTGTTTCTGGAGAGCAATTGCTGGAAGTTGCGGAGACTCTTTCATCAGCTCGCCGTTTACGCCGTCAAATTGATGACCCACAGGTTCGCCCGGTTTTGACGACATTGCTTGTTGACTTAGCTACTTTGCCAGAGTTAGAAAAGCTTTTGAAGTTTGGGCTTGAAGAAGGGGGACGTGTTGCTGATCGGGCGAGTGAAAGGCTGAGAGACCTTCGCCAAAAGTGTCAACGCCTGCGCTTAGATCGACGTGCAGTTTTGCATGAGCTCCTACGAAGGAATGCTCCTATTTTTCAAGATACTGCGATCGGAGATCGTAGTGGGAGACCTGTTTTGGCGCTAAAAGTGGGGGCAACAGATAAGCTCGCAGGTATTGTTTATGGCAACTCGGCATCCGGTAACACTGTTTTTATAGAACCTCATGCGGTCATCCCTTTGGGAAACAAAATCGCTTCAATTGAGACGGAAATCTGTAATGAGGAGCATCGATTATTAACTAGTTGGAGTAAAGAAGTTGGTGAGAACTTTTCTTCTTTAGAGCACCTTGGCAAGGTTATGTTGCAAATGGACTTAGCTCTAGCACGGACTCGCTTTGGGAAATGGATAGGTGGGGTTCCTCCAACGTTGTATGAAGAATTTGACTCGCCTTTCATGTTTAGGGATCTTCGACATCCCCTACTTGTTTGTCAGCAGCTTAACTCTCAAGGACCAGTTGTCGTCCCAGTAAGTCTTGAAGTTGGGAGTACTGTGAGAGTGGTCGCTATTACTGGTCCCAATACTGGCGGTAAAACGGTCACGCTTAAGAGTGTTGGCTTGGCAGTATTGATGGCACGCTCTGGACTCTTGTTGCCATGTGTTGAGAGTCCTTCTTTGCCTTGGTGTAGCCAAGTGTTGGCAGATATAGGTGATGAGCAATCGCTTCAACAGAATTTGTCAACTTTTAGTAGTCATATTACTCGTATTGGCCGAATTCTTCAGGCAGTTGAGGATGTAGAGGGTCCATCTTTGGTCCTCCTGGATGAAGTTGGAGCAGGTACAGATCCAAGCGAGGGCACGGCCTTGGCAATTGCGTTATTGCGCAACTTTGCTGATAAGGCAAGATTGACTATTGCAACTACACATTTAGGAGGACTTAAGTCTCTTAAATATAGTGATTCCCGCTTCGAGAATGCTTCTGTTGGGTTTAACAGTGAGACGATTCAACCTACGTATCGCTTGCAATGGGGAATTCCTGGTAGGAGTAATGCCCTTGATATTGCTAGAAGGCTAGGGCTTGATTCTGTTGTGGTTAAGAATGCTGAAGACTTGATGGGCCCAAAGGGGTTAGAGGATGTCGATAATGTCATTAGAGGCTTAGAAGAGCAAAGACAGCGACAGCAAATTGCAGCTGAGGAGGCGGCCGCTTTGCTGGCCCGTACTGAATTACTTCATGATCAGTTAATTAGTCAATGGCAAAAGCAATGCCTGCAGTCTGAAGAAATGCAAGAGTTTGGACGTAAAAAAGTTGAAAACTCTATTCGCAAGGGACAGAAAGAGGTCCGTAGTTTAATTCGTCGTTTGCGTGATGTGGGTGCTGATGGTGAAACTGCTAGACGGGTCGGTCAAAGGTTGCGCCAGTTAGAGAATGACTACCAGCCAGCGATTATTAGTGGCAATAGTCAGGATTGGGCACCGCAAGTTGGGGATCAAGTTAGGTTGCTTGCTTTAGGTAAAGCTGGCGAGGTAATAGCTATTTCAGATGACGGATTACAGCTGACAATTCTTTGTGGTGTTTTTCGAAGCACCGTCTGTTTGGCTGATGTGGAAAGTCTTGATGGGCGCAAGCCTAGGGATGTAAAAACAGTAGTGAATGTTAAACCTTTGAGTGCATCCGGCCCTAACCCCTCTGTGCGTACTTCCCGAAACACTTTGGATGTGCGTGGCTTGCGTGTACATGAAGCGGAAGTTGTGGTTGAGCAATATTTACGGACTAACTTTGGCCCTCTGTGGATCATCCATGGAATTGGAACTGGAAAGTTAAAAAGGGGTTTGCGGCAATGGCTTGAGAGTCTGCCTTATGTAGAGCGAGTTGCTGATGCTGAACAGCGTGATGGTGGGACAGGTTGCAGTGTTGTTTGGTGTAAGTGAATTTTTTTGGTCATTGGGTTCTGTTGACTAATTATTATTTCAAAAATAGAGATTGCCTCTGTTGGCGAGTTTTGGAATTTCTCTCATTCTTAAATTTTCCCTTGAAGTGGGGGAGTTAAAGATGATGATATTTTGTCAGTTCCGTTAACTTGTTGCGTTTGTTCTCCAGTATCAGAATTTTCCACATTTCAACTAGGTGAAAGAAGTAGGTGTTGCTACATACCTAAAATGAAATCAGAAATTAATTTTCTTAGAAACTGGCTAACGTTATGTATTTCCAGACGTGTTCCAGATAATTTTTGCTTCTTGAAAACCCTTGGCATGACCAGAAGAAAATGCAGTTCATAGATCAAGCACGCATAACTGTAAAAGCTGGCCGCGGTGGAGATGGGATAGTGACCTTTCGGCGTGAGAAGTACGTACCTGCTGGAGGTCCGGCTGGAGGCGATGGGGGACAAGGGGGGCAAGTTGTACTTCAAGCTGATGCAAACCTGCAGACACTTTTGGACTTCCAATTCAAGAGATTATTTCTTGCGGAGGATGGGCGGCGAGGAGGACCAAATAAATGTACGGGAGCTTCAGGTAAGGATTTAGTCATTAAGGTCCCCTGTGGTACTGAAGTAAGACATCTCACCACAGGGATCATTTTTGGGGACTTGCTAGAAGCTGGGCAACGCCTTGTGATTGCCTTTGGAGGGAGAGGTGGCCTTGGTAATGCTCATTTCTTGAGTAATCGCAATCGTGCGCCTGAACATTGCACTGAAGGGAGAGAAGGAGAGCAATGGCTACTGCAGTTGGAGTTGAAGTTATTGGCGGAGGTTGGAATTATTGGGTTGCCAAATGCTGGTAAAAGTACTTTGATTGCAGTTCTTTCGGCTGCTCGCCCAAAGATTGCTGACTACCCTTTTACAACATTAATTCCAAATCTTGGAGTCGTGCGAAGGCCAAGTGGGGATGGTACTGTCTTCGCTGACATCCCAGGTTTGATTTCAGGAGCTGCGCAAGGGGCTGGTTTAGGGCATGATTTTCTTCGGCATATAGAGCGCACACGACTTCTTATACATTTGATTGATGGAGCGTCTGATGACCCGGTGAATGATTTAAAAGTTGTTGAGAAGGAACTGGCTGATTATGGACGTGGGTTGCTTGGTCGCCCCAGGTTGTTAGTGATCAACAAAAGAGAGCTTTTGGATCAAGAGTGGGAGAACTATTTAGTTGAGGCGGTTCATAAGGCAACTAATCAAAAGGTGATATGTATTTCAGCAGCTACTGGGAAAGGTTTGGATATTTTATTAGAAGAGGTGTGGAGAGAACTTGGGAAATGATATGTGTGAGTTTAAACTTCTACTTGTTTAGTTTTAAATAATTAGTCATAAATAAGGGGCAGTTAATTGATTTATGACTTTCTACAGTTGTTTTGATGGCCACGGGAAGGTTATTGCTCGTTGTCAGACCTCTCAAGACATTGAAGTTCTTAAACGCATGGGACGACCTATTGCAGAAGTTCGTGAGATGAAGCACGAGGAATCAGTTGTGTGCTCTCTCACAAGCAGTCCTTCAGATTTCAATATGGATTATTGAGCTTTATTATTTGTTTTCATTAAAAAACAAGAAGCGGTTTGTGTAGCGGCTTCTTGTTTTTTAATGATTTGTGTGAAATTAATCAGTCGTCGTAAACGAGGCACTCAGGCTCATCAGGATTTGCATCACAGAACAATTCCAGAGCATTTGGATCATGTTTGTCGCCGGGATGGTGATCCTTGTACTCCTGCAGAGAAGTTAGTTCTTCAGTTAGGTGACGCACCTTGGCATTGTCGCCATGGGCCTTAGCGGATTGGATCTCTGATTGATCCTTCTGAATGTGTTCGTCGATAGATTTCATAAAGGGCTGGGCCTACACCGGCCTAGGTCGACAAGCACACCATACGGCCTTCGTGCAGTTGTGCCATGGGTTATTTCGTTACTTGGTTTGCGTTACAACACCATTGCCAAGAATACGGAGCGGTGGCTATCAGCTAAGTATGAGCTAGAGGCTGATTTAATGGCGCACATCCGAGAAAGGCACGGCCGCCACTTCGTTGATGATTGGGGAAATATGTTTTGGATTAATGGCCCGGAAGCTTTTTGTTATCTTTCTGAGCAGCGACAATGGCGAAAAGGACTCACTTTTTTACAAATAATCGAGTGGAAGCAGTGTGCACCTTCTGGATTGGTTAGTCAGCGATTTGGATCAATTGTTGATGCATGCGAAGCGTTTGAAACCAATCGCATTACTTGGTCTCATGATTCTTATTTGCATCGTATAGGTGAGCAGATGGCAAGGCATCGATCACTTAAAAATTATCGGCCAACTTATATGAAAAAGCTTGAGGCAGAAGGAGCACCTGTTAGAAGGCCGCCATGGATTGATTCGTCCGATTCACTGTGCATTGCATTTGCAGGTCCTCGGTGTATTTGGCCTGACCCAGTAAAAAGATGTTCCCCTGAGCCCTTGAGGAAAAAATACTTGAATCCTGCTTGTCAAAGCTTTAAGGCTCCAGCTCGCTGAGTTCTAGCCATCGATCTTCTGCATTCCTAAGCTTTTCGACACATTCGGCAAGCTTTTGGCTGAGCTCAGTTAAGTTTCCTTTCTTTTTAACAAGCTCCTTCTCTAAAGATATTTTTTGTGCTTCTAGTAGTAATAGATCATGATTTAGTTTTTCGAGTTCTTTTGATTCTTTAAAGCTGCGTCTCCGAACTGTCTGCGCCTCTTGTGTTGCTCTTGAAGCTTCTTGCGAGAACGATTCTATAACTGCATTCTTTGTGTTTCTTGTTGATTGCTTTAGCCTCAAATATTTGCTGCTTTGAGATTCTATTTCAAGTCTTTTTTCCGTATATTGTTTGTTCTTCAGAAAAGCACTGTAATTGCCCTCAAATTTATTGATTAGGCCTTTTTCAAAGCTAAAGATTTTATCTATGGTGCGATCTAGGAAATAGCGATCATGGGATACAACTATTACGCAACCATGGAAATCTTCTAAGAAGTCTTCAAGAACACTGAGAGTCTGTATATCTAGATCATTTGTTGGCTCATCTAGTAAAAGAACATTTGGAGCCTGGATGAGTATTCGACAAAGCGTAAGTCTTCTCTTCTCTCCTCCCGAGAGTCGTTTCAAAGGGCTGTGTTGCTGCGCAGGAGGAAATAGGAATCTTTCTAGTAATTGAGATGCTGTGACTTTCTCATTCCCTAGGTCGATCCATGATGCAGCTTCTTCTACAAAATCTATGACCTTTCTCTCTAGACCTTTGCCGCTTAATAAATCATCAGTCTGTTGATCAAGGTATCCAAGATTGACTGTTTCCCCAAGACGTATTTCCCCTCTAGTGGGAAGTTTTCGACGAGCAATTAGATCAAGAAGTGTGGACTTCCCACTTCCATTCAGGCCGATAATCCCTACACGATCTTCAGGGCTGAAGCTATAGGAGAAATTGTCAAAAAGTAATTTCCCATTATTTGTTACTTGTAAGTCTTTGGCTTCAATTACAAGTTTTCCTATTCGTTTATTAAGGGTAGATATTTGTAAAGAATGATTGATTGGTTTTGATGAATTTGAGCGCATTTTTTCAATTCTTTGTATCCGAGCCTTTTGTTTGGTGCTTCTTGCTTTTGCTCCTTGTCTTAACCAAGCCAATTCTCTTCTTAAAACACCTTTTAACTTTGCTTCTGATGATGCTTCTGACTTTGCCTCTTGAGTTTTTTGTTTAAGGAAGTTGCTGTAGTTTCCTTCGTAATTGCGTGCTTTACCTTTATTGACTTCGATCATGCGGTTAGTAACTTGATCAAGAACGTAGCGGTCATGGGTAACAAGTATTAATGCCCCATGAAATTGCTTTAGCCAATCTTGTAGCCATTCCACGGCCGAGGCATCTAGATGGTTTGTTGGTTCGTCTAAAAGCAGTACATCAGGCTTTGCTACTAAAGCGGATGCGAGCTTGACTCTTTTTTGATATCCACCTGAAAGTTCTTTGGCTGGGCGAGAAAGGTTACTAATTCCAAGATGATGAAGTACTTCTTTGCATTGTTGCTCCAGACTCCAGACTTCAGCATTATCCATTTGCTCACTAACTCGACTCAGGTCGTTGAGAAGGGAGGAGTCTGTTGGCCTTTGGGCAACTTCTTCGCTGAGTTGATTGAAACGAATTAGCAAATCTCTTTTTTCACCACAATTTGCTAGAACTTCTTCAATAACTGTCCGATTATTGTGAATAGTGCTTTCTTGGTTAACTAGCTCTAATTTGATTCCCGACTTGTATCTTCGCTCTCCATCGCCAAGTGGCTCGTCCCCGGCAAGAATTTTTAGAAGTGTTGATTTGCCAGCTCCATTTGGTCCGATCAACCCAAGTCTCTCTCCTTCTTTAATGTGAAGGGTGAAATTATTAAATAGACTATGAATTCCAAAGTCTTTAGATGCTCCAATTAAACTAATTAGGTTCACAAACTTTTTGCAATATGTTGATTATCTAGATAGGCAAAGACACTTTTGTCTCCTACATCAGCTGCTGCATCCATTCCAAACTTGCGAATTGCAAGTATTAACAATAAAAAGGCAGAACAGCTTAGTAATGCCATAACTATTTCTCCACTTATCAGGGTTGTTAAATGTCCGATAAGAGCTATTGGAACTAATAGTGTTAGGCCTATTGCTTCTAATCTCCGGAAACAGAAAAATTCTTTGAAACCTAAGCCTGTTAGGGCGGCGAACAAAGGACCTATGGCTAAAGTCCAGATTGGATCTTCAGCAAGGCTAGTAAGTAAGTTTGCGCCGCCTAGTGTTAGTAAAAGGATGGCAATTCCTATACACCCTGTAGCCCAGAGAATTTGAAGAGTTTTGTGTAGTGGACGCAGATATATATGGATCCACTTCAGTGCAAGACCAAGGCCAATTGCAATGGGAAATAACCATAGCCAGGCCAAAGATGGCCCGATAAAAAGCCAATGTCCTATCCCTGCACAAAACGCTATACCGCAAAGAAGCACAGAGATTCGATATCGTTGGACTTCAATTTGATCGGTTTTGGTAATTTTGTAATTTCCGTACAACCCTTGAAATTCAGGTTCTTCAAGACTTTTGTTTTCAGGCATAAAAGTTGAAGATTGGTCTTTTTTCACAGGTCTGGAACTTTGCTATTTACCATTTTGATCAGATTTGGACCTGCTGGGACAATGTTGCTTGGTCTTAACGGAAATAGGGCACCGAAGTAGTCATTGCGCCAGGCAGAGGAGTCACAGGTCTTTTGGACTGATGGTAGTGCAAGAAATTGTTGTCTCCAGCGCCAAAGATTTGGGAATGACCAAAGTGGCTCTTGACTGCATCCAAACAAGGGTTGATAGACCATCTCCCAGCGAATCAGAGTTGGGAATAGCCTTACATCTGCAAGGGTAATTTTACGGCCACAAAGCCATGGTCCTTTATTGGAAAGACTTTTTTCTACTTCCTTGAGGCCTTGGAAGAGTTCCTTGCATGCTTTGTCATAAGCAGATTGGTTTCGAGCAAAACCACAACGATAAACTCCATCATTGACTGAGCTTTGCAAAAGGTTTTGCCAATTTTTGATGTCCTGTTGAAGCTCTTTAGGAGATAGATCTAGAGAGTTAGTAGTAGTTGGCCATTGATTCAATACTTCGATTAGTTGAGTGCTTTCGTTTCCAAGCAGTTTGGGACTGTCGTTAGCTGTTGCGCCAGGATCGATAAGTGCAGGGACTGTGGCTCTGTGATTAGGAGGTTCCCCACATTTTTGGTAAAGGCTTAGAAGAGAATCACATCCCAGCCATGAAGGTTCAATTTGCCAGCGACCCCTCTTTTTATCAGGATTTGCAATCAATATATTTAGGTTGCTCTGCAGGTTACGCAACTCATATACCAGCCAGGTGCGATGTGCCCATGGACAGCTTCGTCCAATTATGAGGTGCGGAAGCTCGTCTTGTGATCGACCAGCTAGATCATTGTGCTTTGGTATTACTGCGTTTTGATGTTGGCTTGGGGGCCGTTGATAATTTCCAAAACGATCAGCAGGCGCCAACCCGTTCATCAATTGATTCCATTGCCATTTCCAACCCATTCGAGCTGTGGCAACTGCAATTGGAGGAATTGACATTGAAAAGTTTCCTTTCTTCCTGTTTTCAGTCAGGCTGTAACTAGTTGTTGAATGTTGATGTCTGGGTCTCAGGTGCTTTTAATCGCAGGAACCCATGGGAATGAAATTAATGCTCCTTGGCTTTTGGATCAGTGGAAAAATTATCCTGGATTGATCAATAATAATGATTTAACGGTCTTAAAAATTATAGGTAATCCAGAAGCCCTCAAAGAGGGTAAGCGTTATATAAATTGTGACCTTAATCGTTGTTTTCGTAAGGAATTATTGAATGATAACTCTAATAAGGATTATGAAGTTGTTCGTGCAAGAGAAATTATCAAAACTTTTGGGCCGAAGGGGTCGAATCCATCTCAAATAACTATTGATTTACATAGCACTACTTCATCAATGGGAAGTAGCATTGTCGTTTATGGAAGAAGATTTCCAGATTTAGCCTTTGCATCTTTAGTGCAATCAAGATTAGGCCTGCCTATATACCTGCATGAGGGTGATAACACTCAGCAAGGCTTTTTGGTTGAGTCATGGCCCTGTGGCTTGGTAATTGAAATTGGCCCTGTTCCACAGGGTGTACTTCATCCAAAAATTATTGATCAGTCTCGATTAGCGATAGAAATTTGCTTTGAAGAATTAGCCAAATTGAACAAAGGATTAGCTTGCTTCCCTGAAAAAATTGTAATTCATCGTCATATAAGAAGCATTGACTTTCCCCGTGCAGAGAATAAAAGAATATTGGGCGTTGTCCACCCTGAGAGACAAGGTGCAGACTGGAAGCCTTTAAGTAAAGGATCACCTTTATTTATGAAACTAGATGGAAATATCGAGACTTTCGAAGAGAATGAACCTTTAGTACCAGTATTTATCAATGAGGCTGCTTATGCAGAGAAAAATATTGCAATGAGCCTAACCAAAAGAGAAGTTTGGAATGTTTTGGATGATTGGAAGTATGAATTATTAAATCTAATATGTCTTGGAACTAATTAGTTATCTATAGAGCCGAGCTGATTATATTTAACGTGCCAGGCCATGCCTCTTTCTTGTTTTGATTGATTGTTACTTAGTACTTGTTATTTTCATTAAGAGATATTAGCAGGCAGGCATTGATGAATTATTTTGTTAAAGCAACTCATCTCTTATTCGTCGAGCTTGATGAATAGCAATGACTTCGGGATGTTTTGTTTGGCATATGCATGCGATTAAATCTTCCCTCCTTTACTTAAGATGCCTTAAGTTGAAATCTCTTCTGCTCGATGCTTTGCATCTTTAAAGGAATGACCTTTTCTATAAGCTTTCTTGTGCTTAGTCATTGAATAAGCAAAAACTCTAACACTAGAAAAATTTCCTTTTGGAATCTTAAACTAATTACTTCTTTTAGTGGGCTTCTTTGATGTGCATTAGTTTGTTCCATTTTCGATTTTAACGAGTTTTCTACAATGTCTTTTTGATTGGATGAGCTTTCAATCTCTTTATTTTTGAAGTCTCATATAGAAAAGGGTCCGCAGGTTAGGGCAAGTGAATCATTCGGTTGATTGCTATGGAGGTTTTTTTTATGGTGAGTTCTTATCTTGTAGTGAGAATTAGTTTTTCATGGGAAGCACTTTTGGGAAGTTGTTTAGGGTAAGTACCTTCGGGGAGTCTCATGGAGGGGGGGTAGGAGTGATCTTGGATGGATGTCCTCCTAGGTTGGAATTAGATCGTCAAAAGATTCAGGCTGACTTAGATAGGCGCAAACCGGGGCAAAGCAAAATAACTACACCTCGCAAAGAAGCCGATCAAGTTGAGATTCTTAGCGGATTGGTTGGGAATATGACTCTTGGGACACCTATTGCTCTTGTTGTTAGGAATAAAGATCATCGACCTGATGATTACAAGGAGATGAAGGTGGCGTTTCGGCCTTCCCATGCAGATGCTACTTATCAAGCTAAATATGGAATTCAAGCACCAAGTGGAGGAGGTAGAGCCTCTGCACGAGAAACGATTGGACGTGTTGCGGCAGGTGCGATTGCTAAGCAACTTTTATGTAAGGTAAATGGTACAGAAGTTTTGGCGTGGGTTAAGCGTATTCACAATATTGAGGCGAATATAGATTTAGACCACGTCAATTTGGCTGATGTTGAGTCAAATATTGTGCGTTGTCCTGATCAAGAGATGGCCAATTTGATGGTCCAACGTATCGACGAAATAAGTCAAGAGGGCGATTCTTGTGGTGGTGTTATTGAATGTTTGGTTCGTAATGCACCATTAGGTCTAGGCATGCCAGTTTTTGACAAATTGGAGGCTGATCTAGCAAAGGCTTTGATGTCTTTGCCAGCTACTAAGGGGTTTGAAGTGGGATCAGGTTTTGATGGGACTCTCTTAAAAGGGAGTGAGCACAATGATGCTTTCCTTCCTTCAAAGGATGGTCGGCTTAAAACAGCGACTAATAATTCTGGAGGCATCCAAGGTGGTATTAGCAACGGCGAAGATATTGTTGTTAGGGTTGCTTTTAAGCCAACCGCTACTATCCGCAAAGAACAGCAAACCATTGATACGGAAGGTAATTCAACGGTTCTTGCCGCTAAGGGACGCCATGATCCATGCGTTTTGCCTAGGGCAGTTCCAATGGTAGAGGCAATGGTTGCGCTTGTACTCGCCGATCACGTTCTCAGACAAACGGGTCAATGCAACCTTTGGTAAGACGTGTGGATTTAAAATTAAATAATTTTTTGGTTGCAGTGGAGTAAAAAGATTTTCAGCTTTCGTGCTGATATGTCGATAGGTTTTAGGCCCTGTCTGATATGTATCTTGTCATCACTATGTCGACTCAGTGTAGTGATTGCTTTGACTCTCGCGATCCTTTAACCATTTTTGCAAAAGAGGATCAATCTGATGATTTTGGATTAGCCCTCTGCCTAGAGCAATTGCTCCATAACCTTCTTTCAACCATGGATTGACGTCATCAACTGTTAATCCGCCAGCAGCAATGATGAATGGTAAAGAGCGAATAGGAGCTTTTAAATGATTTATGTATTTGACACCCAGCGTTGATGCTGGAAAAAGTTTAATTAGTTGACATCCAAAACATTTGGCTTGATGGATTTCTGTAGGGGAAAATACACCTGGGACTAAAAGTTGTTTTAATTTTCTGGCTTTTAACTGCATTGTGGGATTCCAGATAGGAGTCATTGCATAGTCAAGTCCTAATTCTAGGATTGAATCCAAGGCATGAGAATTTGTTATTGAGGCTGCTCCTAGCGAAATATCAGTAAAGCTTGTCTTTAACACTTGCATTAGACATATCCAGCTTGGATGTTGCGACCAAGCTATTTCTATATGCTTGACCCCTGCCCACTGAAGTTGTTCTATTAAAGAAAATAGAGGGTTATTCAAATAGGGCTCTCTAAAATCTATTTCTTCTGGACGAAGGACTACTGCTAGAGGCTGGAATTGCAAAGAAGCAATGAATGCTTCTTGTTGATCCTGCCATGCGGAGTAGTGATATGTATCAGACGTATTCTGCAACTCGGACGTCGCGAAGTATTAGGAGATCTTGTAGTTCTTCTGAGTCAACTGTTTCTTTTTCGACAAGCATTTCTGCTAATTCATCAAGTACAGCACGGTTGTCTACTAGAACTTTTGTAGCTCGCTTATAGGCTACATCAACCAACTCAGATACTTCAGAATCTATTGTCGCAGCTGTATCTTCTGAGAAGTCTCGCTCCGCAGCAATGTCGCGACCAAGAAACATGCCACCTTGTGATCTTCCTAAAGCGACAGGACCTAATTTGTCACTCATCCCAAATCTAGTAATCATTTGTCGAGCGACTTGGGCTACTTGTTTGAGGTCGTTTGAGGCGCCAGTTGTGACTTCGTCTTCACCAAAAACAATTTCTTCGGCTACTCGTCCCCCAAGTGCTACAGCCATTTGGTTTTGTAAGTATGACCTTGAATAGAGTCCGGATTCCATTCTTTCTTCGCTGGGAGTGAAGAAAGTGAGTCCCCCTGCTTGACCTCTGGGAATAATCGAAATTTTCTGAACAGGATCATAATCTGGCATTAGAGCACCTACTAATGCATGTCCTGATTCGTGATATGCAACAAGCCTTTTACGCCTTTCGCTCATAACACGATCTTTCTTTTCTGGTCCTGCCATCACCCGTTCGATTGCATCGCTAACTTCGTCGTTGCTGACTTCAGTTAATTCACGCCTGGCTGCCAAAATCGCAGCTTCATTAAGCAAGTTGGCTAGATCAGCTCCTGTAAAACCAGGTGTTCTACGTGCCACTTTATCAAGATCAACATCTTTTGAGAGTGTTTTGTCGCGAGCATGAACTTTGAGTATTTGTAGTCGGCCGGAATAGTCAGGTCTGTCTACTACAACTTGACGATCGAATCTGCCTGGTCGCATGAGTGCCGCGTCAAGTACATCAGGTCTGTTGGTGGCAGCAACAATAATGATGCCTGAATTACCTTCAAACCCATCCATTTCAGTGAGGAGTTGGTTCAGGGTTTGTTCCCTTTCGTCATTGCCGCCACCTAGACCTGCACCACGTTGACGACCGACAGCATCGATTTCATCAATAAAAACTATGCAGGGAGCATTTTTTTTTGCTTGCTCAAAAAGATCACGTACCCTGCTCGCACCAACACCCACAAACATTTCAACAAATTCGGAGCCAGATATTGAAAAGAAAGGTACTGCTGCTTCTCCAGCAACTGCCTTTGCAAGGAGAGTTTTACCAGTACCAGGAGGGCCGACAAGAAGTACTCCTTTAGGTATCTTTGCACCAACAGCAGTGAAACGATCAGGGTTTTTGAGGAAATCAACTACTTCAGTAAGTTCTAGTTTGGCCCCTTCTATTCCAGCGACATCTCCAAACGTAACTTGAGTAGATGGCTCCATTTGCAAACGAGCTTTACTCTTCCCAAAATTCATTGCGGGGTTGCCTCCACCTCCATTGCCTTGTGCCCTACGGAACAGAAAAAACAGACCTCCTAGTAGCAAAATGGGAAAAAGCAGACTGCTGGCTGCTTGTTGCCATGGACTGGGTTGGCGGGTTGGTTGAACAGCGATATCAACATTATTTTCAGTCAAAAGTTTTAATAGATCTTTGTCAGGGGCGAGATTCACTACTGCACGACCACCATCACTTTCTATGACTTGAGCAGTTCCTTTGTCTGGTGATAGAAGTACACGGCTTACTTGATTGTCTTGAACTGCTTCTACGAAATCGCTATAGCGAAGTGAGCGTGTAGCAGTAGCAGGATCTGGCCGATCGAAAAAAGCGGTGCCAACAATGATTACAAATATCACTATGAGCACGTAGAGCCCAACGTTGCGTAAGCGTTTGTTCAAGGTTCTTTTCTCTCTAATGAAAGGATGTTAATAGGATTAATTGCGGTTATGTGGTTCGAAGGACTTCTACCACGCTACGAAAAGCAAACCATTCTGGAATTTCTTCTCCACTGCGAAGCATTTTGCGGAACTGTGTCCCGCTGAGTTTTTTGACATGTAGACCACGTGCTTCAGCATGTTCAGCTGTGACATAGCCTTCTTCTTCTGTAAAAACAAGATTTAAGGAGGGAACTGTTTCCATTGCTAGTTCGGGAGCACATTCTCTGGCGAAGTTTTGAGCTTCATATGCATCGTAGAAATCCTCACCAGTTAAATGGGACTTACAACCAGCCATATCACGACCAATTATGAAATGTGTGCATCCATAGTTTCTTCTGATGATCATGTGTTGTAGAGCTTCTCGAGGACCTGCCATATGCATTGCATATGGCAGGTAAGCCCATTTGATACGTGGATTATTTACTTCTGAAGCTAGTCGCTCATAAGTTTGAAAGCGAATCGTCCCTGGGATGTCATCGTGTTGGGTTGGCCCACAAGTGGGATGTACTAAAACGACAGCGTTCTTACTCACATTGTTTGCATTTAATGCTCTTGTAAAAAGCTCGTAATGTGCACGATGAATAGGGTTTCGACATTGAAAAGCAACTACGTCTTCCCCAGCAGGCAATTGACTTCTTACTTCTGCTGGTGTTTTGCAAGGAAATATTCGCTTGGGTAGTTCTAGACCTTGTAGTTTTCCTCCTAAGTAGAAGCGTTTTCGTTCAGTTGCAATCATTCGAACAGCTGGATGTTCTAGTGAGGTTGTCCCATAACAGCCTTTTGCTTCAACTACTTTGTCTGGTTCCCATTTGTCATCTATGTCCATTACAGCCAAAGATTGGCCTTTATAGTTCAGAAGTACCTGATCTCCTATCTTCAAATCATCGCGATCAGTATCCATGACAACTGGGAGTCCAAATAAATATCCAGAAGTTGTTCTATGTCCTTTAACAACCGCTTGGTAATCAGCCTGATGCATGAATCCACGCTCAGGAGAAAATCCACCAGAAATAAGTAATTCAATATCGCAAGCATTTCTGTCAGAGCATTCCAATGTTTTGGTAATGCTTTTTTTGATTATTTCTTTTTGGTCCTTCGGGACCATTAGATCTACCAGGGTTCCTCCATATGGAGCGATGACTCCTGCTTTCTTTGCAGAGGGTGATTGGCTGGTGATCATTACAAGCCTGAGGGTTCCGAGAAATTCTCCCAGATCAATGGCCATAATTCCTAAAAATTGGCTAGTAAAATTCTTTCAATAAAAAAAGGGCCCTTGGGCCCTTTTTTTATTGAATTCTGTTCAGTTAGGTTTGAACAGAGATAGTGATAAGCAATTTGATTAGGCTTTGCGGCCATACAGATTGCCAGTCAGCTTCACATCTACTGGTTCTTTCGATCCCAGATCATTATCTGAAGGCTGTATAGCCTCGAAAGTGCCAGCAAATTCATTTCCAGCCACACTGCCTATTGAAAGGGTTATTTGGCCATCCCCACCTAGATCTTGTTTGATGTTTTCTTTGGCAAGCTCTTCATCATCACCACCTAAGGCAACGAGACCCTGCGCATAATCAACACCAGTGTCCTTAGCGCGACTCTTGGGATCAAGGAAGTCACCAGTACGGTAGCTAGGAATGGATGTTGTTCCAGTGAACTCTTCTCCAGGAGCTATGGACTTGCCTCCACCTGCGACCATATCTTTAACAGAGAAGGCTAAAGGAAACTCTTCTCCATTAGGAGCAAGAACTGTAATTAATGAGAAATCAATGCCACCTTTTGCAGTGAACTTTCCGCCGGATAGGTCACCGTAGACCTGGTCAACGCTGCTGTTAAAGCGGGGGCTGATAATTTTTGCAGGGACAAATTCAGCTGATTGGCGCTTGTTGGATGCAACCTTCACAAATATCTTTGTTGGTTGTAAACAGAGTTCTTTAAAACTTCCATCAGCGCTGATGGAACCTGAAGACCCAGCAGGAAGGGTTCTGCAAACTCCGTTTTGCCCTGAACTAACGGACTTGCCAAACTGGGCATTACCCCGTTCGCGACCTTGTACGAACGCGGCAGAAACACTGTTTGGGGCAGCTGCAAAGGTAAGACAGAAAGCTAGCACCAAGGCCAGCAAAGGACGAAATCGCATGAGAAGAAGCCGAAAGGCCAGATGACTGCGGTATAAACCGCCCAATGAATCAGTTGGGATACTACAGGGGGCAAATGCTCCTAAAGGCCAGCCTTTTGCAGCTCTCAACAACCTGTCGCTTCTTTAAATAGTATGAATGCCTTCTTTTACTTCGAAACTCCTTTGATACCAATGCTTTTTCGTTTTTAGGCGCAAGCTATAAAGAGATAAAACTTTATTAATTTTTTTTGGAAAAATTTGGCTTTAACCCGATTAAGGCATCGAGCAATTGATGCGCTAAGGCCAATTTTGAGGTTACAAGCATGGGTTTTACCATCCCTTCAGGTCCCAAAAGGATCCCTCCATTGGCATTTTCTTCAAAGCCTTGACCAATTCGATCAATGGGATTTGCCATTAGAAGATCGCAACCTTTGCTTTGCATTTTTTTTCTACCAAGTTGTTCAAGTTCTATGTCGTTACCAGTTAGTGCGGCAAATCCAAGTATTGCCTGATCTTTTGGCCGTCCACTGGCTATCTCAGCGAGGAGATCAGGAACCACTTCAAACTCCTGGCTTATAGAAGCCAATAAAGCTTCTTTGCTGATCTTCTTGGATATTGGGCCTCCTTTTTTCCTTAAATCTGTCACTGCAGCTGCCATGGCAATTGCGTCTGCAGATGGTTGTAATTTTGTCAGTGTTGTTTGCATTTCTATAGAGCTTTTTACAGGGTGAGTCTTTAACCCCTCTAACCAGCTGTGGGGTAGTTGCAGTGGACCATGAATTAAATCAACCTCTGCCCCTCTACACTTTGCGGCTTGAGCAAGCATTACACCCATCAGCCCGCTACTTCGATTAGTCATTTGCCTTGCGGGATCCAATGCTTCGATAGTTGGCCCTGATGTGACAAGCAATCTTTTCCCTCGCCAATCACTTTTAAGTACCTCGTCTTTACTTTTATTCACTAGGCAATGAGCTATTGAGAGCTGAATAAATTCTGGATCAACCATCCGACCGTCCCCTAAGCGGTCACAGGCCAATAAACCCGAAGAAGGAGATAAGGCCATGACTTTAGGGTTGTCTTTAATTGCCGCCCAATTCTTCTGAACTGCTTTGTTTGCCCACATGCCCGTATTCATTGCAGGGGAAGCAATGACAGGACATTCACAGGCCACTAGCAGACTTGCTAAAAGCCCATCCGCAAGTCCTTGACTCCAACGAGACAAAGAAGAAGCGCTTAGCGGTGCGATCACAACAATTTCAGCCCATTCTGCTAATGCGATATGTAAAGGCCTTGCTTCTTTTGAGCTCCATTGATCTTCATCTTGATAGCAACGATTTCTACTTAAGGTTGCAAGTGAAACTGGACTGACAAGGCGTGAAGCACTTGGAGTAACAACGCAACGAACTTCAGCGCCTGCTTTGATTAAGTTGCTTACAAGTATTGGGGTTTTTACTGCCGCGATACTTCCACAGGCCGCCACTAGGAGCCGCCTGCCCTTTAAGGGACTTATTTCCTCAATCATCATCGAATGTTCTTTGCACTATTAAACTTAAGAAATTAATTGTTAAATCAAGGGGGGTGTAGGACTAATCATTCCAAGCAATAAACCCTAAGAAGAATAATAGACAAAACATCGCTTTAGAAGAATGAGTATTACCTCTTCAATAGACTAATTCCTAAGATGAGCGAAAAGAGCGCTCTAAATTGAAGTTCAAGTTTTGAGAGTTAACTGTATAATTGCTTCATCTAAGCTCTTTTTGGTTGAGTGTTATGAGGGTCGTTGGAAGAATTAGGAGAAAAGACTATTTTTACCTCTTTTTACTATTTCTTTGAAAGTCAACGAGCTCTTTCCTTTGACTACTTAATTCCTCATGACGAAGAGACTGCAATCTACAAATTTACATAAAAGTTTTGGAAAGGCCTTTGAGAGATTAGAGGATTGGGCTATTAATCCATGGAGAAGATATTCAATACTTTTAATTGTTCTGCTTATAGGTTTTTTCCTAGGTAGCTCTATTGGAATGATTAATGGTACTTTGGCACTAATGGATCCAGTAGGTGCATTCTTTACAGTTTTGATTTTGGAAGTAATGGTTCGATTGCGAAGGAATTGGCAGCTTGGAGAAAGGAATTCACTTTCATTAGAGTTGATTGATTCAGCAAGAATAGGAATTTTATATGGACTCTTACTGGAAGGGTTTAAATTATTGTAACCCTTTTTTTTCGCTTTTAAGTGTTGCTTGCGTTGTTTTTTAACTCCTTGTTGTTACTAATAGATAAAGAAGTGCCATGCGAATAGGAATTCCATTACTTACTTGCTCCCTAACTAGGCAAATTGAATCATCTTCCAGAAGAGCACTGCTCATTTCTACGCCTCTATTTACTGGCCCAGGGTGAAGAACTGGTACATTTCCTTTACACCATTTGAGCGATTCATGAGTTACTCCATATTCACAATTGTATTGATATAGATCTGTAAGTAAGTTTTCTCGCATACGTTCTTTTTGAAGTCTTAGCGTTATTACTGCGTCCGCTCCTTGGAAGGCATCTTTTAAAGACCTCATTACTGTTATTTGTCCACGCTTAACGATTGGGTCATACTTTTGGCCAGATGGTGGGGCATCAACAAAAGAGGTAAATTCTTCAGGCAAAAGAGTGGGTGGGCCACATAGGACAATATTTGCACCACAGGCAGTGAGAGCCCATAGATTGGATCGAGCCACCCTTGAGTGAAGAATATCGCCAACAATGACGATTCTTTTGCCTTTAATTGCTTCAGGCGAAGGATTATTAGGGCTGAAAAATTTTGCCAGTGTATATAGATCTAATAATCCTTGACTTGGATGGCTATGAAGACCATCGCCTGCATTCAGGACTCCAGTTTTGTGCCCACTTTTCTCTAAACAGTGAGCTAATTGTGCAGGAACATTTGTTGAACCATGCCGAATGATTAGGATATCGGCTCCCATTGCTACATATGTCAGGGCAGTATCTAATGGTGTTTCCCCTTTGCTTAGAGAGCTGCTGTTAGCAGAGAAGGTTTGAACATCCGCTGAAAGTTTCTTGGCGGCAAGTTCAAAACTGCTTCTTGTCCTAGTGCTTGGTTCAAAAAATAATGTTGCAATTAAACTTCCTTGTAGGGCGGGCAACTTTCGAGTGCCTGTATTGATTACGGCTTTGAATCGATTTGCTAGCTCCAGAACTGAGGAGAAATCCTCAATGGAGAAACTTGCAAGATCCAGAACATGACGATGACTCCAGCCGCTCATGGATTATCGCCTTCGCTTGGTTTCCAAGCCTTCATTTTGGTTGGAGTGCGATCATTTTTTGCTCGCTTGCTTACACTTCTGCTGTTCTGCAGATACCAACGCCAAGGTAAATCTTTTGCTTCTGAGATGCCAATTCTGGTTGTTTGAATAATCTTTTGCATACTTACCTTTGATGACCGGCCAGCCAGCCATAAACCATTCTCTAATGAGATGGGCAAACTGTCATGAGTTCTGTTTAATTCAAATTTTTTGGCCAACAAGCCAGGCCCAGAAGCAACTCTTTCATGCTCCCCTGGTAAAGCTATAGAGCGCAATAGAACTCCACTTGCCCAGTCAGCTTTATCAGTCACAATATTTACACAGTGGTAAATGCCGTAAGTCAGATAGACGTAAAAATGTCCAGGCTTGCCAAAGAGTGTTTCGTTACTTGAAGTTCGACGCTTGTATCCATGGCAGGCTGGCTCTTCTTGTGAATAAGCTTCTGTTTCTACAATTATTCCAAATAGATAATTATTACCTGCTTGTTCCTTAACAAGCATGCATCCAATTAAATCAGGCGCCACGTATTGTGCAGGACGGCAAAAGAACGAATTTGGCAGCATTGTTTGAGTATCTATAGCAATAATACTTTTAGGAGACATATTGAAATTCTCTTACTTTGATAGGACCTTTTTGATTGTGTACTTCATTGGAACTTTGCGGATTCACACTGTAATAAAAAATGTCAAAGATTTTACAGAAGTATTTAGTATTTATATATGCAACTCTTTGTCTAATTTCAACATTGCCGGGAATCTCATGTGGATTTGTAACTTTTTCTCCAACCAATCTTCCCTATTACTCTTTAAGGTGGCCTAGACATCATTCACAATGACCTCGAAGAGTGTGAACCCTTTGAGATTGAATTACTTAGCAATGTCTTCTGATATCTCGTCCAATTTTCTTGGCCCTGTAAAAGATTCTTCTTCTATTCGTTTAGATCTTCACACTTGGCCAGAAGTAGATGACTATCTACAACATTGCAAGGGTATTATTTTGCCACTTGGCTCAACAGAGCAACATGGCCCCACTGGGGCGATCGGAACAGACGCATTAACAGCAGAGGCTGTTGCAATGGAGGTAGGTCGTCGAACCGGAGTGCTTGTTGCACCCACTCAATCTTTTGGCATGGCTGAACATCATCTTGGGTTCCCAGGAACAATGAGCCTTAAGCCTGCGACTTTGCTTGCCTTGCTGCATGATCTTGTTTTGTCATTGGCCAGTCATGGCTTTGAAAGAGTTTTCGTTATTAATGGGCATGGAGGCAATATTGCAACCGCCAAGGCAGCATTTATGGAGGCTTACAGTACGGTTTTGAATCGAAAGCTTCCAGTTGCTTCAAGATTTCAATGCAAGTTAGTTAATTGGTTTATGGCGGCTTCGGTCTTTACTTATGCCAAAGAGCTTTATGGTGAAAGAGAAGGACAACATGCAACCCCAAGTGAAATTGCATTAACATTGCATTTGGAGGCAAGCTTGCAAAGTAAGCAGCAACCTCTTCCCGAGCCTGCTCCCGTTGGACCAATTCATGGTCCTGAGGATTTTCGCCTTAGATATCCAGACGGTCGCATGGGTTCAGACCCTTTTTTGGCCAAGGCGGAACATGGGTCGGAAATTCTTGATAAAGCCTCAACTGCCTTGACGGAGGACCTTTCTAATTTTCTTAAGCAATCATGAGCAAAATTACTTCTGAAGATGTACTCAAAGTTGCAAAGTTGGCTCGCCTAGAAATACCTGATGATCAGATCGAAATCTATACCAGTCAGTTGGAAAAAATTCTTGGCTATGTTGCTCAGCTTGAGGAAGTAGAAACTAAAGACGTATCTCCCACAACAAGAGCTGTTGAAGTGGTAAATGTGGTTAGAGAAGATGTAGTAATTGAATCAACTATTAAAGAGGACTTACTAGATCAAGCTCCTCAAAGAGAAGGTAATTTTTTTAGAGTACCTAAAATTCTTTCTGATTAGTCACCATTGCGCTTACTTGTAGGTATTACAGCTGTTCGTTGAAGTAATCCAATCCACTGACGCCTTAAACGACTGTTAGGTAGAAGCTTCGCTATAGGTCTCATTTTGCTTCTACGTTTTTTGTGACTTCTTATGCCTAGAAGTACATCATATAGAAAATTAAATCCATCTTCACGGGTCTCAAATATGCCTATTCTTTGTGGTGAGCCTTTTGCATCTAAAAGTGGCTTTGTTGCTTCATAGGCAGGCTTGTATTCAAACCAGGGAATAGAAGGCCAAAGATGATGAACTAGATGATAATTTTGTCCCATTATTAACCAGTTCATCAACCTGCTTGGATAAACTCTTGCATTTTTCCATTTACTTCTTGAAAGGAAAGGCCTATGTGGTAAATAGTCAAAGAAAATACCTAACGTCACCCCAACCATCAATGCTGGCCCAAACCAGAGGTTATAAATGACATTCATAAAGTCATAATGTATTCCAGCAAGCACAATTGAAATAAACAAACTTCTCTCAAAGCCCCATTGAATCAGTTCGAATCTGCGCCACAGCTTTCTTTCGAAGAAGAAATATTCGTGATAGAAAAATCGTGGAGCAATTAGCCAAACTGGGCCAAAAGTACTCACAATGTGATCGGGATCATTTTTGGGGTCATTGACATGAGCATGATGCTGGAGATGCACTCTTTTAAAAACTGGAAAGCTGAAACCGAGCAAAATTGCTGAGCCATGGCCCATAGCCTGATTGATCAATGGGTTTGGGTGTGCAGCATTATGAGTTGCATCGTGAATGACTGTGCCTTCCATATGAAGGGCTAGAAATGCCAAAGTGATTAGGACTGGTAACGGCCAAGTACCTTGATACCACTGCCAAATACTTAGTGCAGCTAAGACATAGCCTCCTAGGAATAAGCCCACTGTGATATTCCATCCCTTAGGAGGGTCCAAATATTGCCGAATGACTTTTTGCCAATCAGCAGTACTAAGAAATTTTTGTGACAACTCATTTGAGTGAGGTGTCTGTAATGCCTTGGTCATTGATTTAAGTGATTATCGCAAAGAAGCAAACACCTAACCAAGTTACGAAACAAATGCCCACCGGGGGACTTGAACCCCCACGACCTAGGTCACTGGTACCTAAAACCAGCGCGTCTACCAATTCCGCCAGATGGGCTTCAGCATTAACTCTAATCTCACGTACAAAATAGATCAGGGTATAGGTAAATCATGCTGGCTATTTTTATTGGCGCTTTAGCTCTTTTACTAGGGTTTTCGATAATGCTGTTACCTCTTCTTGTAACAGAGCTTAGTCGTCCTAGAGATGCTCTTTGGGGTGCTATAGCAATTTTGTTGGGTCTTGTGCTTATTACGTCTAATGACCGTTTAAGTATTCTTTCCTCCCTGGAAGTCTCTTTAGGCGCTCTCTTAATTGGAAGGCTGGGTTATGAAGTTGCAATAAGTCGTTGGCAACTTCTCAGCAAGGAAGAAAAGCTTCGAATTGTTTCTATTGAAAGATGGACGACTGGCTTCAAGCAGATAGGTGCAAGTTTTCTGCAATTAGGCGGGATTGGGAGCAGTGTTATGAAATTTGTTTTTCGCAAGTCCAGTTCTAATACCATTCAAAAAAAATGGGTGCGCCCAGAAAATAGTGATGATCTAACACCTGCAAAACTCTCTAAGAGCAATTCAATGGAGAAATTACAAATCTCAAAAGATGGCTCGCAACAACAGCCTAAAAAGACATTGGAAGGACAGAGTGCCCCAAAGGATTCATAATCGCTTTACTGAAGCGAGATTGTGACCAAGGAGCCGTCTACTAAGGGTGAGGACCGCCGCCCGTCTTACAAAGGGACATTAAACCTTTTGCAAACGAACTTTGGCATGCGTGCTAATGCGAGGCATAGAGAGCCTGAATTGCAAAAATTTTGGAAAGAGAAAGGAATTGATTTACGGCTCGGTCTAAGCAACAGAGGCCGAAGTTTTACATTGCATGATGGTCCTCCATATGCAAACGGCTCCTTACATATGGGCCATGCTTTGAACAAAGTGCTGAAGGATATTATTAATAAGTACCAGATTTTGAGAGGGCGAAAAGTACATTTTGTACCTGGTTGGGATTGCCATGGTCTACCAATAGAATTGAAGGTTTTACAAACTCTTCATAAAAAAGAAAGGGAACAATTAACTCCTCTCGGCTTAAGAAAAAAAGCCGCTGCTTATGCACTTAAACAGGTTTCTTCTCAAATGGAGGGCTTTTGTCGCTGGGGTATTTGGGGCGATTGGGAGAAATCTTATTTAACACTTCAGAAGGATTATGAGGCTGCACAGATAAATGTTTTTGGTCAGATGGCTCTTAAGGGATATATCTATA
Source organism: Prochlorococcus sp. MIT 1307 (assembly GCF_034092395.1). NCBI lineage: Bacteria > Bacillati > Cyanobacteriota > Cyanophyceae > Synechococcales > Prochlorococcaceae > Prochlorococcus > Prochlorococcus sp. MIT 1307. The sequence goes on along the minus strand of NZ_CP139301.1, from coordinate 1,024,453 downwards.
GGGGTCTGAAGCCAGTCCATTGGAGTCCAAGCTCTAGAACAGCACTAGCTGAGGCTGAGTTGGAATATCCTGAAGGTCATACTAGTCCAAGTATTTACGTCGCCTTCCCAGCTATAGAGGTTCCAGATAATTTACGAATAGCTCTTTCTAGTCAAGATTTAAATCTGCCTCAAAGCAAATCTGAGTTAGAGAAAGTTCTTAAGATTGCAGTATGGACGACAACACCATGGACATTACCTTCCAATTTAGCAATATCAGTCAATGATCGCCTTGAATATGTTTTTGCCTCAGATGAAAATGGTCAGGTATTTATTTTAGCTGCTGCACTTTTATCTATTGTTAGTCAAACTCTTGACTTGAAATTAACAGTTAGAGCCACTATTAAAGGAAAGTTTTTAGATGGTCTTTTATATCGACACCCTTTGTTAGATCGAACAAGTTCAGTAGTTATAGGAGGAGACTATATAACTACTGAATCTGGCACAGGACTAGTGCATACTGCGCCAGGGCACGGCATAGATGATTTTAAAACTGGTGCTAAATATGGCTTGCCCATTCTTTGTCCAGTTGATGAAAGAGGAGTTCTGACATCTGAAGCTGGTAGATTTGCAGGTTTAGATGTTTTAAAAGATGCAAATCTAGTGATTATTGATGCACTGAAAGAGGCTAATTCTTTATTAAAACAAGAAAGCTATTCTCATAGATATCCATATGATTGGAGAACAAAGAAGCCAACTATTTTTCGTGCAACTGAACAATGGTTTGCTTCAGTAGAAGGTTTTCGTGAGGATGCTCTTGCGGCAATAAAAACTGTTGAATGGCTCCCTAATTCTGGACGTAACCGTATAGAGGCTATGGTTCGTGACCGTGGGGATTGGTGTATTTCACGTCAACGAACATGGGGAGTTCCTATTCCAGTTTTTTATGAAAAAGATGGGGGAGAAGTGCTATTAAATTCTGACACCTTGGAGCATATTGAGAGTTTGGTCGCAAAGCATGGGGCAGATATTTGGTGGGAAGAAGATGAATCAGTGCTACTTCCACCTTCTTATGCCAATCAATCAGAACGGTGGACAAAGGGTACTGACACGATGGATGTTTGGTTTGATTCTGGATCAAGTTGGTCAGCTGTTACAGATTTAAGAAAGGAAATCACATATCCTGCTGACCTCTATTTAGAGGGCTCTGATCAACATCGTGGATGGTTTCAATCCTCTTTGCTCACATCAGTTGCAGTAAATGGGAAAGCCCCCTATCAAACTGTTCTTACACATGGCTTTGCATTAGATGAAAATGGACGGAAAATGAGTAAATCTCTCGGAAATATTATTGACCCCTCGATAATTATTAATGGTGGCTCGAATCAGAAAAAAGAGCCTGCATTTGGTGCAGATGTGTTGCGACTTTGGGTTAGTTCGGTTGATTATTCAGTAGATGTTCCAATTGGCTCTAATATTTTGCGTCAATTAGCAGATGTATATCGAAAGGTAAGAAACACAGCAAGATATCTTTTGGGTAATCTGCATGACTTTGAACCATCTAGAGATAAAATTAATATCGATGAATTACCACTTTTAGATCGTTGGATGCTTCATCGAACAGCTGAGGTCATCGATGAAATTACGATTGCTTTTGAAAAATACGAGTTCTCTAGATTCTTTCAGCTTCTTCAGAGCTATTGTGTTGTCGATCTTTCAAATTTTTATTTGGATATTGCTAAAGATCGACTGTATGTGAGCGCACCATTTGACTCACGTAGACGTAGTTGTCAAACTGTTTTGTCTCTTATAATTGAAAACTTAGCAGGAGTTATCTCACCAGTTTTATGTCATATGGCAGAAGATATTTGGCAAAATTTGCCTTATACGGTCCTTGAAGAATCAGTTTTTCAACGAGGATGGCCAAAGATTCCTGAAATATGGAGAGACCCTTCTTTAGTTAAGCCCTTTAATGATCTAAGAGAATTACGTAGTTCTGTTAATCGTGTTTTAGAAGATTGCCGCAGTAATCATTGCTTAGGTGCAGGCCTTGAGGCGGCCGTTCGCTATGAGCCTAATTTAGAATCTATGGATGAGGCTCTCAAATGGATAAATAAGAAGGGCGACTCTGAAGTTGATTGTTTACATGATTGGTTGTTAGTCTCTCAATTGCAGGTTGGAGGTGAGCCTTGGGCAGAAGTCTTAGTGACTGAAGAGACCGAGATTGGTCTGATCGAAGTAGCTAAGGCTCGGGGCGTTAAATGTGAGCGCTGCTGGCATTACGTCACAGATGTAGGAAAGAATATTGAATATGAAGATCTTTGTGGACGCTGTATAGATGTTCTTGAAAGATTGTAAGAAGTAAAGGGTTCTAATTCTTCTTTAAAATTTATATTTAATTGAGTAATTGTATGATTTCTATATAAACTTTTGCTTTCCTTAAGCATAAAAATTTTCTCGGGTTTAAAAAAGTTTGATAAAGAACTTTTAGAAGCCTCCTGCAATTCTCCCATGTTTTGGCATATATACGAGGAGCCATTGCAAGATGCCGATGACATATATCACTAAAGCTAAGTATCCAATAAAGGAAGCTAAGGGTTCGTTCCAATTCCCACCAAATAGGAACCCGAATATTCTTTCGGTACTTTGGTGCAAAAGTTGTGGTGCCTCAATCCATGCAAAGCATTTTGTATTTTCAATTGTTTTGATGCAAGGGAGTGCAAATGAGGAAAGAGTTGCAAATATCACGCCAAAGCCAGTTAATGCCCATCGCCAGAGCCTTACTGTTAGGGGCAATGGTCGCCAGGGAGGAAGATCTGCTAGCTCTTCATTTAGATCTACCCAGAACCATACTGAGGTAACCATCAACAATGGTGCTATAAAAAAAGTTAGATACCCAATAGGGCTTTGATTAGTTAGTAGAAGCATGCTGATAGCCATTAGACTGGAAATCTTCCAGTAGATAGATAGCAATCTCACCATGGAAGCTTCTTTGCGGAATGCAGCCCAAATCAGAATTATTAAAGGCACTCCAAGAGCAAATGTTGCAGCAAGGCGATAGGAAAGCCACACAAAAATACGATAAGAAAGCTCTGTCACTGATTAGCTTCGTAAGAGGTCATTATCAATCCTGTGCTCATTTTTACAAGGCTTGTTAGGTTTTAGTTAGATATACCATTGTCTTTTTTAATCCTAGAACTTACTAAGTGCGTCAACATGTCAACCCACTGAGCAGCTTTTTTCAGCTTCCTCTTGAGCTGCCAGGCCCTTCTGAATTATTTGAGAATGCAGAATTACCAATGCACCTAGATATTGGTTCTGCTCGAGGCAAGTTTTTGTTGGAAATGGCTAGCTTGCAACCTGATTGGAATTATCTTGGAGTTGAGATTCGTAAGACTTTGGTTGATGCCGCTGAGAGAGATAGGAATCAGCTAGGTCTGAAAAATCTAAGATTTATATTTTGCAATGCCAATGTAAGTTTAGACTCTTGGCTATCTGACTTGCCAATTAATTTTCTTGCAAGAGTATCAATACAATTTCCTGATCCATGGTTTAAAAGGCGTCATAAGAAAAGAAGGGTTTTGCAACCTCGATTATTAATTTCATTGGCCAAATCACTTGGACCTGGATGCGAATTATTTATACAAAGTGATATTTTAAATGTTATAGAGTCAATGACTTCTCTTGTTGAACTTAGTAAATGCTTCAATAGATCTGAAGACTCTAGTGGAATATGGCTAGAGAAGAATCCTTTTCCTGTAAAGACAGAACGAGAGAACTATGTTCTTGCTAACTCTTTGCCAGTTTATAGAGCTTTATATATACGCAATTCGCATTCATTGCCTGACTTGCAAAGATTAAACCTTGAATATCAATTGTTGAAGAATTAATCATTTTTAGATTGTCAAGATTTTATGTTTTAATTTCGCTCAATTCAGCTTTGCGTATTATGCAGCATCAAGATGCTCTTCTATTGTTTTAGCTATATGTGAGCTCCAAGAATCAACATCAAGTTGATTCTTGGCTTCAACCATTACTCGAATTAATGGCTCAGTGCCACTTAAACGTAAAAGAACTCGTCCATCTTCCCCCATAGCAGCTTCTGCCTTATTAACAGCTTTTTGGATGGGCTCACAGCTTTCCCAGTCTGTTTGGTCATTGAGGTTGGGCAGAGGTACATTTACCAACTTTTGGGGAAAAGCCTGAAAACTTTCATCTCGCCATTGCTCAAGGGTGAGTCCCTTTTCATGGCAAATAGTCGCTATCTGCAGTGCTGTAAGTAATCCATCTCCACAAAGACCATGTTTGGCGGAGAGGATGTGACCAGATTGTTCTCCGCCTAAAGCTGCTCCTGTGGAAATCATTTTTGAATGTACATTTTGATCACCTACAGGAGTTCTTTCTAATAACCCTCCTCTTGCTTTCCATGCTCTTTCAAACCCTAAATTTGACATAACTGTTGCCACAAGTCTGTTGCTTGGAAGTTGTCCATGGTCTTGAAGGTTTGATCCCCAGAGATAAAGGACATGATCTCCATCGATTAACCGGCCATGCCTATCCACAGCAAGCATTCGATCAGAGTCCCCGTCGAATGCGAAACCCATGTCGGCTTGAGTTTCAAAAACTGCCTTTCTCAATGGAGCTAGGTGCGTGGAGCCGCAACCTACGTTGATTTGCCTCCCATCAGGCTTGTCATGCAGGACTGTCAGATCAGCACCTAGAGATTTAAAAACTTCTGCACCACAAGCAGTAGCAGAACCCCAGCACAGGTCTAGTACTACCCTGACGCCATCTAGCTTTTTGTTTTCAACAGAAGAAATCAGTCCTTCTTGGTAAGTATTTAATAGATCTGTACGTTGATGTGTGGTTCCAAAATTGGTGGTCTTAGAGAGAACTTTTGGATTGGATAATTCTCCTCTAAGTCTTGATTCAATTAAACGTTGTTGTTCTGAATCAATTTTACTTCCATGCTCATTAAAGATTTTGATTCCATTGTCTTCAGGTGGATTATGACTCGCAGAAACCATTATTCCTCCTGACGCACCTACATTTTTTATTAGATATGGCACTGCTGGGGTAGGACATAGACCAATTAGCCATACCTCTTTACCAGCAGCAGTTAATCCAGCAGTTAACGCAGCAGAGACCATGTCTCCACTCTGGCGTGAGTCTTTACCTATTAGTACTGGCCCTTCCCTAGGTAGAACATGACTTGCCCAGAAGCCTAATTGCATTACTAGAGCTGGAGTTAAAGCTGTACCAACTTGGCCCCGGACTCCATCAGTTCCAAAAGTTGCGGTGTTTATGCTGCCTACTGGAAGGCCAACAGGATGCATCGCATTGCTGACCATTTGATTCAAGAGTGAATTAAACGTTAAATTTGAGGAGACCTTAGCTTAAACAAAGCTAATTTTTAGAAAATTGGAGATTGAATTTAAGAGAAAAGCTCTTTGCCTGAAATCCTGGGTTAGCAAGGAACATGCTTCTCTTTTAGAGAATTATTTTATTTATTAGATCAAGTTTGTTTATTTAAAATGGAGCTTTTAAGATAGATCTTCTTTTTTTAGTAAAATAAAATTAGAGAGATTTTTTTAGTAGGCGATCAAAACTTTTTAAATATCACACTATGAATTCTAATACTAACAATCCTTCCATTGGCCAGGCCCAAAGAGTTGCATTACTTCTGATCGCATTTGGTTTATCAGCACTGCTTTTCTTTATTCGAGGTGGGATAAACTCACAGGCTCCTCTTGATCAACTTGCTCGTAACTCCCTCTCTCCAGAAGTTGCGCTTTCAAATGGCAAACCAACAATTTTTGAGTTTTATGCTGATTGGTGTGAAGCATGCCGACAAATGGCACCAACTATCTTGGCTATTGAAAGTCAAATCGATAAGCAGGTTGACATTGTTTTGTTGAATATAGAAAACAATCGCTGGTTGGACCTTATTGAGAAATATGGGGTAAGTGGGATACCTCAATTAAATTTCTTTGATGATCAAGGTAATTTTGCTGGAACAGCAATCGGTGTACAAAGTGAGGAGAAACTGAGGGAGTTAACACTCGCTCTGATCAATCATCAAGAATTGCCAATGATATTAAATCCTGGAAAAGTTAGTAATTTGGAAAAAACAATTAACCAGAAAATTGGTTCTCAGAGTCCTACTAAAAATCCTAAGCCAAGAAGCCATAGCTGAGTATTCCTACCATTCCAAAGCCTTAGATACTGTAGGAAACTGGGCACAAAAAATATTCTTGCATTTATTAGCAATTTGCATATGCTCTTTTTGGGTTCCATGTCCTGTCCTAAGCTTGATATAGTGAATCCAGGAACGGCAAGATCCAGTCATATATATTCGTGTCGGAGTTGCAATAGGTAATACAAAACGCGCACATTCTTTTGCAACCCCTGACTCAATCATTTCTTCATAGAGTTGTGTTGCTTGTTCGAATTGAATTTTTATTCTTGATTTGAACTTATTCGCAACTTCACTGGGTAAGTCAGAGAATGAATTTTGCCTGTTTTTATTATCTTGACGACGTAATTCTGGAATTGGAATCTTTCCAAGTTGCGTACTGTCGGCATATCTCTGAGAAAACTCTTGGAAAGTAAAAGACCTATGGCGTAAAATTTGCGCTGCAATTCCCCTATTAGTCTCTATTTGTAAAGTCATATATGCTTGTTCAAATACACTCCAGTGTTCATGGTTTATACAATATTGAATTAACTTTGTGAAGTCTTGATTATCTTGATTTTTAGGATTACTTACTCTTGCAACATATGCCATTGTTTTCTCTGCATCTGGAGTTGTTGCAACCAGTTCAACAATATTCATGATTAAATCTTTGCGAGCGTAACGCGCTCAGGTTGATGCTGGTATTTACCTTTGCGATCACTATAAGTCGTTTCACAAGGATCACCTTCAAAAAAGAGTAATTGGCATATGCCTTCATTGGCATAAATGCGGCAGTCAGCACCAGAACTATTACTGAATTCAAGTGTTAAATGACCTTCCCAACTGGCTTCGGCTGGTGTTGTATTTACTATTATTCCCAGCCTTGCATATGTACTTTTACCTAGGCATATGACGGTAATATTGGGGGGAACTTTCATTTTCTCAAGCGCTACACCTAGTCCATAGGAATGGCCTGGAAGTATAAAATAATCTCCATCTTTATCCTGGTGGAGGGCAGTTGACTCTAGGTTTTCTGGATTAAATCTTTTGGGATTCATTATTGTTCCTGGAACATGTCGAAAAATAAGAAATTCTTCAGAGGAAAGTCTCAGGTCGTATCCATAGGACGAACATCCGAAACTAAGTACAGGATTTTTGTTGGACTCTGGTTGAAGATGTCGTACTAGTGATTCTTGAAAGGGTTCAAGCATTCCCTCTTTGGCTTGTTTGGTTATCCAGCGATCGTTTTTTAGCATTAGTGTCCTGAGCGTAATTCTGTGACTTGATCAGCCATGGACATTATTCTTGGTGGGATAGCAGGACCTGTAAGGATCACATCCATAGCGTCTGGACGTTGCTCAAGAGTGGTGATCAAATCATCTTCTTTGAGATAGCCAAGGGCAATGGCTAGGCCCACTTCGTCTAAAACAAGTTGATCGATGATTCCTTCAAGAATGTTCTCTTTGCAAACCTGCCATATTTCTCTAACGGCATTTCTTTCATTTGATTTGTTTTCGATGCAAGACTTTTCTTTTGCGTTCTCAACTAGACAGCAGGAGATGGAAGGTCTTAGCCATTTCAGTCGTCCACATAGTTGAACAGCTCCTTCGGGGCCTTGGGAGACTCCTCCTTTTAAGAATTGCGCCACAATTACTCGACTTCCTAATCCTGCGGCTCTTAGTGCCTCGCTAAGGACGCCTGAGAAACTTCCTCTAAAGGGTGCGGTGTGTACTTGCAGTTGACCTTCTGAAGTAACTAAATGGAGATGTGCTCGCTTGCCAGGAGTAGAAACAGGATGCAGGCCTGCTCTAGTTTCAATTGCTCGGCTTTGTTTAGGAAGATACTCAGGGCTAATTCTTGAGATCATAAAAACTTCAGGCCCCAAACCTCTATTCCATGAATCTAGCGGTGAGAATTCAATAAACAACTTTTTTGACACTATCTATAGTGTATTGCTAGAAATTCTTTAAGGCTTAAAGCAATCTGTATATTTGTTTTTCGAAATCATGAGTTCTGTTCCTGAGATGAGAGCAACGGGCCGTTTTTCAGATGAATTAAGGCATTGCCAGGTAACCCTGGACCCGATGGGAT